>NZ_CM171613.1:0-345000 GCF_057401885.1 Novosphingobium sp. 550D | reverse complement strand
TTGAAGCATTGGCGCCAGCTGATGTGGAGCCATAGGTGAAATACCACCCTGTTGTTTTCTGATGTCTAACCCAGGACCGTTATCCGGTTCGGGGACCCTCTGTGGCGGGTAGTTTGACTGGGGCGGTCGCCTCCTAAAGAGTAACGGAGGCGCGCGATGGTAGGCTCAGGACGGTTGGAAACCGTCTGTTAGAGTGCAATGGCATAAGCCTGCCTGACTGCGAGACTGACGAGTCGAGCAGAGACGAAAGTCGGTCATAGTGATCCGGTGGTCCCTCGTGGAAGGGCCATCGCTCAACGGATAAAAGGTACGCCGGGGATAACAGGCTGATGATTCCCAAGAGCTCATATCGACGGAATCGTTTGGCACCTCGATGTCGGCTCATCACATCCTGGGGCTGGAGCAGGTCCCAAGGGTTTGGCTGTTCGCCAATTAAAGTGGTACGTGAGCTGGGTTCAGAACGTCGCGAGACAGTTTGGTCCCTATCTGCCGTGGGCGTCGAAGTTTGAGAGGAGTTGCCCCTAGTACGAGAGGACCGGGGTGAACATGCCTCTGGTGTACCTGTCGTTCCGCCAGGAGCGCAGCAGGGTAGCTATGCATGGACGGGATAACCGCTGAAAGCATCTAAGCGGGAAGCCTCCCTCAAGATAAGACTTCATCGAGTCGTGATAGACCATCACGTTGATAGGCCGGGTGTGGAAGTGCGGTAACGCATGAAGCTAACCGGTCCTAATAACTCTGATCATGCTTGAGAACCTGCACTGTCAATATCAGTCCTGCGCATGAAGCTCCCTTGATGGGAGCGGCGCATGGGAATGACAGCAAGGGCGATTGTCGAGCCAGTTTGCAGCATCGAAGAAGAACGGCATCAAGAACCCCAAAGACACAAGCGCAGACCATATTGCTTGGTGACCATAGCGTCAGTGCCCCACCCGATCCCATCTCGAACTCGGCCGTGAAACCTGACCGCGCCAATGGTACTAACGCTCAAGCGTTGGAAGAGTAGGTCGTCGCCAGGCATTATTGTCTGCGCTTGAGCCTTTGTGTGTTCGCAAGACAGCTTCCTTGCCCCCCAAGGGGAGGAAGAGAAAAACCCATTCATAATGATGGCCTAAAAGGCCCGACAACACCCCCCTCAAGGTATTTCTTGAGGGGGGTGTTGTCTTATGCGCCTGCATTACAATTAATCTGACCCCCTTATCCCAATGGCCAATTTCGTCTGTCTGACAATTGGTGAAAACCCTCTGCGTAGCCCCAGCGCACAATGCTGGTGAATCGAGAGGAGCTTGCAACATGGACGCCGTATCGGCTGATCGCGTTGGCGCTGTAGCGCCGTTTCCCGCCAAGTATGACAATTTCATTGGTGGCAAGTGGGTGGCGCCGCGCGCTGGCCGCTATTTCGATAATGTGTCGCCGATCAACGGTAAAGTCGTTTGCCAGGTCGCTCGCTCGGACGCGGATGATATTGAATTGGCGCTTGATGCGGCCCACGCCGCCAAGGATGCATGGGCCCGCACTTCGCCCGCCGAACGTTCGCGTGTTCTGCTTCGTGTTGCCGATGTGATGGAACAGAACCTTGCCCTGCTCGCCACGGCCGAAACCTGGGACAATGGCAAGCCGATTCGTGAAACCATGGCGGCTGACGTTCCGCTGGCGATTGATCATTTCCGTTATTTTGCTGGCTGCATCCGCGCTCAGGAAGGCAGCATCGGTGAAATCGACCACGATACGGCTGCCTATCACTTCCACGAACCGCTGGGCGTTGTGGGTCAGATCATTCCTTGGAACTTCCCGCTGCTGATGGCGGCATGGAAGGTGGCGCCCGCACTGGCCGCAGGCAACTGCATCGTGCTCAAGCCGGCCGAACAGACCCCGGCATCGATCCTGGTCCTGATGGATCTGATTGCGGACGTTCTGCCCGCCGGTGTGCTCAATGTCGTCAACGGTTTCGGCCTCGAAGCTGGCAAGCCGCTGGCCCAGTCCAAGCGCATCGCCAAGATCGCGTTTACCGGTGAAACCAGCACCGGTCGCCTGATCATGCAATATGCCTCGGAAAACCTGATCCCGGTCACGCTGGAACTGGGCGGCAAGTCGCCCAACATCTTCTTTGCCGATGTGTGCAATGCCGACGATGACTTCTTCGACAAGGCGATCGAAGGCTTTGTGATGTTCGCGCTCAATCAGGGCGAAGTCTGCACCTGCCCGTCGCGCGCCCTCATTCAGGAATCGATCTACGACCAGTTCATGGAGCGCGCCCTCAAGCGCGTCGAAGCCATCGTGCAGGGCAGCCCGCTCGACATGGCCACGATGATCGGCGCGCAGGCCAGCCAGGAGCAGCAGGAAAAGATCCTGCGCTACATCGGCATCGGCCGTGACGAAGGCGCAGAAGTTCTGATCGGCGGCGAAGCGGGGCAGTTGGGTGGCGATTTGGCCGGTGGCTATTACGTGAAGCCGACCGTGTTCAAGGGCCACAACAAGATGCGCATCTTCCAGGAGGAAATCTTTGGTCCGGTGGTCTCGACCACGACCTTCAAGACGCCTGAAGAAGCTCTGGCCATCGCCAATGACACGATGTTCGGCCTTGGTGCCGGCGTGTGGAGTCGAGACATCAACACCTGCTATCGCTTTGGCCGCGCCATTCAGGCGGGCCGCGTGTGGACCAACTGCTACCACGCCTATCCGGCCCACGCCGCTTTCGGTGGCTACAAGCAGTCGGGCATTGGTCGCGAAACCCACCGGATGATGCTCGATCACTATCAGCAGACCAAGAACCTGCTGGTCAGCTACAGCCCGAAGAAGCTCGGCTTCTTCTGATCGACGGGTCTCACAGGAAAAGGGGCGGTGCCGAAAGGTGCCGCCCCTTTTCTTATGCGCGATTGAAAATCCGGAAGCGGCGCGTGGCCAGTCCATGCAGCACCAGCACAACCAAAGTCGCCACCATATCGGCCACCCAGTCGCGCCAATCGCAATCACGGTGCAATTCAGGGATCGCCTGAAACACTTCGATCAAGGCGCCGAACAACGCCATGCGCTCCAGCACCCGCCAGGGTGAAGTTGTCGGATAGGCCACGCGGCTGATCAGCGTCAGCACGGCAAAGGCGATCATATGGTTGACCTTGTCCCCCATATGATCGGTGGGCATGGCCATAGGATTGGGCGAAAGCGCCATATAGGTGGCAAAAATCATCAACGGCCACAAAGCCCAACGTGCCATTCGATCCAACCGCATCATGCCCTCATCTTTACGATCCGCCCTCGACTAAACCATTGAGGCCGGAGGAGCGAGAGGAAATCCCTTGCCCTTCCGGCCTCGTATTGAATGCCTTAGCCGATTTGGAGGCGGATCAGGGCTTGCGCTGCGCCTTGGCCAGCAATTCCTCGACGGTGAAGGGGCGGCCATTGGTGATGACCTGTTTTACCCGGAATGTGGCCGCAATATCCTTGCGCGGATCGCCGTCGACCAGAATGATATCCGCCAGCTTGCCCACCTCGATCGTGCCCGCATCCAGATTGAGCGCCTTGGCCGAATTGACGGTGGCGGTTTTCAATGCCTCGAACGGGGTAAAGCCGCCATCGACATAGGATGAAATTTCGGCCTGAAGATTGGGGGCGATCATCGTGTCGGTGCCTGCCGCAATCAGAGTGCCCGCCGCCTTCATGGCGTTGAGACCTTCCAACTGCCCCGCCTGCATCGAGAGCAACGCAGGCGGCAGGGCCTCACCTTCGCTCACCGTTTTGCGTGCCCATTCCGGATAGAGCAATAGGCGCGGATCTTTGCGGAACTCCGGATGCTTGGCCAGGAATGTGTTGATTGCGCCGAAATTCGTCGGCGTCAGCGTCCGGCCCGAACGGCCGAACAACTGGATTACATCCTCATAGACCTTACCCTGTGGACCCTGCTTGGGCGAAAAGCCGCGACGGCTGGTGGCGCCAAGGTGTTCGGTGTTGTCGACGCCGGTATAGGCCGCCGGAAAGATTTCATGCGTCGCCACCGGCACGCCCATCTCATGCGCGGCCTCGACCAGACGGCGCTGGCCGAAATCGGGCATGCGGACATAGGATTTGATGAGGTCATATTTCAGCGCCTTGGCCCGCATGATCTCGCGTTCCAGATGCGCCGGACCCGACACCGCCACACCCATGCGATAGAACACCCGTCGCCATTCCAGCAGCGGCCCGGTCGTATAGATGCGCGGCCCGATGCGGACACCGGCTTCCGATGCCTCGCGGTCCTCGATCCCGTCATAGGGCTGGTTGCCCGGATCGCGCACCGTGGTGATGCCATAGGACAGCCATGCCAGATGCAGATTGGCGCCAAAGTCCTTTTGCGCATGGGCGTGATGATCGATCAGGCCGGGAATAGCGGTCAGGGTCGGCGCCTCGATCACCTTGTCCGCGCCCGCATAATTCTTCGTGTCATGGGGCAGGATCGCGGTGATGCGGTTGCCTTCGATCACGATGTCCTTGTTGGTCTGGGTCGCATCGGTGACGGCATCGACCATGGCGCCTGCGTGGACGACGATCCTGGTTTTGGGAATCGCCAGCGTATAGGTGAAGTCGAGCGGCACGTCGCGGATGGCGCCGGTTTCGACGCTGACGATCTTCAACTTGTCCGCCGCTTGGAACAGCACCGATTTTGCGTCCCCGCTCCACGTCGGATAATGCGAGATTTCGGACGTATAGGCGCGGGGGGAACCCAGAGCTGTGCCATCGGGCGACACCGGCCAGATTTTCAGCACGCCGTCCTGAATACCCGCCATTTTCTGCCCATCGGGCGACCAGACCGGCCCGCCCCCGCCGCGCGAATCGAGCGAAGCCTTGTCCGCATCGCGCCAGAAGGGCGTACCCTTGCCGTCGCTGGGCACCATCCAGATCTGGTTATTGCCTTCGCGGAAACTGGTGGAATAGGGTTTGGACAAAGCCACCGCCACATAGCGGCCATCGGGGCTCCACGTCGGCTTGCCGGGCTGGGGCAGGCTGGGTTGCAGGCGGGTCATCACGCCGCTCTCCACATCCACCACCATCAGCCCTGCCACGCCCCAGCGGCCATCAGTGTCGAGGAAAGCAATCCGTTTGCCGTCGGGCGACCATGCCGCGCCAAGCGGTTGGTTCGGGCTGTTGGTAACCTGACGGTCCTTGCCGGTGGAAAGGTCACGCACCCAGATCTGCGGCAACCCGCCGCCCTTGTCCGACGTATAGGCAAGGCTGCGCCCATCGGGCGACCATGCGGCATCGGCCTCCAGCGCTTCGTCATGGGTCAATTGCTGCGGTTTGCCGCCCTTGGCCGAGACGACATAGAGGTCGCCCAGCGCGACGAAGGCGATTTGGCCCCCATCGGGCGACAGCGCAGGATGCTGAATGCCCAGAACGCGGCGCGGGGCGGTCGATGTGAAATCGCGCTTGGCGCGGGTATAGACCGGCTTGATCGCCTCCAGACGCGCGGAAAAGGGGATGGTGGCCAGTTTCGCCCCGGTGCGGCGGCGGATCAATCCGTCGGAAATGTAATAGGCATCGCCCCCGGCCCATGTGGCGCGGAAGGGAAAGACGTTTTCCTTGCCCGAGACGACCTTGCCGTCCACCTCCAGATGGCTGCCGGTGCTATCGGCGGTGACATAGGCCAATGCGCCCTTGGCCGAGAGCGAGGGGCTATCATAGCGCGTGCCGGCAGGGGCGCTGCGCAAGGTGGTGACATCGCCGCCCTTGGCCGGGACGGAATAGAGGCTGCCCGCGCCGGAAAAGACGATCGTGCCGCTGTCGGCGGACCATGCCGGGGCGCGATCCTCACGCGGGCCTTTGGTCAGTTGGGTCAGTGCGCCGGTCGCCACATCGATAGTCCAGATATCGTATCCGCCCCCGCGTTCGCTGGCAAAGGCGATGCTCTTGCCATCGGGCGACCAGCTGGGTTCGCGGTCGTCAAATTCGCCATGGGTCAATTGTTTGGCGTCGCTGCCATCGGCCTTGGCCGTCCACAGGTCATAGTCACCGTCGCGATAGGCGTAATAGGCGATGCGCGATCCATCGGGCGACCATGTGGGCAGATGGGCGTCGTTGAAATAATCGGTGATGCGCTTGGCCTCGCCGCCCTTGGCCGGGATGACCCACAGGCTGCCCTGAAGGTCAAAGGCCAGCCATTGGCCGTCGGGCGAAACCGAAACCGCATAGGACGTGCCCGCGTGGACATCAAACGCCACCGGCGTTTCGCCGCCCGGAGGCGGCAGATTGGCGGGCGCTGCGTTCAGGGGCGCCCCGGCCAATGCGATGGCGGCGGCCAGCACGGCCTGCGATGCCAGAAAGAGGGGGCGCTTGGCAAAGGTCATCAAGGGATACTCCACGCGGGGGGAAGGTCGGCAAGGGGAAATGGGGGCGGGGCCGCCATCATCGGCGACCCCGCAGGTGTTTTCAGACGGATGCTATCAGAACGACATGCTGAGACGGGCGTAATAGAAGCCCCCGCTCACGCCATAGGGTGAATAGGCGTTGTAGAGCGAGAAGCCGTTGCCCTGCAAAGCGGTGGGCAATTTGTTGGGATAGATGTTGAACATATTGTTCGCGCCCACGCCCAGCTTGATGCCATTGCTCAGCTTGTAGCTGGCGTCGAAGTCGAAGATGACCTTGGGGTCGATGCTGGCGTCCGGCCCGGCGGCGCTGGCGTTCATTTGCGTCACGCGGCCAAAACGGGTGGCGCGCAGGTTTAGGGCCGCCGGACCCTTTTCCCAGGCGACATTGGCGATGAATTTTTCACGCGGCGTGCCCACGGTAAAGTCGCCCTGACGGTCGCGCCCGATCAGGACAAGCCCCGCCGAAGAGAGGACCGCCGGAACCGAATCGACGCGGGTGAACACCGTTTCGGAAAAATTGGCCGACAGGCTGAGGTTGGCATTGCCCAGATCGCCCAGATCCGCGCGATAGGTGCCCACGATGTCGATACCGCGCGTGCGCGTGTCGGTCGAGTTCGAGAAGTAGAAGCCGCCCGCCGAAGACGTGATCCCGGCCGCCGCCAGCACGCTGCGCACCACGGCGCCCTGCAGCGTCGAGGAGAGCAGGATACGGTCCTTCAGCTTGATCTGATAGGCGTCCACAGTCAGGTTGAAGCGCGGGATCGCGTTGAACACAAAGCCCAGCGAATAGTTGGTCGACCGTTCAGGCTTGAGCGCCTTTGCCCCCAGCGCGATGCCTGCGGGCGAATCCACCGGCAGCGCGGAAACCGGCAGCAGCGTGCCGCTGACATTGATCGTGCTGGCCGAGGAATAGTGTTGCTGTTGCAGCGTGGGGGCGCGGAAACCCGTGCTGACCGTGCCGCGCAGGGCAAAGCCTTTGGTCGGTTCGATACGCGCCGAAACCTTGCCGGTGTCGGTCTTGCCAAAGTCGGAATAATCTTCATGGCGACCGGCCAGCGCGACTTCGACGCCGGGCAGGATCTTCTGCTCAAGGTTGATATAGGCGCTCCACGCCTTGCGCTTCCAACTGCCCGCCATGCTGGGGGCGAAACCGGTCACGCCCTGCGAACCGCTGGTGCGCAGCACGCCCGCATTGGCCCCGGTGGTCGATCGATAGCCGCCATCGATATAGGAGGCTGCCTCGCCTGCTTCGATGCCATAGGTGGTCTGGCGATATTCGCCGCCCACCGCCACCGAGAGCGGCTGATACAGCCCCAGATTGACGTCTTTTTGCAGGTCGAGATTGTTGGTCCACTCGGTGCTCTTGGTCCGCCCGATGTAGAAGGTGGTCGGGCTGGCCGGGCCCATTGAGGCATTAAGCGCGGTGGTTTCAACCATCGAGACGAGGCTGACGCCATAGCTGGACGAGAAGTCGAAATTGATCGCGGCACCCTTCTGGCTCTTGATGCCCGCGGTCACCTGATAGTCATGGTCGCTGATATGCAGGTGGGGCGAATAGCCGTTGGGATAGATTTCGGGGATGTTGTTGGGCGCATCAGGGAAGCGATAGGTCAGCCATGCATCATTATGGCGGTGGCTGAACGTGCCAAAGCTGTAGAGTTTGACCGCGCCGACCGGGACGCTGAAATCATAGCCAAGGTTGAAGCCTTCGCTGGCCGGTTGGCCCGCCTTGTTGACGTTGCGGTTGACGGTTGCCTCACGCGGGTCAAATGCGCCGGTGGTCGAACTGTAAAGCTGGCCGGTGCGGGCATAGAATTGCCCCGGATTGGGCCCCGAACGCACCGTGCGGGCCTGAAGCCAGCCTTCAGCCGACAAATGCAGGCGCGCCTCGCCAATGGCAAAGCCCTTGTCCACCGACATACGGGCGGTTTCGCCGCCGCCATCCATCGTCGTGCCGCCCAGCATCGTGGCCGTACCCGACAGGTCATCCTTGAGGATCACGTTGACCACGCCCGCAATCGCGTCCGAACCATATTGCGCCGACGCGCCATCGCGCAGCACTTCGACGCGCGAGATCGAGTTCGACGGGATGAGGTCAAGGTCGGCGGGCGACTGGCCGTTTTGGGTCGTGCCGTTGATGAACATGGTGGCGGTGTTGTGGCGGCGCTTGCCATTGACCAGGATCAGCACATGGTCGCCCGCCAGACCGCGCAGCGAAAGCGTCTTGACCGCAAAGCTGGCGCCCGCGCCGCTGTTCGAAACGTTGATCGAGGGGACCAGCGTGCCCAGCAGGTCGCGCACCGATTGCTTGCCGCTGGCCTGAAGATCCTTGACCGAAAGCACGTCGATCGGGGCAAGGCTCTGGGTCGCGCTGCGGGCGACCTGGCGGGTGCCGGTGACGATGATCGTGCCGCTATCGACTGGTTCATCGGCGGCCAGCGCCGGCGTTGCGGCCAGCGCGGCCAGCGCGCAGGAAGTGGAGAGGGCAAATTTGCGCCCGTGGCTGATGGTCATGCGGATGTCCCCTGTTGCCGCCTGTTCCCGGCGACGTTTGAATTTTCACGGATGGTCAGGCGGGCGAATTAAGCGCGCGCGGATGCGTGCCCCAAATGCCGAATTGGCCCGGATTGATTGGAAGAATTCATAGAAACGCCGCAAATCGCGACCGACGGATCATGCAAGCTTGAAGCCGAACCCATAAATTCCCCCTATTTCCTTCGATGGGCCATTTGCCGGCTCCATCGCCCCTCAGGAGGCATCCTCCACCCCAAGTGAACAGGTTGAACACGCGCGGGATTTCACCGGACGCTGCGCAATCCTTCACACTTGTCCAAAAAGTTTCATACAGGGCGCAGGGTGTCAAACCGACCAGCGGCGCAGATTGACGTATTGCCGGGGAATGGCTTCTGGGTGGGTTTGCGCGCGACGCGGCGGCTGGGTTGGGAATGCTGCGTCACGGGCACGGGATGTGCGGGGATGTGGCGCATTTCGGGGCGCGGGGCGTGGATTTTTGACGCAATCGGGAAATCAGGCGGGGGCGAAAGGGAGGGGTAAATGCGAGGGTCTAGACCCTCGCGCTCCCGTTACTGTCTGTGTTGCGCGCGATCTATCGCAAGGCTGAAGTGTGCAAGGTTCAGCATTGAAAGCCTGCGGCGCTTTTCAGCGTAATCTTTCCGCGCCGCAGGCTATAATCCCAGAGGTGTCTTTGCACGGCCTTAAAGGCCATATCGTCACCCAAAACATAATGGGGGTGCAGGGGTGTAACACCCCCTGCAAAAATCAAAATCGCGAAGCGATAAAGCGGATTACTCCGCCGCCTCGGTTTCCACCTTGGCGGCTTCAAGCTCGGCAGCCTTGGCCTCGACCAGCTTGACGATATGTTCGAGCATGTCTTCGCTTTGGACGGTGTGGTCGGTGACGCCCGACAGGTACACCATGTGTTTGCCATTGCCGCCGCCCGTCAGGCCGATGTCGGTTTCGCGCGCCTCGCCCGGACCATTGACGACGCAGCCGAGGACCGAGAGCGAGAGCGGCGTCTTGATATGCGACAGGCGGCTTTCCAGCGCCTCGACGGTCTTGATGACGTCAAAGCCCTGACGCGCGCAGGACGGGCAGGACACGACGCGCACGCCGCGGGTGCGCAGGCCCAGCGACTTGAGGATTTCAAAACCGACGCGCACTTCTTCTTCCGGCGGGGCCGAGAGCGAGACGCGGATCGTGTCGCCGATACCGGCCCACAGCAGGTTGCCCATGCCGATGGCCGACTTGACCGTGCCGCCGATCAGGCCGCCCGCCTCGGTGATGCCCAAATGCAGCGGGCAATCCACCGCATCGGCCAGCCCCATATAGGCAGAGACGGCAAGGAACACGTCCGAAGCCTTCACCGCCACCTTATATTCGTGGAAATCGTGGTCCTGAAGCAGCTTGATGTGATCCAGCGCGGATTCGATCAGCGCCTCGGGGCAGGGCTCGCCGTATTTTTCCAGCAGGTCCTTTTCCAGAGAGCCCGCGTTCACGCCAATGCGGATCGAGCAGCCATTGGCTTTCGCCGCGCGCACCACTTCGGCCACGCGGTCGGACCCGCCGATATTGCCGGGGTTGATGCGCAGACAGGCCGCGCCCGCATCGGCCGCTTCCAGCGCACGCTTATAATGGAAATGGATGTCGGCCACCAAGGGCACGCGCGAGGCCCGCGCGATCAGTTTGAAGGCAGCCGTCGATTCGACGTCGGGGCAGGACACGCGGACAATATCGGCGCCTGCTTCTTCGCAACGGCGGATCTGGTCGATGGTGGCCACCGCATCGCTGGTCAGCGTGTTGGTCATGGTCTGGACCGCGATGGGCGCATCGCCCCCGATGGGAACCTTGCCGACCATGATCTGACGGCTTTGACGACGGGCGATATCACGCCAGGGACGGACTGAGGACATGGGGGCAACTCCTTTGCTCTGGCCCTATAGCGCATTGGCCATGCGCCGCAAATGCGAAGAGATGATTACAGGTCGCGCGCCATGCAAAGGCTGTAATCATCGGTGGTGTAATCGGCAAAGGCGGGACATTCGACAAAGCCCTCGCTTTCATAAAGCCGCCGCGCCGGGATAAAGGCCTCCGGCTTGCCGGTTTCCAGCAGCAATTGGCGGTATCCCCGCGCGCGGCCCACATCCATCAAATGGTGCAGCATCGTCCGCCCGATGCCGCGCCCCAGAAATTCGGGGGCGACGCGCATGGATTTCAATTCGCCGTGCCCATCGTCCAGATGTTTGATCGCCCCGCATCCGGCCAATTGCCCGTCCACCCATGCCGAATAGAATGTCACATCGGGCGCCCGCAACCGCTCGATCGGCATGGCGTGAACCTTGCAGGCGGGCGACCAGCGGTGCATTTGCGCCAGATGATATTCGAGCAGGCGCGCAATCTCCGGCCCGCTCAGGTCGTCTTCAACAATCGTCATGGTTTTTGTCCATCATGTTTGTCGGCCTTGCGCTGGCCAAAGCGCAGGCCCTGTTCCAGCCTTGCGCGCAGCGCCGTGTAATAGGCATCCAGAAAGCGGCGAATTTCATCCCCCTGCGGCGCGCTCCATCCGATCTTGGCGCAGATGGCGCGGGCGACCGCCTCCATCGCCGGGGCCTGATTTTCACGCAGGACGCCTTCGAGGGTCTGCAATTCATATTCGCCGTAAACGCCCAATTCGGCGGGGCCGAAAGCATATTCGATGGGCGATTCGTGCGCGCTCATCGCCTGTTCCAAACGGGCGCGGGGGGCCTCGACCACCCATGTCCCGGCGATCATGTCGCCCGCGCGCAAACAGTCGCGGTTGAAAAAGGGCATCAGCGCAAAGAGCAGAAACCACCCCGCCGCCGCCCAGTTGACCATGCTGCTTGCCTCGCCCCCCATGGCGGAAATGACCGCGACCGCAGGCAGGAAGATTTCGATATCGCGCAACAGATTGCGCGCCAGCACCATTTCGGTCGTCAAGCGCGCTCCATCGCGCGCCGCAATCCGCAAACCCAGCGCCCTTTTCCCCGGCGTCGCCCCGCGCGGGCCAAGCTCGAAAATCAGAAACCAGCCATTGCGCAGCAGGAATAACAGCCCCGTCCACAGGATGAAGAGGAATTGCGCGGCATGGCTGGCATCCTTGCCATGGAGCTTGATGTTCAGCCCAGACAGCCCTTGCTGGGCATAGACCAGAGCAAAGATTGCCAGCAGCAGAATGACGCCCATGCAGATCAGATCAACCAGCAAAGCCCCCAGCCGCGCCGACCGCCCCGCAAGGGTAAAGCGCAGCGCCAGACCTTCGGGCGTGATGATCTCGCGCTGATCGGGGCGCAGTTTCATTTGCGCGCCCCCCAATTTCCGGACCCGTACACAAAGAAATAGACCAGCCAGAACACCAGCATGAAGCCCCCCACCAGCAGGCGGGGCAGCGAGGCATCGATCAATTGCCGCGCAAACCCTTCGAGCATGCCGGCCACCAACAGCATCAGCACGACGCCCAGCATGACGGGGGCGGTACGTCGCCCTGCCGCCGCCGTGCTGGCCATGACGGATAATTCGCCGGGAAAGGCGATGGCCCGCCCGACGTGAATGCCGCTGGCCCCGGCCAGAAGGATGGCGAACAATTCGGTCGTGCCATGGACCATGATCCATGCGGAAAAATCGAACAACAACCCTTGCGAATGGAACAGCCAGAGCATCGCCCCCAACATCCCGCTGTTTTGGATCAGCAGCAGCACGCTGGGCAATCCGATGGCGAAACCCAGCGCGAAACACAGGATCGCGATCTGCGCATTATGCCCGAACAGATAGGCGGCAAAGGCGGCCAGCGCGTCCTGATCCTGATTGCCGAACAGGGTGGCGCGCAATTGCTTCGCGCTGGCGCCGGGGTGGCGCACCGGGTCCGCCCCGGCCAACATGCCATAAAATTGCGCATCATGCGCCACCAGCATCCAGCCCACCGCTACGCCCGCCACCATCAGCGCCAGCGCGATCAAAATATCGACGCGGATCGAGCGCACCGCCCGGCTCCACCCGCCCAGGATGAAGCCCTTGAACCACCCGCCGAAATTGTCCCGCGGGCCATAGATGATGAACCACGCCCGCTGGGCCAGCGCCTCCAGATAGGCGAGAGCGGCGGCATCAAGGCTGGTTTCGCGGGCGACCGATAGGCTGCTGGCCAATTGGCGATAAAGCACCGGCAGGTCGAGCAGATCATCATCCGACAGCCGCCGCAATCGCCCTTTCTCGACCGCCGTGACAATGCTTTCCAGCCGCCGCCAGTCGCCCTCACGGGCCTGACGGAAACGGTCGGAGCGCAGGGCGGCGGGGGCTTGGGTGGCCTCCTGCGTCTGTTTGCGCCAAAGGCGGGTGATCCAGTCTTTCATCCGATCCCTCCCCGGCTGCGGATCGCCATATAGGCGTCGAGCAGGCGCGGCCCTATGGCGTCATGGGCGGCCTCGACCACATCGACGCCCATCGCGCGCAACCGCTTCATCACCCATTCGCGCTGGCGCAGCAGGGCGCTGGCCGCGACCGATCCGCCCAGAGCGTCCATATCGGCCGGCTCCGCCCCGGCCAGTGTTTCAAGTTCCTCATCGCGCAGACAGACGAAAAGCACCCTGTGCCGCGCGATAAGGCGCCCAATGGATTCCAGCATCAGTTCCGCGCTGGTAGGGTCGGAAAATTCGGAAAACACCACAATCAGGCTGCGCCGCGCCAATTGCTGGGCCAAAGTGGAGAGGGCAAGCGTGAAATTGCCCTCACGCGCATGATAGTCCAGATCGGCGGCGGCATGGCGCAGGCGGTGAAAATCGCGTGTGTCGGTGACAAAGGGCGTCGATGCGATCACCCTTTCGGCAAAGCCAAAGAGCGAAACGCGGTCGCCTCCTTTCAGCGCCACCCATGCCATTTGCAGCGCTGCGCTCACCGCCCGGTCCAGCCGGGGCAGGCCCGCCACCGGCTCGCACATGGCCGCCCCGCAATCCATCGCCAGAACGATGGGATTGTTGCGTTCGACCTCATATTCCTTGGCATAGAGATGGGCGTGGCGGGCCGATACTTTCCAGTCGATGCGCCGCCGGTCCATGCCGGGCTGATAATCGGTCAACGTCTCGAACATCTGCCCTTCACCGCGCAGCCGCCGCGCAATCAGGCCCAATGAGGCGTCGCGCAAATAGGCCTGCATCGTCGCCCCGCGCAATGCCGCCACCGAGGGCAGCACGCGGATCGCGCGGTCGATCTCACGCCGCTCCACCCTTTGCGCCAGCCCCATCGGGCCGTTCCAGCGCAGCCAGAGCGTTTCGATTGCGCCATGGCATCGGCGGCTGGGGGCAAACCGCGCTTGGCCTTGGCCATCGGTCAGCGATGCGTTGATCTTTCCCCCCGGCGCAAGGCGTGGGTCCAGCGCAAGGGCGGCCTCCATCGCGGCGGGTTTGGACAGGTGGGCGGCGATGGTTATGGCCGAAGTCTCGCCAATCTCGACCTGATCGGGGGCGTGGACGGCCACATCCTCCAACCGCGCGGCCAAAGCACCATCGACCAACACCAGCCCCAACAGCCCAAGCCCCAGCAAGGGCGCCGCCACCCATGCGGCTGGCACCAGCGCGGCCAGTGCCAAGGCCACCGGCCCCAGCAACACCAGCGCCAGAACGCAGCGCGGGCTGGGCACAAGGCCGGGGCGCAGCAGGGTGCCTGCGCGTTGCAATCCGGGGGCGATCCGGCGCAGCATCCTATCGGGGCGCCTCGGTCCGTTCGATGATATCGGCCACCAGCGCTTCGGTCTGCTTGCCCTCAATCTCGGCGGTGGGGGAGAGCAGCAGGCGATGGCGCAACACCGCCGGGGCCAGCGCCTTTACATCATCGGGCACCACATAATCGCGGCCCCCCAGCGCCGCCCGCGCACGCGCCGCATGGGCCAGCAGCACGCCCGCGCGCGGCGATGCGCCACAGGACAGGTCGGCGCTGTCGCGCGTGGCGCGGATCAGGCGGACGATGTAATCGACCAGCGGCTGGGCCAGCGTGATCCCGGCGACCGCCGCGCTCGCCTGCGCCAGATGTTCGGGCGACAGGACGGCGGCGGCGGGAATGGCGGTCTTTTGCGCGCCATGGCGGGCGATGATCTGCGCTTCTTCGCGCGCGTCGGGATAGGGGATCGTCAGTTTGAACAGAAAGCGGTCAAGCTGGGCCTCCGGCAAAGGATAGACGCCTTGCGATTCGATGGGGTTTTGCGTCGCCACCACCATGAAATGTTCGGGCAGGCTATGGGCCACCCCGTCCAGCGTCACCCGCCGCTCCTGCATCGCCTCCAGCAGGGCGGCTTGCGTCTTGGGCGGGGTGCGGTTGATTTCATCGGCCAGCAGCAGGTCGCAAAAAATCGGCCCGCGTGTCAGGGTGAACTGGCTGGTCTGGAAATTGAACAGGTTCGAGCCAAGAATGTCGCCCGGCATCAGATCGGGCGTGAACTGGATCCGCCCGAATTGCAGGCCCAGCGTCGCCGCAAAACTTTGCGCCAGCAGCGTCTTGGCCGTGCCCGGCGGGCCTTCCATCAACACATGCCCCCCGGCAAACAGCGCGACCACAAGGTGATCGACCGCCTGTTCCTGACCCACGACCGTTTGGGCGATCTGGTCTCGGATCGCCTGGGCCATGTCTGCCATGGCCGATAATCCCGCCGATAATGCCAATGTCGTCATTTGGTCAAAATCCTTTCAATGGCATGCAATTGACGCGCGGCGCGCAAGATGTCGGCAGGGCGCCGCGCCGCGCGTAATCTGGCGCAGGCTTGCGTGAAACTGTGTTCCGGTGTGCGGGCGGCAAGGGCGCGTTCGATGGCGGCATCGATCACCACCGGATCGCCATGCGGGGCAAGCCCCAGCGCCGCCGCGATCCGCCCCCGCGCCGCATCGGCATAAGGTCCGGGCAGCAAGTGAAACCGCCGCGCCCGCCGGATCAACCCGCCTGAGTTTTCCGCCAGCGCCCGCTTGCCAAAGGCAATGTCGCGCACCGGGGCCAGAGGCGGGCCAAAGCGCGCATAGGCCCGCCACAACACCGCCACCCCCGCCAGAATCAGCGCCAGTGTTGCGGCCAGATAGGGCGGGGTAAAGGCCAGCGTCAGCAAGTTGGGTTGCCGCCCCAACCCGTTGAGCGTGAGGTCAAAGGTCACACGCGGATCGCCCACCCCCGCCATCCGGTCGATCAGGCGCAGGGTGATTTCGGCATTGTCCCACCGCGCCATCCCGGCATTGTTGGCCAGATCGGGTTCAAAAATCAGCGTCAGCGCACTGCCCGTGGGATCGTCATAGCGCGCCGCCAGAATGCGCGCCTGCGCATCCGAGACAAGCGGGATCAGCTTTTTCCCGCTCCCGCTCATGACCCCCCCGCTCATCACCTTGGCCGGATAGGGCAGGATGGCGCTCGCCCCCTGACGATCCGTGATCGGCGGGGTGGCCGGGGCGATGGTTACGCCCACGTCGTCAAGAAAGCCTTCCCATTGGGGCGCATCCACATCCTTGATCCGCACCCAGCCCTGCTCAACGCCGGGTTGATCGGTGCTGGCGCCGCTGGCCAGCCATTTGGGGGTGATGACCAGAACCGGCCCATAGGCACGGTGCATCGCCACGATCCGTTCAATATCGCCCCCATCGGCATATTGCGGCGGGGTCAGGATCAGCAGGCCCTTTTGCCGAAAGCCATTTTCATCACGGGCGAAATCGGTCGGGTGGCCGGTCTTTTCCAGCAGGCGATAAAGCGCGCCATAACCGTTAAGGCCGCGCCCGCCACCATGCGCGCCGCCGTCATTGATGTCGCCCGCCGCAACCCCCGCGCCGATCATCCACAGCATCGCCACCAGCAACACGCCGCCCGCCAGCACTAGGCCCAGCGCGGCAAGGGGGGAGAAGGGGTTTTGCGATTTGCTCATGCCGTCACGCCACCGGCCTTGCGGCGAAATCGGCATAGGCGGCCCGCGCATGGCGCCATTCATTGGCCCCCAGCGGGCGCAGGGCATAGCGGGCCTGTTCCACCAATCCGGCCAATTGGCCAAAGGTCGTGCGGGCGGGGGTCGACAAAAACGGCAGCGCGCCGATTTCCCGCACCGTGCTGGCCGGGGTCATGGCATGGGGGCGTTGCTGGGCAATATGTTCAAGGCTGCGCAGCAGGAGCAGGTGGGTTGCCTCATCATACCGCCCCGTTTCGGCAAGAGCGTCGGCCTCCTCCAGCAGGGCGCGGGCAGTGGCGGCGTCCGGGTTCCATTCTGGCGCGGCGGCGGGCGCGCGGCGCATGGCGGCAATCCGCGCCCGCAACGCCAGCCCGATTTGCCAGAGCAGCAAAGCCACCCCCAGCGCCGCCATCACCAGCAGGATCTTTTCCACCACCGGCCATGACAGGCCCAGCGCCCGCCCCACCGGCTCAAACAGATCGCGCAGGAACCGGGCCAGCGCCTTCATCCAGTCAGGCGTGGGCGGTGGCGTCCAGTCGGGCAGGGGGGTGAATTGCAGATCGCGCGATTGCCGGATCGCGTTCCACGCTTGCCGGGCCTCTGCCGACCGGCTGGCCGCTGATGCGCTCACACGTGGTTCCTGCCCCGATTATCCATGCGGGGCAGGTTGTTACACGCGCCGGAATTTGGCGCAAGGCTGTCCGTGCTTTACCCGCAGGGGCGGCGCTGGGTTCAGCCGCGCGGGCGGCGTTGGGTTCAGCCGCGCGGGCAGCGTTGGGTTCAGCCGCGCGGGCGGCGTTGGGTTCAGCCGCGCGGGCGGCTTTGCGCGTAACTGCCCAACAGGCGCAGATCCTTGCAGTGGAAGGCGACTTCTTCCAGCGCGCGGTCCACCGGCTCTTCGCCGGGCTTGCCCACGATATCGACAAAAAACATCGTGGCCGAGAAACTGGCGCCCTTTTGATAGGACTCCAGCTTGGTCATGTTGACCCCGTTGGTGGCAAACCCGCCCAGCGCCTTGTACAATGCCGCCGAGACGTTGCGGACCTCAAAGATCATCGTGGTCATTGCCGTGCCATCGATCGTGGCCGGGTCCAGCGGGGCGCGGGCCAGCACGACAAAGCGCGTGGTGTTGTCGGCGGCGTCCTCGACATTGTTTTCGATAATGTCGAGGTCATAGAGCGAGGCGGCCAGCGCGGGTGCGATGGCGGCGGCGGCCGGGTCGCCCTGTTCCTTGATGAAGGCGGCGGCCCCGGCGGTGTCGGCATAGGCCAGCGGCACGATGCTGCGTTCACGCAGATAATGGCGCGACTGGCCCAGCGCCTGCGGGTGGGAATAGGCGGCCGCGAAAGGCCCCTTGGCGCCGGGCAGCGCCATCAGTGCATGTTCGATACGCAGGAAATGTTCGCCCACAATCGACAGGCCGCTTTCGGGCAGCAGGAAATGGATGTCGGCCACGCGGCCATGCTGGCTGTTTTCGATGGGGATGATGGCGCGATCGGCACGCCCTTCCTTCACCGCGTCCAGCGCGTCCTCAAAACTGAAACAAGGCAAAGCCGCGCAAGTCGGCGCATATTCCAGAGCCGCGCGGTGCGAATTGCACCCCGGCGCACCCTGAAACGCAATGGCGCGTGCAGGATTTTCAGCGGCTTGGGCGGTCAGTTCTTTGACCTGGATCAGAGCGGGCGTAGGATAGCTGTGCATAGCGGTGTCGCGCTTAGGCTGATTTTACCTGTTGCGCCAGTGGGCTTTGTTTAACCCTGTCGGATGCAATTGTATCGACAGTGGGGCATGAATACTGGCGGGTGGCGATAAATCCGCCTTGCGCTTGGGTTTCACGCTCTCTACACCAGAGGGCAAAACGCCTTCCGGGGATTTTTCCTTTGGAAGCATATGGGACGGGGCATTGTTGATGAGCGGTCGTTTCAATACCATCGCCGGTTGGGTACTGGGTTCCGCCGTGGTTGC
Source organism: Novosphingobium sp. 550D (assembly GCF_057401885.1). NCBI lineage: Bacteria > Pseudomonadati > Pseudomonadota > Alphaproteobacteria > Sphingomonadales > Sphingomonadaceae > Novosphingobium > Novosphingobium sp. 550D. The sequence goes on along the minus strand of NZ_CM171613.1, from coordinate 326,265 downwards.
GCTGGGACTATCAAGCCTTTCGGGCCATTATTTCCGTGCCGACAAGGAAAACCGCCCCGAAAACATGGGCTTTCCTATCGAAGGCGTGTCCGGGGCCAAGGAAGGCCCGGCCGAGGTTCCGATCGAGGAACTGCTGGCCAAGGCCGATCCGGCCAAGGGCGCGCAGGTTTTCGCCAAATGCGCATCGTGCCACACGATCACGCCGGGCGGGGCCAATGGCATCGGGCCGAATATTCACGCCATCTTTGGCGATGAAATTGGCAAGGGGCGCGGCGGTTTCGCTTTCTCGGCTGGCCTTGCGGGCAAGGGGGGTAAGTGGGACTTCAGCAATATGAACGAATGGCTGAAGAATCCGCGCGCCTTTGCCGATGGCACCAAGATGACCTTTGCCGGTCTGGAATCGGCGGAGGATCGCGCCGCGGTCATGGTCTATTTGAACCAACAAGGTTCGAACCTGCCCCTGCCCGCTGCGCCTGCCGCAGCAGCGCCAGCCGGTGATGCACCGGCATCCGACGCCGCTTCGGCAGCCGAAAGCGCTAAGTAAGATCCGGGCATTTCAGCGGGCACGGCAAATGCCCGCGTTGTTTGTTCGGGGTGCGGGCATGACAAGTGCCCGCTGGCCCAAGGACCGGCGGTGGGCGTGCAGAGATCGGGCCGACACCGTGGGCGCCCTGTGTCCGGGCGCGAAAGGGCCGCGTGCGCGTGCGAATGATCGGGTAGCCGCCTTGCTTCACAGCCCGATTCGGCCCTGACGGCGGATCGGGCGGCCATGACAGGCGGGCTCGCATGGCCTGTCATGACGGAGCTTGGCCCGTCCCTCCGGTTGGCGCAATGTGGCGTGGTCCACGGCTTGATTAACACTTTCGCCAAGAACCCGGCCCAACGGCGCCGGCCCGAATTACCGCATTGGCCCATGCGCATAAGGACCGTTGCGGATACGGGGTTAAATAACCGAATTGGTTTTCTGTAGGACAGATTTTTATTGTTGCGAATTGGTTCAGGTCAACGCAAGCTGACCTCAATCCGGCGCATGGGGGTTGAAACATGGCGCCGATTCGCGGCAGACTATGTCTATCGCAACAGTAGAGATATAAGAACAGGAGATGGTAAAATGGCTCGTACATGGAGCGCCGATTTTCTGATCCGCCGTATCGACCGCTGCTACCTGCTGGCCGCCTGCGCCAAGCGCCCCGACAAGCGCGACCGCCACCTTGAACGCGCCCGCCATTATCGCGGCATTTTGGCCGATACGCAGGAACTCGCGCTGGCCTGATTTACCGCAGGCGTTTTCCCATCAGGGCCGCGTGGGGCGTCATGCCTTGCGCGGCCTTTCTGGTGTTTGGATGGGGTTTTAAGAGGGCAGATGCCTCCGGCGGGCAAAGGGCGGGGGCCCTTTGCAATCCCGTTACTGGCGGCGGCTCGTTTCGGGATCGGCGTTGTGGGTGGGGGGAGGTAAGGGCTGTTAAGCCGCTTCGCGGGAAGAAAAGAGACGTTCCGGAGACGGTGCTATTGCGGACGTTCGAGTCTGGTGTCAAACATGTGCCATGCTGAGGTAATTCATCGCGGGAATATTCTTTGTTATTGGGAGCGTTTTGGCGTTTCTTGTTATTGGCATCCCAGTTTGCCCATTTCCATCTCGATGAAGATGTCCGCTCCCCCTAACTTTCAAGACATTCACCCGCCGCGCAGCGGCCCTTAAAACCCGCCACTTTGCACCCAAGCGCCGCGCTGAACCTTTGGCACGACGATAACATTAACGGGATTGCAAAGGGCCCCCGCCCTTTGCCCGCCGGAGGCACTCTCACCCCCAAAAAAACCTCCCACCAAACCCTACCTCCTCCCACTCATCGCAATGGCCAGCCCCGCCATGGCGACCAAAGACCCCGCCGCGGCCAGCAGGCTCCAGCGGTAATTCTCGAACAGGGTGGAGAGGGTCATGGCGATAACGGGGACGATGACATTGGTATAGGCGGCGCGCCCTGCGCCGATGCGGCGGATAAGTGCGAAGTAGATGGGAAAGGCCGCGACCGATCCGACCAGCGCGAGATAGGCCACTCCGCCCCAGAAGCGCGGATCATGGGGCAGGACGGGCGCTCCGTGCAGGGCATAGGCCGTCACGCCATCGGCCAGCGCGCCCGCCGCCATCGCCCATGCCACCAGCGGCACGACCGGCTGCGCCCGGCCCAGCGCGGTGTTTTGCAGGATATTGGCGACCGAGGCGCAAAGGATGCCCCCCAGCGACAGCCCCACGCCCAGCAGCGTGTTGCCGCCCGATCCATGCTCGCGATATTCCTGGGTGATCAGCATGGCGATGCCGACGATCGCCACCCCCGACCCGGCCAGAAAGCGTCCGCTGATCGGGGATTTGAGGGCGATGCGCCCCAGCAGGGCATTGGGCACGATCATCAGCGCATAGAGCACCGCGACAAGGCCCGATGGCACGTGATCCTCGGCGCGATAGACCAATTGGAAATTGGCGCAGAACTGGAAAAACCCGACCAGCGCCGCCAGCCCCACCGCCCTCCGCGACAGGGCCAGAGATTCGCCGCGATAGGCCGCCAGCCCCGCCATGCCGATGGCGGCGATGATAAAGCGCCACGTCACCGTCCACCCCGGCGGGCTGAAGGCGATCTGGTCCTTAATGACCAGCCATGTGCTGCCCCAGATCAGGCTGACGATGGCGAAACTGGCCAAAGCGCCGCCCTTGATCGCGCCGCTCATAACCCGCGCAGGGCTTTGGCCAGAGCCAGCACTTCGTCCTGCGGGCTGTTCCATGCGGTGACAAAGCGGGCGGCGGTGTCGTCCCAATCGTAAAAGGCAAAACCGGCGGCGCGCAGGGCCGCGCGTTCCGCGCCGTTCAGGGCAATGAAAACCTCATTGGCCTCCACCGGATGGATCAGGCGATCGGCGACGGCGGCCGCGATTTCACCCGCCGCCGCATTGGCATGGCGGGCATTGTTCAACCACAGGTCGCCCTTCAACATGGCCAGAATTTGCGCGGCCAGATAGCGGCCCTTGGATTGCAGATGCCCGGCGCGTTTGCGGCGGAAACGTGTCGCCTCGATCATGTCGGGGGCGAAAAAGACCAATGCCTCCGCGCTCATCCCGCCGTTTTTGACAAAGCCGAACGAGAGCGCATCGACCCCGCCCTCCACACTGGCCGCCGCGGGCGAACAGCCCAGATGCGCCACCGCATTGGCAAAGCGCGCGCCATCCATATGAAAATGCAGCCCCTTTTTCCGCGCCAGATCTCCAATCGCGGCCACTTCTGCGGGCGTATAGACGCATCCCGCCTCGCTGGCCTGCGTTATCGAAATCGCGGTGACGGGCGTGTGATGAACCCCTTCGCCCACGCTGGCCAGCCGCCCCCGGATCGCATCGGGCGAGAGTTTGGCATGATCCCCGCCCGCCAGCACCAGTTTGGCCCCATGGGTAAAGAACCCCGGCGCCCCGCATTCATCCACCTCGATATGCGCCGCCTCATGACACAGCGCGGCGCCATGCGGCGGCACCATCGCGGCCAGGGCAAGGCAGTTCGCCGCCGTCCCGCTGGCCACCCAGATCGCGCTGCATGGCCGACCAAACAGCGCGGAAAAGGCATCATCCATCGCCGCGCTTAAATCGTCGCCGTCATAAGGCGGCTGGGGCGCATCGGCGGCCTGCATCGCAGTCCAAACGGCGGGATGAACAGGGGCGGCATTGTCGGACATAAAAGGCATGGCGCGTCTTTGCGCAGGCGCCATGGCCCGTCAATACGCTGGACTTGCCCGCCCCAACCCTTTGTTAGCTTTGCCACGATATGAGGAGGCCAAACGGCAACAAAGGGTTTTTGGGCAATGAAGGTTCTGGTGACGGGCGCGGCGGGTTTTATCGGCTACAGCCTTGCGGTCAAACTGCTGGCGCGCGGCGATTCCGTGATCGGCATCGACATGGTCAATGACTATTATGACGTAACCCTGAAAGAGGCTCGCCTTGCCCGCCTGCGCGAGATGGGCGGAAACCGCTTTACCTTCGTACGGCAGGATTTTTCGCAATATGAACCGCTGGTCGAATCGCTCAAAGGCCTTGAATTCGACCGCATCGTCCATCTGGGCGCGCAGGCGGGCGTGCGCTACTCGATCACCAACCCCCACGCCTATCTGCATTCGAACCTTGCCGGGCATTTGAACATGCTGGAAATCGGGCGGCATCGCGGCGTGGAGAATATGGTCTATGCCTCCTCCTCCTCGGTCTATGGCGGCAACACCAAACTGCCCTTCGCCGTCGAAGACCGCGTCGATCAACCCATCAGCCTCTACGCCGCCACCAAAAAAGCCGATGAGCTGATGAGCGAAACCTACGCCCACCTCTACCGCCTGCCGCTGACCGGCCTGCGCTTCTTTACCGTTTACGGTCCGTGGGGCCGCCCCGACATGATGATGTGGATCTTTACCAAGGCCATCGCCGCGGGCCAGCCCATCCCCGTCTTCAACAACGGCGATATGTACCGCGACTTTACCTATATCGACGACATCATCGCGGGCGTCATCGCATCGCTCGACAACCCCGCCCCCGACGATGGCGAGGTCAAGGCGGGCGGCTCCACCAAGCCTCACCGCCTCTACAACATCGGCAATCACAAATCCGAACACCTGATGCGCGTGGTCGAAATCCTCGAAGAACAACTCGGCAAAAAAGCCATCATCGACTTCCAGCCCATGCAGCCGGGCGACGTGCGCCAGTCCTTTGCCGACATCGACGCCATCGCCCGCGACCACGGGTACGCGCCGACCACCAGCATCGATGTGGGCGTGCCCAAGTTTATCGAGTGGTATAAGTCGTATCATGGGGTTTGATTTTTTGGGATTTTATTAGATTTTAGGGATGCCTCCGGCGGGCAAAGGGCGAAAGCCCTTTGCAATCCCGATATTGTTGGCGGCGCGATGACGGCGGCGTGGTGCTAGGGAGCAAGGTGGCGGCTATTAAAAGCCGCTACGCGGCAGGGGAATGTCCGAAAAGTCAGGGGGAGCGGACATCTCGGATCGCTTCAGTCACATCGCGACAGTGGAAAGGCACCTTCTCCATCTGGCACTTCGTGTATGCGCCATCTGGTCGATAGTTCGCGCACCGTGGCGTCTGCGAACGGCACCGCTTGCTTTAAATCATTGCCATTGAAGCCGATCACGATTTGATTTGTGGGCATGCCCATGTTGCCTGCCCCGAAGCTAAAATCGCTGCCGTGATTTGCTGCTATATTCACGATCCGATCATTCACAGGCACATTTCCGTTGCCAGAATGCAGCATCTCTAGCTCGGACTGCGTTTGTCCGCTGCGATCCCCAAATTCCATCTTATAGGTTTGGGCAATGTTATTCATGAAACTCGTGAATTCTGGAATTTCTTGCGGCCCAGCAAGGCAAAACTGAATTTGACGAAAGGGGTGTTTCCCTCCTGAGCATCCATTCAAACAAGCAAGCAGCACAATGAAAGTTACCCCGAATCGTACTCTATGGCCGATCATGATGCCGCTTCTCCTAGTGGATTGATTCCAACGTTTGGTGCCCCCGGCGCACAGCGGCGATGATCTCGTCAGGATCGGCTTTCCACACGAAGGGGCGCGGCTCCTGATTATGCTCTTTGATGAAGCGGTTGATGGCCGCCTGGAGATCGACGACGGAATGAAAGACGCCGTTTTTCAGGCGCCGTCTGGTCAGCTTGGCAAAGAACCCCTCGACAGCATTGAGCCAGGAGCATGACGTTGGCACGAAGTGGAACGTCCAGCGCGGATGCCTGGCCAGCCAGGCGCGAACCTTGGGCTGCTTATGAGTTGCGTAATTGTCGAGAATGACGTGGACGGCCTTGTCGGCGGGCATCTGGGCCTCGATGGTATTGAGGAAGCGGATGAACTCCTGATGCCGGTGTCGCTGCATGTTGCGGCCGATCACCGATCCGTCCAGCACATTGAGTGCGGCGAATAGCGTGGTTGTCCCATTGCGCTTGTAATCATGGGTCATGGTCGCACCGCGTCCGCGTTTGAGCGGCAGCCCCGGCTGCGTGCGGTCAAGCGCCTGGATCTGGCTTTTTTCGTCGACCGACAGCACGATGGCGTGGGCGGGCGGCGAGACATAGAGTCCGACCACATCGCGCAGCTTTTCGGCAAAAGCCTTGTCGTTGGACAGCTTGAAGCTGCGCCACCGGTGCGGCGCCAGGCCGTGATCGTGCCAGATCTTCACCACCGTTGAGGCGGCAATGCCGACAGCCTTGGCCATCGCGCGCACCGTCCAATGCGTCGCCTCTTGAGCGGGCGGCTCCAGCGTCAGCGCTACGACTTTGTCAACCAGCGCGGTATCCAGAGGCGCGATGCCGGGAGGCCGGGTCTTGTCGCGCAGCAAACCATCCACGCCCTCAGCCATGAACCGCTCCTGCCAGCGCCATACGCAGGTCTTGGACTTGCCGGTTGCCGTCATGATCGCCTGAGTGCCTTCGCCCTGCTCGGTCAGCAGAATGATCCGCGCCCGCCACACGTGCTTCTGCGGTGAGCCCCGCGCCGCGACAATCGCCTCAAGCCGCTTCCTGTCCCCTGCCGTGACCTCAATCTGGATACCCGTTCGCATGCCGTATTCTGGCATGCAGGACGTCGCATGGGAATCCTTCAAAGGGACTCATTCGTTACGATCAATCCACTAGTGTTCGTCGGCTATTCCATGAACCCATAAACGTCCGCAACAGCACCGTATCCGGAACGTCTCTTTTCGTCCCGCGAAGCGACTTAACAGCCATGCCTTCCCCCAACCACAACGCCGCCCCCATGGCGCCACCCCGACAATATCGGGATTGCAAAGGGCCCCCACCCTTTGCCCGCCGGAGGCACCCTGAAACTCCCGCCGGAGGCACTCTAAAACTCCCGCCGGAGGCCAAGGAAATCACCTCTGCCCATGATCCCAAATCGCCCGCAACCCAGCGCGGTAATCTGAAAACATCGGTCTCCACCCCAGCACGCGGCGGGCCTTGCCATTGGCCACCCTGCGGTTTTCGGCATAGAAGGCGCGGGATGCGGGGGGCACATCGCTTTGGTCCAGCATCGGGGGCAGGGGGAGGCCGCTGATCCGGCAGGCTTCCTCGATGACGGCGTTTTGGGGGGCGGGGATGTCGTCGGCGATATTATACGCGCCGGGCGGGGCGGCCAGCGCGGCAAGCGCGGCGCTGGCGATATCAGCGACATGGATGCGGCTGAAAATCTGGTTGGGCATGTCGACGCGGTGGGCGCGGCCCGAACGCAGGCGGTCAAAGGCCGATCTGCCCGGCCCATAGATCCCCGGCAGGCGCAGCGCCCGCGCGCCCAGATCCAGCCATGCCGCATCGGCCAGAGCGCGCGCGGTGCGCCGCCCTGTTCCGCCTATGCCCGCCACGGGCGCGGTTTCATCCACCCACGCCCCGCCGCAATTGCCATAGACCCCGGTGGAGGACAAATACCCCAGCCAAGCCGCCCCGCCCAATGCATCGCCGTAGCGCGTCAGGACGGGGTCCATCTCATCGGCTGGCGGCACGCTGGACAGGATGGCGTCGGCGTGGGCGATGGCGGCGCGCACCGCATCCTCGTCCGCAAAGTCCAGATTGCCCGCGCGGCCCGTCGCGTCGACATGCCACCCTTGCGCGGTCAAATTTTGGGCGATGGCGCCGGCGGTATAGCCTAGGCCGAAGATCAGCATCCGTTTCATAAAACAGAGCATAAGCGTAAAGTCCCGCATTCGGAAATACTGGCTTTCGGAAAGGCTTGGCCTATTAAGGAGGGATGATGGATGCCATGAACACAACAGCCGCCCCTGTTGCCGCCGCCCCGATTGTGATCCGCCGCGAAGATTATCGTCCGCCCGAATGGCTGGTGCCGCAGGTTGAGATGGATTTCCGCTTGGGACTCGAGGAAACGCGGGTGCGCGCGCAATTGAGCGTGCGGCGCAATCCGGCGCCAGGCGGCGATCAGGTGATCCGTCTGAAAGGGGACGGGCTGACGCCTTTGCTGGTTCAGGTGGACGATGTGGTCCGCAATGACTGGACCATGGAGGGCGGCGATCTGTTGATCGAATTGGCCGATGATGCCCATGAGATTGTGGTGGAAACCGCGATCCATCCGGCGGCCAACAGCCAGTTGATGGGCCTTTACGCATCGGGCGGCATGCTATGCACCCAATGCGAGGCCGAAGGGTTCCGCCGCATCGCCTTTCACCCCGACCGCCCCGATGTGTTGAGCGAATATCGCGTGCGGATGGAGGGGAGCCGCGAGGCTTTCCCGATCCTGTTGTGCAATGGCAATCCGGTGGCGTCGGGCGACAATGGCGATGGCACGCATTGGGCCGAATGGCACGATCCGTGGCCCAAGCCGTCCTATCTGTTTGCCTTGGTGGCGGGCGATCTGGTGGCGACGACCGATCATTTTACCACGATGGAGGGGCGGCGCGTCACGCTCAACATCTATACGCGCGCCGGGGACGAAACCCGCACCGGTCACGCGATGCGCAGCCTGATTAATTCGATGAAATGGGACGAGGAGGCCTTTGGCCGCGCCTATGACCTTGATCTGTTCAACATTGTCGCCGTATCCGATTTCAACATGGGCGCGATGGAGAACAAGGGGCTGAATGTCTTCAACACCCGCTATGTTCTGGCCGATCAGGAAACGGCGACCGATGGCGATTATGATGCGGTTGAGGGCGTCATTGGCCATGAATATTTCCACAACTGGTCGGGCAATCGCATCACCTGTCGCGACTGGTTCCAGCTTTCGCTCAAGGAAGGTTTCACCGTCCTGCGCGATCAGATGTTCAGCGCGGATATGGGGTCCGAGCCGGTCAAGCGGATCGAGGACGTGCGCATCCTGCGCAGCGCCCAGTATCCGGAGGACAGCGGCCCGCTGGCGCATCCGATCCGTCCCGATTCCTATCAGGAAATCAGCAATTTTTACACCGCCACCGTCTATAACAAGGGCGCCGAGGTGATCCGCATGATGCGGGTTATGGCAGGACCCGAACGGTTCCGTGCAGGCACCGACCTCTATTTCACCCGCCACGATGGCGAGGCGGCGACGTGTGAGGATTTCATCCGCGCGATCGAGGAAGGCGCAGGCCTCGATCTGACGCAATTCCGCCTGTGGTATGCGCAGGCCGGGACGCCGCGCGTCACCGTCCGTCTGACCCATGAGGGCGATACGGCTGTGCTGTCCCTGACCCAGCAGGTGCCGCCCACGCCGGGACAGCCTGAAAAGCTGCCGGTGCCGATCCCGCTGCGCCTTGCCCTGTTCGATCCCGCCACGGGCGCGCATCGCGGCGAGGAACTGATTGTGATGACCGCCGCAAAGGAGGAGCATCGCTTTTCCGGCTGGCCCACGCGTCCCGTGCTGTCGATCAATCGCGGCTTTTCTGCGCCCGTCACGATTGAGGCGGACACCAGCCTTGATGATCTGGTGTTCCTTGCCGCGCATGATGACGATCCCTTTGCCCGCTATGAGGCGATGCAGAGCCTGATGGTGCGCCATCTGGTGGCCGCCGCATCGGGCGAATTGGACGATGCGCGCCGCGCCGCCGAACGCAAGGCGATTGGCGGGGCGATGCTGGCGATCCTGAATGATCCGGCGATTGACGATCTGATGCGGAGCGAATTGCTGATCCTGCCTCCCTATGCCTATCTGGCCGAACAATTGCCGGTGGTGGACCCCGGCCTGTTGCATGGCGAGCGGGAAGGGTTGAAGGCATGGCTGGGCACGGAACTGGGCGAGGCCTTTGCCGCGCTGCATGACCGGGCCAGCAAGGTGCCATTCGGCCTCGACGCGGCGGCCAAGGGCGCGCGCAAGGTCAAGACGCAGGCGCTGGTCTATCTGGCAGCAGCCCAGGGGGCAGGGGCGGCAGAGCGTGCCGCCGCGCAATATGACGCCGCCGACAATATGACCGACCGTCAGGGCGCCTTGATGGTGCTGTGCGGGTTGGACAGCCCGCTGCGCGAGGAAAAGCTGGCGGATTTCCACAAGCGGCACGAGGGCAATGCGCTGGTCATCGACAAGTGGTTCTCGCTTCAGGCCGGATCGCTGCACCGCGACGTGCTGGCCCATGTGAAGGCTTTGGCCCAGCACCCCGATTTCACGATCAGCAACCCCAACCGCGCGCGGGCGCTTTATATGGCGCTGGCGGTCAATCCGGCGGGGTTCCATGATGCGGGGGGCGAAGGTTATCGGTTGATCGGTGATCTGATCCTGACGCTGGACCCGATCAATGCCCAGACGGCGGCGCGTTTCGTGCCTTCACTGGGCCGTTGGCGCCGGGTGGAGCCGGGCCGGGGCGCAATGATGCGGGAACAGCTTGACCGTATTCTGGCCACGCCCGGATTGTCCAAGGATGTGTTCGAACAGGTGAGCAAGAGCCTTGGCTGAGGTCGAGGTTATCCGCGCCGATGTGCTGGGCGCTGTGCCGCACGGGTTTCTGGGGCGGCGCGGGGGCGTGTCGGTGGGCGCGGTGGCGGGGCTGAATGTCGGCCTTGGCAGCGCGGATGATCCGGCGGCCGTGGCCGAAAATCGTCGCCGCGCGGCCCATGCCGTCCTGCCCGGAGCGCGGCTGGCCACATGTTATCAGATCCATTCCGCCCTTTGTGTCGAGGCGCAGGAATGGGCCGATGATGCCCGCCCCCATGCCGACGCGCTGGTCAGCAACCGGGCGGGAATCGTGCTGGGCGTGTTGACGGCGGATTGCGCGCCGGTGCTGTTTGCCGACGCAGAAGCGGGCGTTGTGGGCGCCGCCCATGCCGGATGGAAGGGCGCATTTACGGGTATTTGCGAGGCTACGGTTGATGCGATGGTGGGCCTTGGCGCGCGGCGCGAAAAAATTGCCGCGGCAATTGGCCCCTGTATTGCGCAAATATCCTATGAGGTGGACGAGGGGTTCCGCACCCGTTTCCTTGACCAGAATGCGGCCCATGAGCGCTTCTTTGCCGCCGGGCGCGCAGGGCATTATCAGTTCGATCTGGAAGCCTATGTGGCTGATCGGCTGGCCAAATACGCGATTGGCCCCATCGCGCCGCTGGGTCTGGACACCTACGGCGCGCCGGGCCGATTCTATTCCTTTCGACGCGCCACCCATGCACGCGAGGCCGATTATGGCCGCCAAATCGCGCTGATCGGGCTGGCTTGAGATAAAAGGCCAAAGAAAAAGGCCATTGGCAGGGCTGGTTTTGATGTTTATCAAAACCAAAAAAGCCGGTGACCGTATGGGGCAATTCAGACGGATCGCGGGGGAGAAGATTCCTGACGATACCGTAAGTCACGGTTTTGCCGTGATCGCGATGATGTTCATTCGTTTTTTCGGTCCTGCGGCCCGCATGGACCATTGGTGCAAGGCAAGGGTCAAACATGACAGAAACTTCTGTTGCTGACAGTCCCAATGATACGGCGCAGGGGGTGCGTCGGCGGGACTTCATCTATGTGGCGGCGACCGGTGCAGCAGGCGTTGGCGCAGCCAGCGTTCTGGTGCCTCTGGTCAGCCAGATGAACCCCTCGGCCGACGTTCTGGCCGAAAGCTCGACCGAGATCGACATCAGCGCGATCCAGCCGGGACAGGCCATCAAGGCCGTGTTCCGCAAACAGCCGGTGTTCGTGCGCCGGTTGACGCCGGTCGAAATCGCCGAGGCGAAAAAGGTGGACGTGGCATCGCTTCGCGATCCGCAAAGCCTTGAGGACCGCACCAAGAAGGGCAAGGAAGAATGGCTCATCACCATGGGCGTCTGCACCCATCTGGGCTGTGTGCCGCTGGGCGCGGGCGAGGGTGAGGTAAAGGGCGAGTTCGGGGGCTATTTCTGCCCCTGCCATGGCTCGGTCTATGACACTGCCGCGCGCATCCGCAAGGGTCCGGCCCCGAAGAATCTCGAGGTGCCGCCTTATGAGTTCAGCTCCGACACTGTCGTGAAGATCGGGTGAGGAAAACGCCATGAGCTTTCCATGGGCCAATGAATATAAGCCGAGCCACCCGGCGATGGTGTGGCTGGACGAAAAGCTGCCTTTGCCGCGCTTCGTCTATAATGCGATCGGGGCCGGTTATCCGGTGCCGCGCAACCTGAATTACATGTATAATTTTGGCGTTCTGGCCGGTTTCTGTCTGGTGATCCAGATTGTGACGGGCGTGGTTCTGGCCATGCATTATGCGGCCAATACGGGCGTGGCGTTTGATTCGACCGAACATATCATGCGTGATGTGAACTGGGGCTGGATGCTGCGTTATGCCCACGCCAATGGCGCGTCGGCGTTTTTTGTCGTGGTCTATTTCCATATTTTCCGCGGCTTCTTCTATGGGTCGTATAAAGCCCCGCGCGAGATGATCTGGCTGCTGGGCGTGGTTATCTTCCTGTTGATGATGGCGACGGCTTTCATGGGCTATGTGCTGCCCTGGGGTCAGATGTCCTATTGGGGCGCGCAGGTGATCACGGGTCTGTTCAGCGCGATTCCGCTGGTGGGCGATCCGATCCACACCTGGCTGCTGGGCGGGTTTGCGCCCGATCAGGCGGCGCTCAACCGCTTCTTCTCGCTGCACTTCCTGCTGCCGTTCGTCATTCTGGGCGTGGTGATCCTGCATATCTGGGCGCTGCATATTCCCGGTTCGACCAACCCGACCGGCGTTGAAGTGAAGCAGGAATCGGACACGGTTCCCTTCCACCCCTATTACACGGCCAAGGACGGTTTCGGTCTGGGCGTGTTCCTGATCTTCTACTGCGCGGTGGTGTTCTTTGCGCCCAATTCGCTGGGCCATCCGGACAATTATATCCCCGCCAACCCGATGCAGACGCCCGCGCACATCGTGCCTGAATGGTACTTCTGGCCCTTCTATGCGATCCTGCGCGCCTTTACCCAGGACTTCCTGTTCATCCCGGCCAAGCTGATGGGCGTGCTCGCCATGTTCAGCGCGATCCTGGTGTGGTTCCTGCTGCCCTGGCTGGACAAGTCGCCGGTACGTTCGGGCCATTTCCGCCCGACGTTCAAGAAGTTCTTCTGGGTGCTGGTGGTTGACGTGGCGGTGCTGGGTTATTGCGGCGGTTCGCCCGCCGAAGAACCCTATGTCATCATCAGCCAGATCGCGGCGCTCTATTACTTCGCCCACTTCTTCATCATTCTCCCGCTCGTTTCGATGACGGAAAAGCCGCTGCCGCTGCCTTTCTCGATCACCGAAGCCGTGCTGGGCAAGGATGAAGCCGCCGCCCTCAACCCGGCCGAATAAGAGAGCGAGGATAGAGAACCATCATGATCCGTATCTTCTCCATACTCGTTGGGGCCTTCTTCTCGCTGGCGCTGTTGTGGTCGGCGGGCAAGGGCACCGTGGCCTATATCAGCGAACCGCCCGCCAAGACGGTCGAAGCGACGTTCCATGAACACCCCAAGCATCTGGCGCTGTCGTCCGACGGGCCGTTTGGCAAGTTCGACCGGCAACAGCTTCAGCGCGGTTTTCAGGTCTATTCGGAAGTTTGCGCGACCTGCCATGCCTTGAAGCATGTCTCGTACCGCGATCTGGCCGAAATCGGCTATAACGAAGCCGAGGTGAAGGCGATTGCCGCCAAGGCGCAGATCCCCGAATATAACAAGAACACCGGCGAAGTGAAAATGCATCCGGGCATGCCCAAGGACCACTTCCCGCCGGTCGTCTATGGCGGCGCGGGCAGCCCGCCCGACCTGTCGCTGATCGCCAAGGCGCGTCATGGCGGGGCGGCCTATATCTATTCGCTGCTGACCGGATATGGCGAACAGCCGGCCGAAGTGCTCAAGAAGTTCCCCGACGCCAAGACGCCGGACGGGCTCTTCTGGAACCCTTACTTCGCCAACCTGAACATCGCCATGCCGCAGCCGCTGGTTGCCGAGGGTCAGGTTGCCTATAAGGACGGCACCAAGGCCACCGTGGACCAGATGGCCACCGACGTTTCGGCTTTCCTCGTCTGGACCGCCGAACCCAAGCTGGAAAAGCGTAACCAGACCGGATGGCCGGTGATCGGTTTCCTGATCTTTGCCACCGTGCTGGCCTATATGGCTTATCGCACCGTCTGGGCGGGCAAGAAGGGCCACTAAGCCTTTCTGGTCCATCCTTGCACCAAAGCGCCCCTCGCATCATCGGATGCGGGGGGCGTTTGCTTTGGGGCGCTTACCTTCAAAGGACTTTTTAATGTCGCCAATCCCGCCTATAGGCGCCCCCATGACTCCCGAAGGCATGAAAGCGCTGGTGCGCACCATCCCCGATTTCCCCAAACCGGGCATCCTGTTCCGCGACATCACTACGCTGATCGGTCACGGCGAAGGCTTTGCCGCCAGCGTCGCTCTGATCGCCGATCGCGCGGCGCAGGCTGGCGCGCAGGCGATTGCCGGGTTGGAGGCGCGCGGCTTCATCTTTGGCGCGGCGGTGGCGGCCCGCCTTGGCGTGCCCTTTGTCCCGGTGCGCAAACCGGGCAAGCTGCCCGTGCCGGTGCTGGCCATCGATTATGCGCTGGAATATGGCACGGACACGTTGGAGGTTGATCCCGGCGCGATTGCCGATGGGCAAAAGGTGGTGATCGTCGACGATCTGATCGCCACGGGCGGGACGGCCTGTGCGGCGTTGACTTTGTTGCGTCAGGCGGGCGCGGTGGTGGAAAACGCGCTTTTCGTGATCGACCTGCCCGATCTGGGCGGGGCGGAAAAATTGAAGGCGGCGGGTGTTAACGTCCTTTCGATCATGGATTTCCCCGGACATTGATGCATTGCCCTGCGCGCGGCGCTTGACGAGGCCGCGCGCCCATGGCAAGCGCGTCGCCACCACAACGCCAAGGCGTGCCCGAGCGGGTATAGCATAGTGGTAATGTCCTAGCCTTCCAAGCTAGTCAGGCGGGTTCGATTCCCGCTACCCGCTCCAATCCTCTGAAAATCAATGGTTTAAGCAAAAGTCGGGGCGTTTGGTCCACCGATATTTCGCACTTTCCGCCATTTGATTCGTGGATAAAGCCCTCACATCCTTCAAAGAATGGCGCCAAACGCAATGCCAGCATGGCCCAGTTCGCGGCCATAGTGAACCGTGGGCGATGTTGATTTGCCGTCTCGCAAAGATGCTTCGCCATGAAAGGGCAATATCCGGCCTTGCGCGGCTGTGCCGCCCTTGAGCAGGGCGCAAGGGACTGTTTGGAGAAACTCATAGTCGGAAAGGATTTCTTGTTTGTCGGCCTTATCGGCAAAGCTCTATTCAATTGGTAGAGTTAACGCACAGGAAAACCCATGGCCCTTCGATCCACCACCACCCGCCGCACCGGCATGGCCCGCCGACAGGTTCTTGGCGGAGGGCTGGCTTTGGCCGGCGCGGCCTTGGCCGGATGCCATGCCAAGGCCGCCGGGCCGCTGCGCGTGGCTATTACCGGCAAGGGCGAAAATGACCTTGAACTGCTCTTCAAACATGCCGGAATCACGCCCAGCGGCCCCATTGTCTTCACCCGCTTTCAATCGGGCCATCTGGTGGTCGAGGCGATGAATTCCGGCGCGCTGGACGTGGGCGGCATGAGCGAGATTCCCCCCGTCTTTGCCGCTGCCTCTACGGTGCAGAGTTTCAAGCAGATTGCCGTCTATCACGGCGATGTGAACAATCAGGTCGTGCTGGTGCCCAAAGGCTCGGCGATCCGGTCGCTGGGCGATCTCAAGGGCAAGCGCGTGGGCTATGTCCGGGCGACCACCACGCAATATTACCTTATTCAAATGCTGAAATCGGCGGGCCTGTCATGGGATGATATCGACCCTGTGGCGATGACCGTTTCCGATGGCGCGGAGGCGTTTGGACGCGGCTCGCTTGACGCATGGGCGATCTATGGTTTTCCGATCCAGCGCGCTGTGGCCACACAGGGCGCGCGTGTTTTGAAAACAGCTTTGGGCTTCCTTTCGGGCAATTACATCCTTGCCGCCGCCAAAGAAGCCTTGGCCGACCCCCAGCGCGCCGCGCAGATTGGTGCCCATCTTCAGGATGTGCAAAAGGCCTATGACTGGGCCCGCGCGCATGATGCCCAATGGGCAGAGGTTGTGGCCAGGGATATTGGCGTGCCTTTGGCCTATGTGCAGGATCAATTTGCCCATCGCAGCGCCCATTTCGAAATCCGACCCGTGACGGACCAAGCCATCGCCAGCCAGCAATCGGTGGCCGATGTCTTTGCGCAGGCCAAGCTGATCCCCCGCGCTGTGGATGTGAAGCCGCTGTGGGACGATCGTTTCAACGCTACTATCGCCAAGGGAGCCTGAACCATGGCCACGCTTTATGCCGCCACGCCTGTTGCCACGCCCGACCTTTCGGATGCCAATCTGGCGCGGATTACCGCGGCGTTGGCGCAAAGCGCCCAGGATTATGACCGCAGCGGCCAATTCCCCCGCGCCAATTTCGACCTTTTGGCCGCCGAGGGCCTGATCGGCCTGACGGTTGAGCGCGAATTCGGCGGCGTGGGCGCGGGCTATGTCGATGCCTTGCGCGTGTTGGGCGCGGTGGCCAAGGGCGAGCCATCGACCGCGCTGATCCTGTTCATGACCTATGCGTTCCATGCTTCGCCCGACAAAAGTGACCGCTGGCCCAAGGCGCTTTATTCGCAATTGGCGCAGGAGGCGGTGGCCGGGCGCGGGCTGATCGGCACGTTCCGCGTCGAACCGGAGCTGGGCACGCCGGTACGCGGCGGTCTGCCCAAGACCACGGCGCGCAAAGTGGATGGCGGATGGGAACTGAGCGGCGAGAAGATCTATTCCACCGGCAGCACCGGCCTCGATTGGTTCGCCGTCTTTGCCCGCACCGACGAGGAGAGCCCGCGCCTTGGCATCCTGTTGGTCGACCCGGCCAGCCCCGGCATCACCATCCTGCCCGAATGGGATCATCTGGGCATGCGCGCCACGGTCAGCCACAAGGTGGTGTTTGACAAGGTGTTGGTGAAGGATGATCGGGCCGTCGATCTGCGCAGGCCCGAGGAATGGGCGCCGCTGCCGGGCGCGTCCAGCGCGCTTTTGTGGAATGCGCTGGCCATTGCCACGATCTATGATGGTGTGGCCCGCGCCGCGCGCGATTGGCTGGCGGCCTATCTGCATGATCGCGTGCCCGCCAATCTGGGCGCGCCATTGGCCAGCCTGCCGCGCGTACAGGAGAAATTTGGCGAGATCGAAGCGCTGCTCTACACCAACCACAAGCTGATTTTTGAGGCCGCCGCCGCCGCGGATCGTGGGCAATGGGGTACGCCCAGCGATGCCAATCTGGTCAAGTATATCGCCAATGCCAATGCCATCCGCGCGGTGGAAATCGCGCTGGAGTTGACCGGCAACCCCGGAATCAGCCGCAGGAACCCGCTTGAGCGCCATTTTCGCGATGTGCTGTGCAGCCGGATCCATTCGCCCCAGGCCGATACGGTGCTGGTGGGCGCAGGGCGCGCGGGGTTGGGCCTGTGAGCCTGATCATCGCCAGCCAGCTTGAGAGTGAATTCAACGCGGCCATAGCGGCGCTGCCACTGGGCGCGCGGATCATTCCCGCGCCCGACGGCGCGCCTTGGACGGTGGCCGATCGGGCCGACGTGCTGATTGTTCGCCCCAGTGCGGATTGGCGCGCGGCGCGCCATTTGCCCAAACCCGATGCGCTTTGGCCGGGGCGCCTGCGCTGGGTGTTTTCTGCCTCGGCAGGGATTGATTTCTATCCTCCATGGCTGCTCGATGCGCCGTTGGTGACATGCGGGCGTGGGACGGCATCCGACGAAATTGCCGATTATGTGATCGCCGCCATTTATCGCCGGGCCAAGGATCTGGAGGCGGCGCGGGTGCGCAGCGCGGCGGAGTGGCGGCATCAGCCCTTGGGGCGTGTGATCGGCAGCACGGTGGGCATCATTGGCCTTGGCGCGATCGGTCAGGAAGTGGCGCGGCGGGCTGTGGCGCTGGGCGCCCATGTGGTGGCGGTGCGGCGAGGATCGGCCGGGGCGGTGACGCCCGAGGGTGTTACCTTGTTGGCCAATGTCGAAGAGGTGGTGGCGCGGGCCGACCATATCGTGATTGCAGTTCCCGCCACGGCGCAGACCCACCGCATGTTCAATGCCCAACTCTTGGCCAGAACCAAGCCCGGCGCGCATCTCATCAATGTCGCGCGCGGCAGTGTGGTCGATCAGGAAGCGCTGCTTGCCGCGCTTGATGGCGGGCGGCTGGATTTTGCTACGCTGGACGTGACCGAACCCGAACCCCTGCCCGACGGGCACAGGCTCTACACGCATCCGCGCGTGCTGCTGACACCGCATATTTCGGCCAATTATCTGGTGGCGCGCTCTCGCCTGCTGGAAAAGCTGACGCAGGATCTCATCCTGTTCGCGCAAGGGGCCACGCCTTCGGATGTGGTGGACCCGGTGCGGGGCTATTGAAGGAGGCGGGCTGGCGGCCCGCCCCCGGTTTATCAGGCCGCAGCGGGCGCGGAGATTTCCGGCAGGGCGGCCAGGACATCCTCTGCCTCGGTTCGCGCCAGCCAATCAGGGCTGACCCAGAGGCGGCGCACCGTCAGATCCGGGTTGACGATCAAAATGGCGGGTTGGTCAATTTCATAGGAATAGGTGCCCAGCGTGGCCCCGATCCAGCTCTCGCCCGGGTTTACGGCCGGTTGATCGAGCGGCAGAAAGGTAATCCCCAGCGCGCGGGCAAGCGCATAATCGGGGTCGGCCGCCACCGGAAAGCTCAGGCCATGGCGATCCGCCATGCCGGGGTCCACCGGGTTTTGCGCGCTGACCGCGATCAGCGGAATGCCAGATGCCGTGAGCGGCGCGGCCAGGGTTTCGTCATAGTAGGGCAGAGCGATGTTGCACGCCGGGCAACCGCCAAAGCGGAAAAAGATCAGCACCGCCGGACCATGCGCCACCAACAGGGACAGCGCGAATGAAGCCCCATCCCGATCGATCAGCCTGACATCGGGCAGCCGATGGCCCGATTGCGCCACGGCGGCGGGATCAAAGGCGGCGACCAGAGCGGCGCGTTGCTGGGCATTTTTGGTCAATTGTTCGGGCGGCCATGTACGCTCGCGTTCGGCCTGAAGCTGGGCAAAGCGTTGGGCAAGGGTTTTGATGGTCATGGGGCATGGGCCTCTTGCGGTTGAAGGCCCAGACATAGGTCCATATCCCGGCGGCTCGACAGCGAGAAGCGCATCGCCCCGCTTGAGGATAATTTATAAGGCTTCGGCCTGCGTCCCCGCCACCACCTCGCGCAACAGCGTGGCCAGACGGGCGGTGGCGCCCTCCAGACCGGGCGCGGATTGCAACACGCAGGACACACGCGGAAGGGCCGCAAGCCCGTTGATCTCCAGCGGCGTGTCTTTCAGAAACAGATGGGTGCGGCAAGTGATGCCCAGCCCTGCATCCACCGCCGCGCGCAGGGTGGTGAGGTTGGGCGTTTCGACCGTTATCCGATAGGGGATGCCTGCGTCCTCCAACGCCCGTATCGCCGCCTCGCGAAAGCGGCAGGGCGGCTCCAGCACGGCCAGCGGCAGGGTGGGCAGGGAAAGCAGGTCATGCTTGCCATACCACGCCATATCGGCATGGGCGATGGCATGGGGATCATTGCCCGCGGCAAAGCCCAGCACAATGTCGAGCTGGCGCCGCTCCAGCATGGAGAGCAGTTCGGCGGTGCCCGCGATGCGCGAATAGATCTGGGCCTCTGGATGCAGTTCGGCAAATTGTGCCAGCAGGCCGGAGAGCAGCGTTTCAGCAAAATCCTGTACCATGCCGATGCGCGCGGGGCCTGCAAAATGGCCCGCTGTCACCATCCTCACCGCTTCATCATGCAGGATCAGCACTTTGCGCGCATAGTCCAGCATCAGTTCGCCCGCCTGGGTCAGGATCAGGCGGCGGCCATCGCGGTGGAACAGGCTTTGTTGCAGCAATTCCTCCAGCCGTTTGATCTGTAAAGACAGCGCGCTTTGCGTGACAAACACCTTTTCCGAAGCGTTGAGCATCGAGCCAGTGTCAACAATGGCAACGAAGCTGCGCAGCAGATTGGTGGGCAGATTGACGGGCATCGGGAATCCTTGCGTATAGAGCGGCGTTTTTTGGCACAGGGCATAAACTCAATCAAAGTAGTGGAGATAAGAGGGGGGCAAGCAATTCTATCGCCACGTCGAAAAGCGCCGATTTTCGCGGATCATGCGCGGTTTATGAGCAAGGCTGATGGGTTATGAGGAAAACTCAATTGAATGAGTAGAGTTTGTGGGGCTGTGCTGGGGCCGTCATCACATCGAGTCTGCCCATGTCCATTTTCACCTCTCCCACTTTTGCCACTATCCATAAACGCCTGGCCCTTTCGCATTGGGTTTCCCCGCTCGCCTTTCTGGCCTTGTGGGAGGCCGGATCGCGTGTTGGCCTGATCCCGGAGCGCACGCTGGCCGCACCATCAGAAGTGGTGGCCACGCTGTTTGGCATGATCGTTTCGGGCGAATTGCCGGACAATCTGTTTGTCTCTTTCCTGCGCGTGGCGGTGGGCCTGTCCATTGGCGTGTCGCTTGGCATTGTGCTGGCGTTGGTGGCGGGCCTGTCCAAAAAAGGCGAGGCGGCGGTCGACCCGATCATGCAGATCAAGCGCACGATCCCCACGCTGGCCCTTACGCCTTTGTTCATCGTGTGGTTTGGCATTGGCGAAACGCCCAAGGTGGCGCTGATCGCCTTTGCCACGATTTTTCCGGTCTATTTGAACCTCTATGCCGGCATTCGCGGGGTGGACGTGCGGCTGATCGAGGGTGCGCGCAGTTTCGGCCTCTCGAAGGCCGAGGTGATCTGGCATGTCGTACTGCCGGGCGCGCTGCCTGCGCTGTTGACCGGGCTGCGCTATTCGCTGTCGGTTTCGATCCTTGTGCTGGTGGTGGCCGAACAGATCAACGCCTCGGCGGGGCTGGGCTATCTGGTCAACAATGCGCGCGACTTCATGCGCACCGACATCATCGTGGTCTGCCTGCTGGTCTATGCCGCGCTGGGCCTTGGCGCGGATGGGCTGGTGCGCCTGATCGAGCGCCGCGCGCTGGCATGGCGCCCCTCGCTGGTCGAAGCCTGAAAGGATAATCCCCCATGGAAGCGCAATTGACCTATCTGGATTTCCGTGCCGAGACGGCTTCTGCTCCGGCGGCGCGACGCGCCCCTCGCGGCCTTGTGCGCCTGCGCCAGTTCACCCGCCAATTTGGCCGGAATACCGTGATCGACCGGCTCGATCTGGATATTGCGCCGGGCGAATTTGTCGCGCTGCTGGGCCGGTCTGGCGGGGGCAAGACGACCTTGCTGCGCACGCTGGCGGGGCTTGATGATCCGGGGGATCAGGATGTCGTGGTGCCGCAAAGCCGCGCCGTGGTGTTTCAGGATGCCCGCCTGCTGCCGTGGAAGAAGGTATGGCGCAATGTGGCGCTGGGCCTGAAGGGCGCCAATGTGCGCGAGCGAGCGCAGGCCGCGCTGCGCGAGGTGGGGCTGGGCCACCGGCTTGACGCATGGCCGCTCACGCTTTCTGGCGGCGAGGCGCAGCGCGTGGCTTTGGCCCGCGCTTTGGTGCGCGAGCCGGAACTGCTGCTGCTGGACGAACCCTTTGCCGCGCTCGATGCGCTGACCCGTATCAAGATGCATGGGCTGGTGCTGGAACTGTGGCGTCAACACCGCCCCGCCGTGCTGATGGTGACGCATGATGTGGACGAGGCGGTGGCCTTGGCCGACCGTATCATCGTGCTGGATGCCGGCCGGATCGTGGCCGAGGAGCGCATCACCGCCGAGCGCGGCCAGCGCGGCGAGGTGGGCCGCCATCTGCGCCAGCGCCTGCTGGGCCATCTGGGCTGCGAAGTGCCCGAAGGCGAGGAGCTTTCCGCCGTCGATGTGGGCGCCAACCTTGTGCCTTTTCCGCAAGGGGGCGAGGCATGAGCATCACCCGCCTGCGCGATTTTATCACCTCGCTGGCGGCCCTGCTGGACCGGACACAGGATGAGGAGGTGATCCTTGCCGAGGGCGGAGCGCTGTTGGCGCAGCTGGTCGCCCATGACGACTGGCTTCCGCAAGCCTATGCCGCGCCTTCGCCCGAACGCTATCAGCAATATCTGCTCCATTGCGACAGCCGCGAACGCTTTTGCGTCGTCTCCTTCGTCTGGGGGCCGGGGCAGGGCACGCCGATCCATGATCACACGGTCTGGGGCTTGGTCGGTATGCTTCGAGGGCAGGAAAACGCCCGCAATTTCCGCCGCCAGAGCGATGGCTCACTGGCCCCGGAAGGGCCTCCGCTTCCGCTCTTGCCCGGCGAGGTGGAGGCCCTGAGCCCGGCGCGCGGCGACATCCATCAGGTGTCGAATGCGCTGACGGATCAGCCCTCGATTTCGATCCATGTCTATGGCGGCAATATCGGCGCGGTGCGTCGCTCAACCTTCACGCCGGATGGCGCGGCGCGGCCCTTCATCTCGGGTTATGCCAATGCCAGCCTGCCTAATCTGTGGGATCTCTCCAAATGACTGTTACGCCCCATGATGTTCGCAAGGCGTTGATCGCGCGCGAGGAAATCGCGCTGATTGACCTGCGAGAGGAAGCCGAATTCGCGCTGGGCCATCCGCTGTTTGCCGCGCAAATCCCGCTGCGGCGCATCGCGGCCGAGGCCGAATGGCGGCTGCCGCGCAAGGATGTACCGATTGTCGTCTATGATAATGGCGAGGATCTGACCGAAGCCGGGCTGGCCCATTTGCGGGCACTGGGCTTTACACAGGTCGATGCGCTGGCAGGTGGCCTTTCGGGCTGGCGCGCGGCGGGTTATGAGCTGTTTGAGGATGTGAACAGCTATTCCAAAGCCTTTGGCGAGCTGGTCGAACACCGCCGCCATACGCCATCGCTGCCCGCGCAGGATGTCCATGCACTGATCGAGGAAAAGGCCGACATTGCCATCCTCGACGCGCGCCGGTTCGATGAATATGCCACGATGAACATTCCGGGCAGCCTCTCCAGCCCCGGCGCCGAACTGGTGCTGCGCGCCCGGGCGGCGGCGCCCGATCCCGACACCACGATCATCGTCAATTGTGCGGGCCGCACGCGCAGCATCATCGGCGCGCAATCGCTGGTCAACGCTGGCCTGCCCAACCGGATCTATGCGCTGCGCAATGGCACGATCGGCTGGACTTTGGCGGGGCAGGAACTGGAAACCGGACAACAGCGCCGCGCCGACTTGCCCGAGGGCGCGTTCATCGACGAGGCCCGCCAAAAGGCCCGCGAGGTGGCCTATCGCGCGGGTGTCAAGCGGATCGATGCGGCGGAACTGGCCCTTTTGCGCGCCGATACCGCCCGCACGCTTTACCAATATGATGTCCGCCTGCCCGAGGATTATGCCGCAGGCCATCTGCCCGGTTTCCGCAATGCGCAGGGCGGGCAACTGGTGCAGGAAACCGACCATTTCGTGCCCGTGCGCGGCGCTCGCCTTGTGCTCTGCGATGATCTTGGCCCCCGCGCCGATATGACCGCCTCCTGGCTCGTCCAGCTTGGCTGGGAGGTCTATGTCCTCGATGGCGGGCTGTCCGGTGATCTGGAAATCGGCCCCGATGCCGCCCCGCCCCCGCGCGGGGCCGAGGGCCGCTACAAGCGCCCCTATGAAGGCACCGACAATGCCCAGGCGGCCATGCAGGCCTATCTCGATTGGGAATATGGCCTTGTCGCCCAATTGGAGCGCGACGGCACCCACGGCTTCTTCGTCATCTGACCGATCCCCCGTTCCCCAAGGAGCACCCCCTATGGCAACTGTTCTAGAACGTCGCGTGGCCGATACACGCCCCGGCGGCATATCCGATGCCGAATGGCAGACCCGCGTCGATCTGGCGGCTTTCTACCGTATCGCGGCCATCTATGATTATGATGATTTCCTCTACACCCATATCACCGCGCGTGTGCCGGGGCCGGATCATCATTTCCTGATCAACCCTTTCGGCCTCACCTTTGACGAAATCACCGCCTCCAGCCTTGTGAAGGTCGATCTGGACGGCAATATCATCGGCCAGAGCGATTATGGCATCAACTATGCCGGCTATGTGATCCATTCGGCCATCCATGCTGTGCGCGAGGATGCGCAGTGGATCGCCCATTTCCACACCCGCGACGGGATGGGGGCCTCGGCCCATGCCGAAGGGCTGCTGCCGCTCTCGCAGCGCGCGCTCTATATCATCCCGCGGCTTGGCTATCACGATTACGAAGGCGTGGCGCTCAATCGGGACGAGCGCGAGCGGTTGCAGGCCGACCTTGGCGCGGACAAGCAATTTCTGCTGCTGCGCAACCATGGCACGCTGGCGCTGGGCCGCACGGCGGGCGAGGCATGGGCGGCGATCTATCAGCTGGAAGAAGCCTGCAGCGCGCAGGTGGCCGCTCTGGCGGGCGGGCGCGACCATGCGCTGCTGGCGCCCGATTTCGCGATCGAGGAGGCCAAGCGCCAGATCGCCGCGCCTCCTTCTGCCGCGCGCGCCGCGCAAGGGGCCAAGAGCCATGGCGAACTCGTTTGGGAGGCCGTGTTGCGCAAGGTGCAGCGGACCCTGCCCGGTTTTGACATTTAAGGAACGCACAAATGACCAACAAACGCCAACTTCGTCTGGGTTTCATTCTGCATGGCGTCGGCCCCGGCTGGGACGACTGGCGCCATCCCGACGCGCAGGTCGATGCCTCCACCAGCCTGCCCTTTTACAAGCGACAGGCGCAGGCGGCGGAAAAGGGCCTGTTCGATTATCTGTTCATCGCCGACAGCGTTTCGATCAATGCCCGCTCCAGCCCGCATTATCTCAACCGCATCGAGCCGCTCACCATGCTTTCCGCGCTGGCGGCGGTGACGGATCACATCGGTCTGGTGGGCACCTCGACGGTGACTTACAACGAACCCTATAATCTGGCCCGCCAGTTTGCCTCGCTCGACCATATCAGCGGGGGCCGCGCGGGGTGGAATGTCGTCACCTCTTGGCTGGAGGGCAGCGCGGCCAATTATGGCAAGGCCGAACACCTGGGCCATGACACGCGCTATCGTCTGGCGGCGGAATATCTCGATGTCGTGCAGGGCCTGTGGGACAGCTGGGAAGATGACGCGCTGGTGCGCGACAAGGCCAGCGGCCAGTTTCTTGACCCCGACCGCTTGCATGAACTCAACCACAAGGGCGAGTTCCTCTCGGTCAAAGGCCCACTCAACATCTCGCGCAGTCCGCAGGGGCAGCCGGTGATCTTTCAGGCCGGATCGAGCGAAGATGGCCGTAATTTCGCGGCCAAAAGCGCCGAAGCGATCTTCACCCATCAGGAAGATATTGAGGAGGCCAAGCTCTTTTACGCCGATGTGAAATCGCGGGCGCGCGGTTTTGGGCGCGACCCGGAAAAGCTGTTCATCGTGCCCGGCGCGCGGCCCATTATCGGCAGCAGCGAGGAGGAAGTGGCACGCCTGCAGGAGGAACTCTCCAGCCTCGTCACGCTGGAAAATGCG
This sequence comes from Novosphingobium sp. 550D, assembly GCF_057401885.1. NCBI lineage: Bacteria > Pseudomonadati > Pseudomonadota > Alphaproteobacteria > Sphingomonadales > Sphingomonadaceae > Novosphingobium > Novosphingobium sp. 550D. Next base: position 300,833 of record NZ_CM171613.1, on the reverse strand, counting down.
TTGCGGGCGCTGGGCCGCTCGTTCAACGATCATAATTTCAGCGTCTATGACCCCGATGGTCCTTTTCCAACGCAAGTGGCCGATGAGGGGCTGAAATCGAACCAGTCGGCCTCGCTGCGGGTGCTGGGCTGGGCCAATCAGGGGCTGACCCTGCGTGAAATCGCCTTGAAAGTGGCCACCCCGCGCAACCATTTCAGCGGCACGCCCGAACAGATCGCCGACAAGTTCCAGCTCTGGCTGGAAAGCCGGGCTTCGGACGGGTTCAACCTGTTTGAATCGCTGCCCGGTCAATTGGAAGTGTTCGTCGAACAGGTCGTGCCGCTGTTGCAGGCGCGCGGCATTTACAAGACCGGCTATGGCGCCACCTTCCGCGAGACGCTGGGGCTGGACAAGCCGGTCAACCGTTACACCGCGGCCCGCAACGCGCGAAACGCGGCATAAACATTGCGGCGCGCGGGCCACAGATGCCCGCGCGCCGTCTATTCACAAAACTCAAGATGGCGCGGCCATGCTTCATTGGCCGCATCACGGCGGGAACGTTAGACGTCCGGCAAAATCTCAACAAAAAGGATAGAGTATGAAGATCGCCGATGGGCTGCGCGCCATCCTGTTGGGTGGGGCCGGTCTTGCCATCGCCGCGGTGCCGCAACTGGCCTGTGCGGAAAATGCCGCCCCCGTGCCCTCTGATGCGCCCGCCGATGCCAAGGATATTGTCGTCACCGGCCTGCGCGGCATTCCGCGCACCGTCACCGACAGCCCCGCGCCCATCGAGGTGGTGGACGGCGCCAAATTCGCCCAGACCGGCAGCGTGGGCCTGACCGAAGGGCTGACCAAGCTGCTGCCCTCGCTCAATTTCGGCGCCAATGACGCGGGCTTCTTTTCGGTGGTGCGCAATATCAACAATCGCGGGCTGGCCTCGGCCTATACGCTGGTGCTGGTCAATGGCAAAAGGCGTCACAATTCCAGCCTGATGGCCAATGCCGCGCCCAAGGATACCAGCGGCGCCAATTCGCCCGACCTTGATCTGATCCCCGGCATTGCGGTGGGCAAGGTGGAATTGCTGAAAGATTCCGCCGCCGCGCAATATGGGTCGGACGCTATCGCGGGCGTGTTCAACCTCAATCTGGACCACAGCTTGGGCTTCAAGGCCGATTTCACCTATGGCGAAAGCTATAATGGCCGGGGCGACCGTTCCAGCTGGAAGGCACAGGCCGCCTATGGCCATGAACTGGGCGATGGCGGCTATGTGCATATCGCGGCGGATCTGCGCTTTCGCGGCATGAACTGGTGGACGCTGCTGGCCACGGACACCAACGCCTATGGCATACCCGCGGGCAAAACGGCGGCGGGCGTGGCGGCGGCCAGCGGGCTTTCGCTGGCACAGGTGAACAGCAATATCGCGGCGGGCGCGGCGCAAAATGCCGCATGGAGCCGCGATGGCGCACACAATGGCGACCCCAAGATTGCCGCTCATGACATTGCGCTGACCGCTGCCTTGCCGCTGGGCGGGGTGGAGGCCTATGGCTTTGCCACCTATTCGCACCGCACATCGGCGGTGGGCAACAATTATCGGCGCGCAAATGGGACGGCCAATTTTTCGGCCATTTATCCCGATGGCTATTACCCGGTCATCAATTTCAACGAACATGATTTTGAAGCCACACTGGGCCTGCGCGGCAATCTGGGCGCGTGGCATGTCGATTTGTCCAGCGATTATGGCAAAAACCGCAACCATGAATGGTCCGGCGTCAATCTGCGCCCGGCGCTGGGGCCGACCAGCCCAACCTTCTGGCCCAATCTGGCCACGTTTGAAACGCGCCAATGGGTCAACAATCTGGATGTGACGCGCGATTTCGATGTCGGCCTGTCGGCGCCGATCACGCTGGCTCTGGGCGCGGAATATCGCGAGGATGCCTTTCAGACCTGGGCGGGCGACAAATTGGCATGGCAGGACGCCAGCTATTTCTACAAGGCAGGCGACCAGACCTATGACTGGAATGTGGGCGCGCTGGCCTCGCCGGTGGTGCAGGGCGCCATCGTGCTTTCGGACAGCGATGCGCAAAGGACCAGCCGCCATGTTTCGGCGCAATATGTCGATGTCACGATCAAGCCGACCGAGAAATGGCTGGTGGATGCGGCGGTGCGGGCCGAACAATACAGCGATTCTTCGGGCAATCCGCTCTCGGTCAAGCTCAACTCGCGCTATGATTTCACCCCCACGCTGGCCCTTCGCGGCACGGTGGGCACAGGCTTTCGCGCGCCATCGCTGACCCAGACCGGCTATACCCAGACCGATGGGCGCACCTCGGTCGTCTCGGTCAATGGCGTTTCCGTGTCGCAGCCCAGCGTGGCCAAGCTGGTCAATGCCAATTCGGCGCTGGGCCGGGCGCTGGGGGCGCAGCCGCTCAAGGCTGAGCGCACGCTCAACGCCGGGCTGGGGCTGGTCTTTGCCCCGCAGCGCAATCTCAGCCTGACGCTTGATGGTTATTGGATCCGTATCCACAACCGCATCGAACGCTCCGGGCGGCTTTATGGCGGCGGGATTGATGCGATCCTGAATGCCAATGGCGTTTCGGGCAGCGGCATTCAGGCCGAATATTTCTTCAACGCCGCCAACACCACCACCTATGGCGTGGATCTGGTGGCCGACTATCGGCTCGATCTGGCCCGCTTGGGCAAGCTGAACCTGACGGCGGCCTTTGACTATAATAAGACCAAGCTGGATTGGGTGGCGCCGCTGCCGGCTGCGCTTGCCAATGTGGCGCTGTCGTCCGGCTCGGTCTTTTTCGGGGGCGACCGGCGGGGCGAACTGACCTCGCTCAACCCCAATGTAAAGCTGACCTTCAATGGCGCATGGCAAAAGGGCATTTTCGCGGTCAATGCGGGGACCACGCTCTATGGCGCCTATTGGTATCGTCAGGCCAGCGGCGATGATCGCCATTTCGGCCCGCGTTGGATCACCGACGCCAGCGTTTCGGCCAAGGTGACCCGCTTTGCCACGCTGCAGGTGGGCGCGACCAATCTTTTCAATGTGCGCACCGAATTGAACGGCCCCGGCAGCCCGCAGACCGGCCAAGGCTATTACGGCCCGGCGCCCTATAACACCAATGGAGGTTATTATTATGGACGGCTCGCGCTTGCTTTCTGATCGGCGCGGCTTTCTGGGTGGCATGGTGGCCAGCCTCGGCGTTTTGCCGGGGCTGGCGGCCTGCCATCGCGGGGCCAAGGGGCTGGTGCTGGGCGATCAGGTGCATCTGGTGCAGGGGCGGCTGGAGGCGGCCAAGGCGCTGGATGGCGTGACCTATCCCATCACATGGGCCAGCTTTCAGGGCGCGGCCCCCTTGCTGGAGGCGCTGAACGCGGGGGCGGTGGATACGGCGCCTGCGGGCGATCTGCCGATTGTGCTGGCCGCCGCCGCCGGGTGCCGGTTGAAAATCGCCGCGATCGGCCAATTTGCGCCCGAAGCCATGGCGGTGATCGTGCCGGGCGGCTCGTCCATCGCGCGCGTGGCCGATCTGGGGGGGCGGCAGGTGGTGGTCTCCACCGCGCGCGGCTCGATCTCGCATTATCTCTTGCTGGAAGCCTTGCGCGAGGCGGGGCTGAGGCCCGATCAGGTGAAGATCAGCTTCATGCCCCCGGTGGAGGCGGCCAGCGCCTTTGCCAATGGCCAGATTGCCGCATGGGCCACTTTCGGCGTCTATCAATTGCGCGCCGAGGCAGCGGGCGCGCGCATCCTTCGCGATGGGCGGGGTATCGGGCCGGGCTATTCGGTGATCGCGGTAAGCGAGGCGGCGCTGGACAATCCGGCCAAGCGCGAAGCCCTGCGTGATGTGCTGCGTCGGATGGCGCGGGCCGATGGCTGGTGTGCGCAGCATATGGATGATTATGCCGCGCTTTATGCTCGCCAGACCGGTGTGGATGCGGCGCTGGTGGGCCGGTTGGTGCGCCGGCAGACACCGGGGCTGCGCGCGCCCGATGCGGCTTTTGTGGCCAGTGTGCAGCGCGCGGCGGATCGGTTTTACAGCGATTATGGCGTTTTGCCGCGCCGGGTGGATGTGGGCGCATTGGTGGCGCCCGGATTGATGGAATAGCCGGCGGCGGCGGGGGATGTCGCCTGCCGCCGCATCTTCTTACTCCGCCGCCGTGGCCATGGGGGCGGCGTTGCGATTTTCCGGCACGGGAATGCCCAGATGGCCGCGCAGAGTGTCGGCCTCATAGCGGGTGCGGAACAGGCCGCGCTGTTGCAGGATCGGAATCACGCGCTCGCGGAAGATCTGGAAATCGCGCGGATTGGTGACGCGCAGGTTGAACCCATCGGCGGCGCGGCCGACAAACCAGCGCTCGATCTCGTCGGCAATGGTTTCGGGCGAACCGATAAAGGGCGATCGCCAGCGCCCCAGCTCCCATGCGGCCTGTCGCAGCGTATAACCCTTTTCGCGTGCGATGCGGATGATCCTTTCGGCATGGCCCTTGTAACTGTTGAGCGTCACGCCCGACAGGTCGGGGAAGGGGGCGTCAAGATCATACTGACGGAAATCGTGATAGTTGAAGGCGCGGCCCAGGCCCACCAGCAGCTTGTCGATGCTGAGCGCTTCCTCCTGCGCGGCATGCAGGCGCTGGGCTTCCTCGTCGGTGTCGGCGATGGTGGGAAACAGGCCGGGCAGCACAACGATATGATCGGGATTGCGCCCCAGCGCGGCGGCGCGGGATTTGAGGTCGGCGTAATAGTGCTGAGCGCTTTCGATGTCCTGCGCGGCGGCAAAGGTGCCCTCGGCAATCTGGGCGCCCAGGTTGCGGCCTGCATCGCTGTCGCCCGCCTGAAAGATCACCGGCTGGCCCTGTGCGCTGCGTTCCAGCGCCAAGGGGCCATCGACGCGGAAAAATTTGCCCTTGTGACCCAGCTGGACGCCTCGAAAAACCTCTGGTGCGTAGCGGCCTGAACTGATTCAATGGCTTTCGCGATGGGCGGAGGCGGCGATGGTAGGACAGCCTGGTTTCTTTGATCTTTCGGACCGGTACGATGCGCTGAGCGCGGCGGGAGATCCGCTGGAGCGTTTGTCGGGCGTTGTAGATTTCGAGGTTTTCCGTGGGCCGCTGATTGCAGCGCTCCGGCGCAGTGTTCGCGGCAAGGGCGGGCGCCCGCCCTTCGATCCGGTGCTGATGTTCAAGATTTTGGTTCTTCAGGCGCTGTACTCGCTGTCCGACGAAGCCACCGAGTTCCAGATCAAGGACCGCCTTTCATTCCAGCGGTTTCTGGGGCTCGGCCTTGAGGGCACCGTGCCGGATGCGACCACCGTTTGGCTTTTCCGCGAACGCCTGGTGCAGGCCAAGGCGATCGACAAACTCTTTGCACGCTTTGACGGTGCGCTGAAGGACCGGGGCTATCTCGCCATGGGTGGGCAGATCGTCGATGCCACCGTGGTTCCGGCGCCCAAGCAGCGTAATACCGAGGCGGAGAAGGCAGCAATCAAGGAAGGCCGAGTGCCCGAGGACTGGAAGCCGGCCAAGGCGCGGCAAAAGGATCGCGATGCGCGCTGGTCGATCAAGTACAGCAAAGCCAAAGTCCGCGAGGGTGCCGACCCGAAGGCCGCGAAGCCTGTTGATCTCGCCATCCCGATGTTCGGCTACAAGAATCATATCGGCATCGACAAGGCCCACGGCCTGATCCGCACTTGGGGTGCCAGCGCCGCCAACGCCCATGATGGGGCGCGGCTGCCAGACCTGATCAGCAAGGGCAACACCGGCTCGGGCGTCTGGGCGGATACCGCCTACCGGTCAAAGAAGAACGAAGCGTTCCTCGCCGCCCGCATGTTCAAAAGCCATATCCATCAGCGGCGAAAACCGCGACGCTCACTTCCCGAGCGGACCGCCAAGGCCAACACCCGGCGATCCAAAATCCGCGCTCACGTCGAGCATGTGTTCGCTGGCCAAAAACATCGCATGGGGCTGGTCGTGCGCACCATCGGTATCGCCCGCGCCACCATCAAGATCGGCATGGCCAACCTCGTCTATAATTTCCAGCGCCTCGCCTGGCTTGAGGGGCGTATTGTGCCCGCTTGAAGGGCAATACCCCCAAAGAAAAGGGCACGAGCAAACATCACGCAGGCAAGAATGGCCGAAAATCAGGCATCAACGCCCCCGCGTGATCCTCAATCCCGCAAGCAGGCCAAATCTCATGGTTCTTCGAGGTGTCCAGCTTGTGCTGCTTGACCTTGTCGAGGAACACGCCGCCCGCCTTGTCGCGCGGAAAGGCGTCATCCTCATAGGAATCCCACAATCCCTGCACCACGCGGACGAATTCCAGCGCGCGGTCATAGCGTTCGGCATGGTCGAAATGTTCATCACGGCTGTAATTACGCGCCGCGCCCTCAAGCCCGGTGGTGACGACATTCCACCCCGCGCGGCCACGGCTGATATGGTCGAGACTGCCGAACTGGCGCGCCACATTATACGGCTCCCAATAGGACGTCGTCAGCGTGCCCACCAGACCGATCCGGCTGGTATGCGTGGCCAGCGCCGAAAGCAGGGTGAGCGGTTCAAGCCGGTTGAGGAAATGGGGCGCGGTGTCGGGGGTGATATAGGGGCTGTCGACAATGAACACGAGGTCGAAGAGCGAGGCTTCGGCCTTCTTCGCATTCTCGATATACCAGTCGATGTTGATGCTGGCGTCCGAAGGCAGCGCCGGATCGCGCCAGCCATTCTGATCGGTGCCCACGCCTTCAAGAATGGCGCCGAAGTGAAGTTGGCGGGTTTGGGGCATGATGGATCTCCAGGCTTGTTGGTGATCCAAAGATAGGCGCGCCCAAGAACGCGAAAAAACGAATGCTGCTGATAGGCTTATGAGAAAGGGCGGAGGCCCAGGCATTCCACGGGACTCCGCCGTCACCTGTTACCGTTTAGCCTTGAGCAATTGGTGCAGATACGTGGCGTAATTGCCTTTGCCCAGCCGGGTTGCGGCGCGTTCAAGGCCGGTGTCGTCGATAAAGCCCATGTGCCATGCGATTTCTTCCGGACAGGCGATCTTCATGCCTTGGCGCCGTTCCAGTGTCGCCACGAATTCGGCCGCTTCGAGAAGGCTGTCGGGAGTGCCGGTGTCAAGCCAGGCATAACCGCGCCCGATTTCCATCACGTTGAGCTTTCCCCGTTCCAGATAGGCCCGGTTGATATCGGTGATCTCCAGTTCACCGCGCGCGGAAGGTTGAAGATTGGCCGCAATATCGACGACATCGGCATCATAGAAATACAGCCCCGTCACCGCCCAGTTCGATTTGGGCACAAGGGGCTTTTCCTCGATGGAAATGGCGCGGCGGTGTTCATCGAATTCAACCACGCCATAGCGTTCCGGGTCGGCCACGTGATAGGCAAAGACCGCCGCGCCATCGAGCGTTTGACGGGCCTCATGCATTTTTTCCGGCAAGCCGTGGCCGAAAAATATGTTGTCGCCCAAAACCAGACACGACGGCCCGCCCGCCACAAAATCCGCGCCAATTGTAAAGGCCTGCGCCAACCCCTTTGGTTCGGGCTGGACGGCATAGGTCAGGCTGATGCCCCACTGGCTGCCGTCGCCCAACAGGTGTTGAAAGGCCGGCGCGTCATGCGGCGTGGTGATGATCAAAATGTCCCGAATCCCGGCCAGCATCAGGGTGGTCAGCGGATAATAGATCATCGGCTTGTCATAAACCGGCATCAGTTGTTTCGACAGTGCCAAGGTCATGGGATACAGACGGGTACCACTGCCCCCGGCCAGAATGATACCCTTCATGCAATTTCGTCCTTTTGTTTGACAAGGCGGGCAACGATGGCGGCAACCGATTGGCGCCAGTTGGGAAGATGCAAACCATAGGCCTGCGCAAGGCGCGAACCGTCCAGTCGGGAATTGGCCGGCCTTGCCGCGGGCGTGGGATAATCGGCCGTGGTGATGGCGCGGACATGGGCCGTCGGCCCGCCTGCATCGGCGCTGGCGGTAAAGACGGCTTTGGCCAGATCCGCCCAGCTGGCTTCACCCTCGCCGGTCATATGGAAAATGCCGCGCGGCGCCGTTTCCGGGGCGGTATGAAGGCGTGATGCAATGGCCAACACCGTATCGGCAATGTCGAGCGCGCTGGTCGGATTGCCGATCTGGTCGCCCACCACGCCCAGTTCGTCGCGTGTTTCGGCAAGGCGCAGCATGGTTTTCACGAAATTATTGCCAAATGGGCTGTAAACCCATGCCGTGCGCAGGATGACCGCATCGGGCGCGGCGGCCAGCACGGCCTGCTCTCCGGCCAGTTTGGAAGCGCCATAGACGCCCAGCGGGGCCACAGGATCATTTTCCGTATAGGGCGCGGTTTTTGAGCCATCAAAAACATAGTCGGTCGAGATATGGATCACCGGCAAGCCCAGCCCATTGGCCGCCGCCGCCACAAGGCCGGGGGCGGTGCCATTGACGGCAAAGGCAATCTCTTCTTCACTCTCGGCCTTGTCCACGGCGGTATAGGCGGCAGCAGAGACCACCACATCGGCCCGCGCCGCCGCGATGGCCGGCGCAATTGTCGCCTGATTGGCCAGATCCATCTCCGGCCGGCCCAGCGGGATGATCGTCACGCCTTTGCCCGCGCGCTCGATCAGGGATGTCACGACCTGCCCGGTCTTGCCTGTCACCGCGATCCTCACGCGGTTTTCTCCAGCAGGCCCAGCCTTTCGCCGTCATAATCCTTGCGCAGCGGTTGCCACCACCATGCATTGTCCAGATACCATTGGACGGTCTTTTCAATGCCGCTGTCGAAATTTTCCTGCGCGCGCCATCCCAATTCATTTTCCAGCTTTGTCGCGTCAATGGCATAGCGCGCATCATGGCCGGGCCGGTCGGTGACGAAACGGATCAGCCCTTCACGCGGGGCGTCACCCGGCACCAGTCGGTCAAGAACCTGACAAATGCGGCGCACAACGTCGATGTTGCGGCGTTCATTGCGCCCGCCGACATTATAGGTTTCCCCCGGCCTGCCCCGTTCGATGATGAGGTCGAGCGCCCGCGCGTGATCTTCGACATAGAGCCAGTCGCGGATATTTTCGCCCGCGCCGTAAACCGGCAATTCCCGCCCCGCCAGCGCGTTGAGAATGGTGAGCGGGATCAGCTTTTCCGGGAAATGATAAGGTCCGTAATTGTTCGAGCAATTGGACACCACCACCGGCAAGCCATAGGTGCGGTGCCATGCCTTGGCCAGATGATCGCTGGCCGCCTTGGACGCCGAATAGGGCGAGGAGGGATCATAGGGCGTGGTTTCCTGAAACAGCGCGCCCGGATCATGGTCGAGGCTGCCATAAACCTCGTCGGTGGAAACGTGGAGGAAGCGAAACGCCGCCTTGGCCGCGTCTGTCAGCCCGTTCCAATAGGTGCGGGCCGCCTCCAGCAGGGTGAAGGTGCCCACCACATTGGTCATGATGAAATCCGCCGCGCCCGTGATCGAACGGTCCACATGGCTTTCCGCGGCCAGGTGCATGATGCGGTCGGGCCGGAAATCGGCGATGGCGCGGGCCATGGCGCCGCCATCGCGAATATCGGCGTGCAGGAAGCGGTGGTTGCCGCGCCCCTCCACCGCGCGCAGCGAGCCCAGATTGCCCGCATAGGTCAGCGCATCGATGGTCAGCACATCAAACCCGCGTTCCAGCACCAGATGACGCACCAGCGCCGACCCAATGAAGCCCGCCCCGCCCGTGACGATTACGCGCATCCGACCAGTCCCTTATCGCTGAAATAGGGGGGCAGGTCGGCCAGCAGCGGCTGCACCTTGTCCTTGCCCGAAAGAGTGGCCGGATCGGCCAGGTCGGGCCATGCAACGCCAATGGCGGGGTCGTTCCACATCACGCCCTTGTCATGGTCGGGGCTGTAATATTGCGTCACCTTATAGGCGACGATGGTGTCGGGTTTGAGCGTGCAGAACCCATGGGCAAAGCCGGTCGGCACCCACAATTGGTTGCATTTTTCGGGCGTCAGTTCGACCGCGATCCATTGGCCGAATGTGGGCGAACCATGGCGGATATCGACCGCCACATCCAGAATGGCGCCGGCCGCGCATCGCACCAATTTGCCCTGCGCCATGGGGTTGGATTGGAAATGCAGGCCCCGGATCGTGCCCACGCGGGCCGACAGCGACTGGTTTTCCTGAACAAAACTTACCGTGCCAGCGGCCTGCGAAAACAAGTCTTCGCGGAAAACCTCGGTAAAGTAACCACGTTCATCGCCCAGCTTTTTGGGGATGATTTCAACCGGGCCGGCAATGTCGAATTTTCTGAATTCCATCGTCCGTCGTCGCTCTGCAAGTGCCGACGATGGCGATGCCAGTTTCCCAATGGCCTGTCTTGGCGAACTGAATGCAAAATCGATGTTATCTTGATCGATCTGGCGCTGATCCAGAGGTGTTGGCGGCTGATTTGATCGAAAATTGATACATTGTGGCGAAACGGTAATGACGCGACTTCATCAAGCCTGCGCTGTGGACGGCACGGGTTTTGCCGGAGGCTTTGGGGAACAAGTTATGCCGCTGTGGGGAGCACGCTATCGCCTGGTGCATCCCAACCGTGCGGCTCGGACCCTTGGCGGAAGGGGCGAGTTATGCCCCTTCCGAAAAATATGGAACCAAGGTGTCAACCGGGAGACAGGGTCAACGAGGAATGAGACGAAGGATCGTTTCTTGCAGATCTGCAGTGTTGCCGCTGGCGCAGTAGGCAAGGCCGCTCCAGCCGATATAGATCTTGCGCGGGTCATGCGGGGTGAACTTGCCCCGTGCCAGAAGGCTGATGTGAATGGTCCCGTTGGGGCCGACGGCGCCCAGAAAACGATAGTAGGTCGGATGCTGTGTCAGCGTCACCGTGGTCAATCCTGCGCCGCCATCGACAATCGCGCATGGGTCTGGATCACTCGTGCTGGGGCGGTGCAGGCGCAGGAAGATCTCGGCCTGCGAACCTTCCGGCAGATCGGTTCGGAACGCAATTTCGGCGCGACGGTCAGAAGTCCACACTCCCCAGTGTTCACAACCGTGCCAGTTGCGTGCACGGGCCGCGCGGAATGTGATGATGGGGCGATCTTCGGCTGCCGAGACGAGGATATCGTGATCGCCGCCGGTGATGACCTGGCGAGCGGGGAGAAGCGGGAGAGCATGGTCGGGATCATCCGAAGAGGCCACGGCACATTCAATCGCCGATTGGTAAAATTCGTCGCAAAAGTCGCGCCAGCTTTTGGGCTTGAACGAATTGGCGATACTGTCTTGCCATGCTTGCAGGTCGGCGCGGTCAACAATGGGACGCCTGATGGCGTCGAGCGCGGTTTGCCAGTCGAATGGGTCAAAATACCGTACAAATTCGCGACCAACCTCGGGCATGGCCGTCGTGTTCGAGGCAAGGCAAGGTTTGCCATAGGCCAGGCTTTCGCCAATCGGCAGGCCAAAACCTTCAGCAAAGCTGGGATAGACCGTGAACATCGCCCGTTTGTAGAGCGTTTCCATCTTCACGTCGGAAATGCCGTTGAAGATGAACAGCCAATCGTCCTCATAGCCTTGATTATCGATGTAGGCGTGCAGGGTGTCGATCTGCCAACCCCATTTGCCGACAAAAACCAAATAGGGGACCTTGTCACCCATTTCTTTGCGAAGCTCTTCCCAAACCTGGATCAAGAGCTTGTGATTTTTACGAATTTCTATGGTGGAAACGACCAATACATAGTCGTTTTCGATAACGAAATTCAGCTTGGGGTCGCTCAATTCTGCTGCGGAATTTTGAAGCTCAACGATATTCAGTTCGGTTGGAAGAAGCACTTCCTTGACCGGAATGTTAAGATGTTTCGTCTGTTCAAGATAGAGCTTGACGTCATCGCGCACATAGGCCGAATTGGTCAGGACGAAATCGCAAAGTTCCAAAGCATCGGAAAGCTGAATGTTGAAGCGGTCGACCGCATCCGGCATCACATAGTCTTTGTTGCGGATCTGGATAAGGTCATGAATAAATAGGCCAAATTTCATGCCGTTCCGGCGAAGTTCGGCCACTCGATCATAGCGATTTATGATCCAGAACGCGCCGGCAATGACAAAAATATCCCCCGCAGATGGGCTGGCTAGCGATTTTGACCGTTCAACATTGCCGACGTTGCGAAGAATTTCGTCGCGATTGACATGCGTGGCATGAAACAATTCGACCAGTTCGATAAATGTGTTGTAGCTTACTGAAAAAATCCGGCCCGTATCATATTCCGGCAAAACCGGAACGATGCGATAGCCCTTGATCCGCGCCTCTTGCACGCTGAGCATGAGATTGCCGCAAACGCGCTGGATGCCGCTCAAGCTGACATTGTGGCGGGCGTAATCAATGAAATCCGTGACATCGAACCAGATGGTGTGAAGCCCGGCACCGCCCGCCGGCAGTTCAATGCCAGCCACAGCAAGCGCACCGCTCGCCTCGATCTCGTGCCGCGCGTGCTCATTTTTGGGGTCAAGATTATAGGCCTGTTGATAGCACCAGGCGGCTTCGGGCATATCGCCCAAAAGCTTGAATAAGTGCCCTCGTTGCAGGTGCAGATCGGAATTGTCGCTGTTGATTCTTATGGCCTGATCATAGGCGGCAAGCGCTTCTTCAAGGCGCCCGGCCTCTTTCAGGCAGTTGCCCAGTTGGACGACATAGCCAAACGTGAGAAAATTGTAGCCAACGGAATCCAGAAATTCCTGATAAAGCTCTGCTGCACGATTCCAGTTGCGCTGGTTGCGTTGTTGATCCGCCTCTCTCGTTAGAGCCCTTTTCCCAAGCAAGTTGATCCTTTTAGGAAAGCTGCCCCTCGTGATCATGCTGAAATCTCCAATTTGATAGGTGCGCCGTCAAGTTTGGACAGACCTTTGCCTTTGGGCGGAACTGCTTCGACAAACTTCAGAATATCATGGCAGAATGCGGCTTCGGTCATGTGCTGTGGCACGGGCGGGATGTCGATCGTATAGCGCCGCGCGACAGACAGTATTGCCGCTTCCCATGCTTCGACATTATCTGGCGGCAGCAGCGTCGTAGTAGCATGGGCGATTTCGCGATGCGCGGTAATATCCGACGCGATCGTCGGGACGCCCATGGCGATGCCTTCCAAAAGTGGTAGGCCGAAGCCTTCCGCCAGGGATGGGCTGAGCAAAGCCGCACAGCCTGCGACAAGACGTGCAAGCGATGGACTGGACAGGCCGGAAACAGCATGGACCCGCCGCCGCAGGCCCTGCACCTCGACCAACGGAGCCAGAATGTGGGTCGCATTTAAACTTGGTGCCCCCACAATCACCAGATGAGGCGTGTTTTCGCCCATTTTCTCCAGCAAGCGCGACCAGACCCGCAAAAGCAGGCCAAAGTTCTTGCGAGGTTCGATCGATGATATCGCCACGAAATAGTGCTTTTCGGCCAATTCGGGCAAGGCCTCTCGAACCTGCGTAAAAGCTGAAGGTATTGGCAGTGGTCGGACCATTCCCGGAACGATCCGACGATGCTTTTGTTTGACCACCTCGTCGACGCAAGCTTTGGCAAAGGCGGTGCCAAAAAGGAAGCAATCAGCGTGTCGTGCCGCCGTCTGCAACATGCGTGCATGGTTTTCGACAGACGAAGGCTTGACAAGTTCCGGGTGGTCGAGTGGGATCGTGTCATGAACCATCATCGCGCATGTGATATCCGGTCGTTGATTTAACCATTCAAAAAAGGATGGCACAGCCAAGCCGATCTGACCGATATTCATGTAGATCGCGTCTTTTGGAATGGATCGGGCCGCATTTTCGCCAATCTTGATCCCGATCTGACGAAGCATTTTGATATGACGCCACGCCCCGTGCAGACGCGTTAAGCCTGCTGCCCCTGAATGGGCAGATTGCTCTTCGTGCGGAGATGATGCGGTCATGTCTTTGATAAGCCATTGCAGCTTTGGGTCGCCATCTGTATCTGGATTTTCATTCCAGACATTTTGCAAATGCTCCAAGAGTTGACGCGTCACTGATGCGGGATATGCGCGCACACCCATGGGAGTTGGTAAAACGCCCATGTGCGGGGTCTGCGGATCGCTGAAAATGTGGCTGGCCAAAGCCAGATCCACGCGGTCAATTCCGCGTGGCGTCAAAAAATTCGGGCCAATGAACAGTCGACACAGGTCATATGCGATAATGCGTGTCATGCCTTGGTCAGCCAAAAATTCGCAAATGATACAAAATGATATCTCTCATCGCTTTTCATGGATCTGACTTAAAGAGCAGAGCAACCCAACTTGTCATAAATACCGTGCAACCTGGCAATGAAGGCGTCATCGGAAAATTTGCGAGACTGCGCTAGGCCTGCTGCAGCCAGCCTGGCAACCATTTCGTCATCTTCATCGATAGCCCGAATGGCTGATGCGATATCCCGAGTGCTATATGGATCAACCAGGAGCCCGCCTTCGCCCACAACTTCGGGAACGGAGCTGGTGGTTGATCCCACAACAGGCGTACCCAACTGAATTGCTTCCAACGCTGGCAAGCCAAACCCTTCGTAAAGCGAGGTGAAAAGCACGGCCCTTGCAGAACGGATCAGACGGAACAGCAAATCACGGGGCAGATATTTCAACTGCATGATTTGCTGATTGGGCCTACGGCCATAAACGGTGCCATCGGGCCCCAACGCGCCGCTCGCCTCGGACATGCCCCAGTCGCGCGATGAAACGATGACAAGTGGTTTTTGGGTTTGCGATGCAAGATAGGCATCAACAATCCGGCCAAGGTTCTTTTTGGGGTCGGCCGCGCCAAAAAACAAATAGAAATCGCGAGGTGGTAAACCAAATAGGCTTTGGATCATGGCGTGATCCTCTGCCTCGCTGGAATTAGCGACAGTATCAGGAATAGGGCTCGACTGATAAGTATTGGTAACCGATTCAGGGCTGATTTCGAACATTGACAAAATGTCATTGCGACTGGCTTCGGATACAGTCGCAATATGATCGGCCTGCTTCAGAATCGCCTTGATCAGTTTGCGATAGTAAACCTTGTTGTCGCGCGTCGTGTGCGGCAGCTTCAGCGGCACCAGATCGTGCAGCGTATAGATATTTCGGCTGCCGACCATTCGGACCGGAACAGGGTATGTCCAATGCATGACCGGGGGGGGATTGGGCACGCTGATCTGCGTGATCCGACCGAAAGTCAGAAAACGGGCGGCCGCCAGTTCGAATAGCAACGGACTGGTCCACAATGCCGAAAAATCGGGCCAGCGCGTACCGAAACTGCGCCGATCAACGTGATCCGTCAACGGCACCTGGGTTAAATTGGGGCCGGACCACGGGGAACCGATAAAGGCCCGCGCGATCCGCTTGCGCGAAAGGGCGCGTTTGTCCCCTTGGCCAAAGCGTTCAAAAAATAGGGACTCATAGGTATCGCTGGCCTTGCCAGGATCGATGCCAAAGATCCCTTCCACGCAATGTCCGCTTTTCATCAGCACTTTGGCCAAAGAGGCGCCATAAGTGGCAACACCCGTGCCATCGGGGATCGCAAGATTAAAGCCGTCAAGTCCGATACGCACTTTATCTAATCCACTTATTGCGCTGCATAGCGGACGGCCATGGCCGGGCTGAACAGGTTGCTAATCAGGTTAACGAATTTCTGTGTCATATTTCCGGACGAATTGGCAAAAAGGATCACATCCTTGTCGCGCATCACCACCCGTTGAGAGAGGAAATAGGAATCCATTTTCATCATGTTAAGCTGGTAAACAACCGGAACTGGATTGCCGTCAGGGTTGAGTTCATATCGACACAGAAATACACCGCGAGGGTTGGCGCGATAATCAGAAGGGCCGGAAGCTCGTGCAATGGCTTCGGCCAATGTAACGTCCTTGGTTTCGAAATAGACCTGATTGATCTTGTCGCTGGCGCCAAAAACGGTGAAGCTGCGCCGGGTGCGCACCAGTTCGATCCGGTCGCCGGGCATCAAATTGATATTGGCGGGCGAACCGGCGTTAATCAGATGCATCGGCGCGGATACGACTGTATCGCCGCGCTGTACGCGTACCTCCAGTTCATTGGGATCGACGCTGCCCCCGCCCGCCAGGGCTATCGCATCAAGCAACCTTTCGTGCGCTGCGGTCAGGCGGTATCGGCCGGATTTTTGTACCGCGCCTTCCAAATAAACCGCATTGCGCAAAGTCTCGGTGATGCTGACCGTGACTTCCGGGTGTTCTGACATGCTTTTAAGCCGACCGCGAATTATCGCGGCCACGCGCTCGGGATAGTCGCCCGATACATGGATCGTCCCGATATATGGCAAATCGATCGAGCCGTCCTCACGGACTTGAAATACAAAACTTTGCGATGCCGCGGTCGAGGTTGCCGGGGCCGCGCCAGCGCTTGTTGCCGGCATGGCCCCGCGCCCGAACAGGCTGACCCCGATTTCGAAGATTGAAATGCTCAGACTGTCCCCTGGGCGAATTCGGTCGGCACGCTCTGTAACCGCATTGGCATTTAACGCGGCCAAACGAAGCACGCCGGGATCGGCGATCGTGGGGATCGACGCCAGGGTCTGGGCGTCCAACACCTTCAAGGTGAAAGGAAGGGCTGCTTTGTTGGCGTTGGCCTCGTTGACCACTTGCTTAACCGTTGGGCCGCTGGTCGGAAGGCTGGCGCATGCGGACAAGGTCGTGACCGACAAGGCTGCGGCGGCCGTTTGCAAGGACCGTCGCACGGAGTGGATGCGAAAGAGTGGTCGTGTGGATGGGGTGCTCATAGACCGCGTCTGCCAATTGTCGATGGAGGGGGAGGGGGCGAGGACAATGATTTGATTGCGATTGCGATGCCCTTTCAAACACGGATCATTTTTTGGGTCGCGCATTTGCTATGGAAGGAAGGCGCAGTTCGGGGAAATCTAGGGTTTGAAGCGACTCCCCAGATTGTCAAAGTCGGTGCCGGGATCCTTGTCGAAAAGCGTCTTTGCCTTTGCCAGGTCAACCTTAACCATCCAAACGAAGCATAGGAAAATGGCAACCCACATGATGGAGATCACTTCATCCAGCAGCGCATATTTCATAAATTTCGTGTCGACCAATTGATGACCAATGGCAATTTCCAGCAACGCCCAACAAGCGATGCCAAGCCGAAGCTCTGTCGCGCCCATGCCTCCGTAGGAAAGATTGTGCTCTTTGATAACCATTACCTTGAGGTAGGTATAGGAACTCATCAGCATGTACATCGATAATGCCAAAACCGCTGAAAAAATGGTGAAATGCGGTGAAAGGCCAAGCCCTGCAAAGATGAAGACCTGCGAAATGAGGTCGCAGGAATGATCAATGAAATAGCCGATGTGAGGGCGTTCAATCTGTCGATAGCGTGCCAAGGTTCCATCGAGAGAGTCGCCGAGCCAATTCAGCAATAATCCCAGAATGGCGAAAACGGCAAAAGAGTAGGCGATATTCATCGCAATCAGACCGATCATCGTCAGGATCGCGCCCAGCACCCCCAGAAGCGTCAGATGATCCGGATGCACGCTATCGGGTACGCGGATGACCAACCAGCGTAATGCCTTGCGTTCTGCCTTTGCCAGCAGGCCCAGATTTATACGCGTATGCTCAATATCTGCAGTCGTGTGTAATGCAGCTGAAGAAGTTGCTGTAAAATCTGAATTTACCTGCGGCTTGCCAGGGTTCTTCATGAAATTTTCGCCGTACTAATGAATATTCACCCAATTTTATTTAAACAGTTGAAAATATGGGTAAATCTCTTGAAAACGAAATGGATGGAGCGGAAAGAACCTTCTGTCGCTGTACGAGATCAATGCCTCATCTGCAACGCGTGATGTACCTCGCATGCTTCGGTTACCGTGTCATAGAAGGTCAACGCCCCTCGATACAACACCGCGCCATGCGTGCAGTACTGTTCAAGCATATATGGATCGTGCGACGTCATGATCAGCGTGCTGTGGTCACGCCGCAACATGAGTTCTTCCTCACAGCGCTTGCGAAAACGCACGTCGCCTGCCGCGGCAACCTCGTCCACGAGATAGCAATCAAAATCAATGGCAAGCGAAACGCCAAAAGCCAGGCGCGAAATCATGCCCGAAGAATATGTGCTGACAGGTTGATTGAGATATGCCCCAAGGCGGGCAAAATCCTCGACGTAATCGAGGACTTCCTGCTCATCATGCCGGTAAATGCGAGCGATGAAGCGGGCATTGTCGGCGCCGGTCATGGAGCCTTGAAAGCAGCTGCCAAATCCGATCGGCCAAGATGTCTTCATCTGTCGCTCAATATGGCCGGCGGTTGGGAATTCTACGCCGCCGATCAATCGAAGAAGGGTCGATTTGCCGGCTCCGTTAGCGCCGCAAATTGCTAGACTTTGGCCCGGCTTTATATCAAACGTCAGGCCGGAAAACACTCGGCGCGTCAGCCCTCTGGCGTGGTAAATTTTTGACACGTCGTGAAATTTGATCATGATCGCATTCTCTCGTCGCGTCCGAGGCTTGGGTCATTGGATTTGAATCCGTTCCTCGAGCCATTAGTAGATTGCGCAAAAGTTGACCAGTAGGTAGTTGCATCCGAATGTTGCGCAAAATCGTCAGTAAGCTTGCCGGGCATCAGGCCGGTATGGGGAAAGCTCCTGAATATGTTTCGGATTTGGTTTCCGCGTTAGACCTCAAACGCGAGGCTCGGACCCTCAATGAGGCGACGATACGAAGTCTATGTCACAGTGCATACCTTGGCGACAATACCGCCCTGTGTCGGGTGCTGGGTCGATATAAAATGTATGTCGATAGTCAGGATTTCGGGCTTTCGCCGCATCTGATGCTCGATGGTTATTGGGAAATGTGGGTCACAGAGGCTCTTGTTTCGCTGGTCCGGCCCGGCATGGTTGTGGCCGATATCGGGGCCAATCTGGGCTATTATGCTTTGTTGCTTGCCGATCTGGTGGGCGATGCCGGTATGGTCCATGCCTTTGAACCTAACCCTCGCATGGCTTGTCTGCTTAACCGCAGCATTTCCATGAACGGCTTTTCCTCCCGCATCGCGCTGCACCAAGTCGCACTTGGGTCGGAAAATTCTGGTGAAGTTGCTTTGCTTGTCCCGCCCGGCGATCCCAAAAACGGTCATATTGTGCCGATTGACGCGGGCCTGCCCCTGGACGCTGCCCGTGTTCCGTTGGCCCGATTGGATGGCCGCGCAGATTGGGCGAATATCGAATTTGCCAAAATTGACGTAGAAGGCGCAGAGCAGATCGTCTGGGCCGGGGCTCAGGGTCTGCTTGACAATGGCATGCTGAAAACTGTGCTTCTGGAGTTTACGCCAGATCGGTACGCTGATCCGGCGGAATTTGTCAGGGCATTGACGAAGCCCGGTTTTTCATTGTCATGTGTTGATCCTGTCGATGGGATTGTCGACATCACTTTGGAACAGATCCTGCAAATGCCCCCCCACCAAGATATTATTCTTGTCCTGAGGCGTTGATCGGTGCGTCAAATAGACCCCTTCTCATATTTCGTTGAATATGCCAGTCAGCTCAGCGGCTTTGGCGGGGGGCAGCCTTCGCCAGACCCGCAATATTGCTTTCATACGCGGTATGAAACGGTGCGTCCGGGCCGTGCCATTTATTCGCTAAAGTTGATCGGGGCCCAATCTTCGCAGGGTGAATTGACGGTGCGTGTCCATGCATTTCGCCCTGATTCAGGTTATCCGCCTAGCCTTGCGGCTGGTAACCGCATCGATTTGGAGGTGGACGGTCGACAGGATTTGGAGGTCTATCTCCCTTTCCAGGCGATCAAGGGTGTCGATTACGCCTTGTATGGCTACTTTTCCGAACAGACCAACCTGTCGGTGGAGAAGGTCGAAATTCTGTTGGACGAGCCTGCGGATGAAGAGGCCGTCGAAATCGAGGCGCCCAGATCCTTATTGGCCCAACCGAGCGGTGCTCCTGAATCAGGCCCGGCAACGGGCCTGATTCATTATGATGCGGTTTTGCGGGATCGCCCGGTTTCTCAAGATTGTACATGGCGCCAATTGCAAGGGCAGGGCGCGACCGATGAACAGCTGCTCGACTGGCGTGAGGCGGTATGCCTGGCCGCTTTGCCCTGTTATGGTGTGGATATAGCAGGTCTTGACGGTTGGGCCTTAGGCCCGATCCACGGTGCGACCGTAGAATATTTGGCGCAGCAGCGCTTTGCCTTGTCGCTTCGTGACGCGGTGCCGGATGAAAGCCTCCAGGAATTTGCGGATTTTCTGTTGTGGCCTCATGCCGTAGGCGGTGGCCCTGATGGGGCGATGCGGTGGGATGATCTCTATGGCTGGCTATCGAGGCTGAAGGTTGGAGGTCTGGGGGTCGTCTGCATAAGTTATGACGCAAATACATTGGTATCGGTGGGGTATGCCCGCAATGAAATCAAAAAGTGGGTGTTCCGCCTGATCGGAATGGGCTACTCGGTCGCGCCTTTGGCTTTTGCTGAGGCGCAGGATTTGGCCATCGATGATTCAGGAAAAGCAGCCTTTTGCCTGATCGTGCGGAGACAGTGACTTTGGGCACGGAAACGCAAATTTCGAAAGGTGGGCAGCGTTCCTGGCTGGACCAACTGTTGGAGGGGCTGGCGGTTCAGGCGGCGGTGGTGCGTGCTTTGTTGCTGCGTGATTTGCAGTCGCGCTATGGCCGTCACAACATCGGTTACCTTTGGGTAATTGGCGAGCCCTTGATGCTTGCTTCGGTTATTACGCTTTTGCATACGCTGGCCACGCATGGTGAAAAGTCGCATGGCATTGCGCCTTTCACATTTATCCTGACGGGATATTGTCTGTTCATGGTGTTCCGTTCGGCCACGACCAGGTCGGATGGTATTCTCCATTCGTCAGAGTCTCTGCTCTATCACCGAATGATCCAACCTCTTGATGTAATTGTCGCTCAGATGACGCTGGACTTTTTGGCGGCTGTTTCTGCGCTGATCCTGTTACAGGTGCTGGGAATCATCTTCGGCTTGTCCACTTTTCCCGCACGGCCGATTTATGTGATCGGCGCCCTGGTGCTCATTGGAACATTTTCGTTTGCGGTGAGCATGATTGTTGCGGCCTATTCCTATCGCAGCGCCTTTGTGGAGCGCCTGATCCATCCACTTACCTATTTCACCGGACCGTTAAGTGGGGCCATGTTTTCAATGTCCTTCCTTCCATCCGGCGCGCGCGCTTATATGGCCTGGAATCCAATGATGGGCATTTTTGAAATGGCCCGCTATGGCCAGTTCCAGCAGGCATCTGACAAATGGATGCATATCGATTTTGTGGTCGGTGTCATTTGCTTCTTGACCTTCTGGGGATTGATCGAAATCCGCCGTATCCGGCGGGAAATTCATGTCCCTTGATCTCATGACTTTGCTATTTTTGAAATGGAGTGCCTGCTAGTGCACGGACTTATTCAACCCAAGGCCCAGATCGGTACGCGAAGCAGGGGGGGGAGTCTGCTGTCTCAGCTGTTGAGCATTGTGCAGAAAAACCGTGCATTCTTTCTGATTGTCGTTTTGCCGACGTTGGCGGTGGCTGGCTATTATACGATTTTTGCCGCTGATCAGTACGAATCCAGTGCAAATTTCGTTGTTCGCCGCTCGGACAGTGTCGCCTCGACCTCGGGCATGGGACAGATGCTGGGCTTTAGCATCGGCGGCAGTGCGACAGGGCCAGATGCCGTGATGGTTCAGGAGTACCTTTTGTCGCACAACGCCGTAAAGGAACTGGCCAACAAGGACGATCTGGTGGGTATTTTTCGCCGGCCAGAAGCAGACATATTCAGCCGCCTGTGGTCAGAGCGCCCGGCGCCCGAGCGCCTGCTGGACTATTATCAACGCCATATCGACGTGCAGGCCGATGAGAGCAGTGGCGTCCTCCATTTGACCGTCCACAGCTTCCGCCCGGAGGATTCCTACCACTTGGCGCAACGTCTGTTGGAATTGGGTGAGCGGCAGATCAATGCCATCAATGAGCGCACTTATCGGGACAATATCGCCTCTTCTTTGCGTGAAATGAATCAGGCGCGTGAGCAATTGGCAGAGGTGCAAGTCAAGTTGACGTCCTATCGGCGCGATAATGCCGACGTCGATCCGGAAAGCACGGGGCGCGCCCAGTTGAACCTGGTGACCAGCCTTACGGCCAATCTGGTGGATGCCCGCGCGCGGTTGCAGGCAATGGCTGGTGTGGTAAGCCCCGCCAGTCCGCAATATCAGGCATTGGCGCGGCAGGTTCGTGCGCTGGAATCCCAAGTGGCAGGGCAGGATAGCAAGATCGCCGGGTCTGACCATTCCGTTGCGAGCCGTCTTTCCGATTATGAGCAGTTGGTTATTCAGCGCGATGAGATCGCCAAGGTCTATTCCGAGGCGGCGGTGCGCTATCAGGCTGCGCAGGCCGAGGCTCGTCGCAAGCAGCTTTATCTGATCCGTGTGGTGGATCCCAATATGCCGGGCAAAGCGGAGTTTCCAAAGCGTTTGCAAATGATCATTTCTGTTTTTGCCGGACTTTTCTTCCTTTACGGGATTGGCTGGTTGTTGTGGGCCGGCGTCAAGGAACACAGCATGTAATGCACTGTTGTTGGCGCAGGGTGGTGTGCCGGCATAAACATTTGCTAAAGCGAGATTTTACGTGGATTCTGTTAAAGTCAATCCTGCATCCTTGGGGCTTTTGGGGGATGATAACTGGTTGTCTGTGGTCACGATCTTTGATCTGGCCGGGCACCACGCGATGCAGGTTATGTCCGACCATTCTCTTTCGCTTCCGCAAAGCAGGTTGAGTCGGTACATCGCCTATCTCCATCGTAAGTATATCACGCCGTATCTGATCTGTTCGCAGAACGGCCGAAGCGATATTTCGCTGCGCTATATCTTTCAGGGAGAGGATTGTCCGCGCGATATTCCCAGCGTCACCTGGGAAAAGCGACCGGAGTGGAACAATATTACGCTGGTCCCCGATCTCTATTATTTCATGGAACGGGGCTACGAGGACTTTCTGGGCGAAGGGGCCGATTTGCCTTCGTGGTCCTCGCGCCGAAATGCTGTTGCGTGGCGCGGTTCAACCACCGGCGTGGTGCATGGTGCGGGCATCCACCAGGTTGGCTTCTCGATGGAAACGCTGGAACGCCTGCCGCGCTATGATTTGTGCCGGCGATTGCAAGCATTGGGCGATCAGGCGGATGCTGGCATCGTGGCGCTGGTGCAATGTCCGGATGGTGAAAAAGCCGATATTGCCCAACGTCTCGAGGCGGAAGGCCTGACGAAGCCCTATCTGCCTCTCACTGACATGGCGCATTTCAAATACCTGATTGATATTGACGGCAATACGAACTCGTGGAACTTCATCCAGCGTCTGCGTCTGGGGTGCTGCATGATAAAGGTGGAAAGTCCTTGGGTGCAGTGGTTCCATAACCGCATTCAACCTTGGACGCACTATGTGCCCGTCAAACAGGATCTGAGCGATCTTGCCGAAAAAGTGGAATGGTGCCGTACGCACGATGATATGGCCCGCCAAATCGCGGAAAATGGCCGGCGCTTTAGTCTTGAAATGCATTTCGAACAGGAAATGAAGCAGGCGGCTTTGGACATTCTGCGGGTATCGTCCCCGATTGCTTATGATCCCATGAAGGCCTTGGTGCATCACAACGTGTACAATGGTGCAGATCGTTGGCGCGGAAACTGGAATGAGGCCATCAAGGGGTGGAGTGCCTTTCCAGAGCCGATGTGGCTGAAAACCGTGCATGGCACGATTCTGGGAAGCGATCAGGGCGGGGCAATCGTGCAGATGATGCCTGATGACAATTGGGCTGAACCGATCATTCTATCCGATGACAATCCAGGTTGGACTGAACACTTGCGTGGTTTCCATATGGACCGCTTTGAAGGGCGAATGACGCTGGAGCGCGCTGGTCACTTTCTGTGCGCTTTGCCTGACGGCCGAAACACCGTTGTCGATCGATTGGAGATTGGGGAATGGGAAGTGTTCACGCTTGTTGCGGCACGATGATCTGATCCAGTTCTTCGGCCTGAATGTGCCAAATTTGGATGCGGATATCTTATGCCGCAGATTCTGATCTAAATTTGGCCATCCCCAGTCCATGCTGTCGGTCAATTCGACAGGTGTGAGCTCGTATTCCAATGGGTTGCCCCACTTTGTCAAAAAACTGGCCCATGGAAGATGGCGCCAGATGATTTGTGCCGATCATCCCGCATGAACATCATCAAGCCCGTTAGATCGTCCGACGGCAGGATTGTGTTGATGCACAATGGTCTGAAAAGAAACCATTTTGCTGAATTCGCAAACGTTATTGCCGATGTATCAGGGTAATGCGACCTAGGGTCGGAACAAAGGTATGTTCACGAATTTTTAGGCAAGATCGTTCAATCCTTGGACGCACCCTAGGGAGGGGCCTGAATGCCTTATATCCGACAATTGGTGGAAACGCGGGATAGTGCGTTGTCCGAATTAGCGGCCATCGCGGCTGATATGTTTGACGTGCCCATTGCTTTGGTCAGCCTGCTGGACGGAAACCGACAGGTTTTTGTCGGCCGCTTCGGGCTGGATGCCGAAGGCACGCCGATCGAACAATCCTTTTGCCGCCACGCCGTGGCACAGGACAGCCCTCTGGTGGTCCATGACGCGGGCGAGGATGCGCGTTTCTGTTTCAACGGTTTGGTGACGGGGGAGCCGGGGATCCGGTTCTACGCCGGCGTGCCGCTGCGCGTCCGCGCTCGGCCGGAATTGGACGCCAAAGGGATTGGCGCCTTTTGCCTGATCGACACGCGCCCGCGTGAATTTACCGATGCCGATGTTGCACGCCTGTCCGGTCTGGCCCGCGGGGTCGAGGCGATCCTGCAATCCATGGTGTCCAGCATGGCCATGGCCGAGGACACATCGCGCATCAATCGCCTCTATGCCGATCAACAGCGCCTGCAACGCCAATTCCGTCAGGCCGAGCGCATGGCATCCATGGGGTCATGGCGGATGGATATTGGCCAACAGACCGTGACGTGGTCCGAAGGCGTCTATGACATTCACGATCAGCCGCCCGGCGAGGGATATCCGGTCGAAGATGCGCTGTCCTATTACCCGCCCGCCGACAGGGAACGTATCACCGCGATGATCGAGCGCGCGATCAACACTGGCGCTTCTTATGATCTGGAATTGGATTTCGTGTCGGCGCGGGGCGTGGCCAAGCGGGTGCGGGCGATTGGTGAACCGGAACTGGAAA
Source organism: Novosphingobium sp. 550D (assembly GCF_057401885.1). Classification (NCBI taxonomy): domain Bacteria; kingdom Pseudomonadati; phylum Pseudomonadota; class Alphaproteobacteria; order Sphingomonadales; family Sphingomonadaceae; genus Novosphingobium; species Novosphingobium sp. 550D. Next base: position 275,644 of record NZ_CM171613.1, on the reverse strand, counting down.
ATGGCCGCGTGGTCGGCCTGATCGGCGTGTTTCAGGACGTGTCCGAACGCCATGAACTGTTCGTCGAACTGGACCGCCGGGCCAATGTGGATGAAGTGACCCATGTGGCCAGCCGCCATCGTTTCGTCACCTATGTCGATGAATGCGTGGCCCAGGCCCAGTTGCGTGGCGAGCGCATGGCGCTGGTCCTGATTGATCTGGACAATTTCAAGGCGGTGAATGACACGTTCGGCCATGCGGCGAGCGATGATATCCTGCGCAAGGTCGCCACCGAATTGCGATCGCCATGGCTGGGCGATTGTCTGGCGGCGCGGCTGGGGGGCGATGAATTCGCGCTGGTTATCACCGATCAGGCAATGATTGCGCAATTGCCCCGGCTGGCGGAAAATCTGCTGCGGGTCTTGCGCTTTCCGCTGGGGCGGGGCGAGGATGGGGTGGTGGTGTCCGCCACCATCGGCGCGGTGGAATTGCAGGGGCAGGGCGATTGCCGCCACGACCTGTTGCAACGCGCCGACCGCGCGCTTTACAGCGCCAAGAACAGCGAGCGCGGAACCTGTGTTGTCGAATGGTCAGGCGCGGTAAAACGACAGGTCCTGCGTCTGGTGGGGTAAAGGTCAGCTGGTTGACCTTGCTTGAAATTCTGGCACTCTCATCCTCGGATCGGATGAGGAGTTAGGGATTTGCCCCAGATTTGGCGCCGTTCGTTTTGCGCGTTGATGGCTTTCGCGGGTGCGGCTTTTGGGGCCGGGGCCGCCCAAGCCGAATGCCAATATGGGCCGGTTGCCAAATTGCCCGTCACGATGCAGGGCGTGCGCGCCAGCGTCCCCGTCACCATCAAGGGCCAGAAGGCCGATATGTGGATCGATACGGGCGCCTTCTTCCACTTCATGTCGCGCGCCCGCGCCGCCCAGCTTGAACAACGCCTCGACCCGCCGCCTCAAGGCCTGCATGTCAGTGGCATCGGGGGCAGCGCCGATGTCATGGTCGCCCACATCGCCGATGTCGGGCTGGCCGGATACAAATTCCCGCGCATGGATTTTCTGGTCGGCGGCAGCGATGCGGGCAATGGCTTTCTGGGGGCCAATCTGTTCCAACCCTTTGACACCGAATTCGACCTTGCCCATGGCCAGATCAACCTGATGAGCGCCAAGGGTTGCGGCAAGGCCAATCTGGCCTATTGGGCGGGCGACCGCTTTTTGGGGATCAGCCCCTTGCTGGATGGCGGGTTTTCCATGCCCAGCCACATCTTTACCACCATCACCGTCAATGGCGTGAAAATGCGCGCGATGCTGGACACCGGGGCGCCGGGGACGGTGTTGTCGCGGGCGGCGGCGCAAAAGGCGGGCATTGACCTGACGGGGCCGGATGCCAAAGCGGATGGCGTTGCCCATGGCATCGGCATCAAGGGGCGCAACCGCTGGGTGGTGCGGCTCAAGACCTTTGATATTGGCGGCGAAACCATCGCGAACACGCCGATTTCGGTGATCGATCAGGATCTGGACAGCGAAGATGCCATCATCGGCATGGACTTTTTCCTTTCGCACCACCTGTTGGTGTCGCGCAGCCAGAGCCGGATTTACATCACCTATAATGGCGGCCCGATTTTTTCGACCAGCACCGAACATGCCTCGGGCAAGTTCAATACGGTCGAACAGAATATGGGCGGCGCGGCCAAGGTCGAAGCGCCAAAGGATGCCGCCGAACTGGCGCGGCGCGGTTCGGCGCGGCTGGCCCAGCGGGACTATGCCGGGGCGATCGAAGACCTGTCCGCCGCCATCGCGCAAAATCCCAACGAGGCTGATTACTGGCGCGACCGGGCGCTGGCCTATGCCGGCAACCACCAGCGAGACCTGTCGCGCAAGGATTGGGCGCAGGCGATGAAATTGCGGCCCGATGATCCCAAATTGATGGCGGTATGGGCGCGCGGGCTGATCGCGGATGAACCCAAGGAGGCGCTTGCCGTGGCCCAGCGCGCGGCGAAACTGGCGCCCAAGGGTGATCTGGACAATATGGTGCTGGCCACGACACTGTCCGATCTGGGGCAGGCGGCGCAGGGCGTTCCCTTGCTGGACGATATGATCGCGCTGCACCGTGAGGATCACATGCTTGGGCGTCTGTATAATGAGCGCTGCTGGCTGCGCGGGCTGGCCAATGTGGATGTGGACAAAGGGGCCAAGGATTGCGACGCCGCCATCCGCCGCGACGGCGAAACCCGCAATTTTGTCGGCAGCCGCGGCCTGATCCGTTTGCGGCAAAAGGATTATGCCGGGGCGCTGGGTGATTTTGACAAGGCGTTGGCGATGCGAAAAGGGGCGGCCGATGAGATCCTGCGCGGGCTGGCCCTGATCGGTATGAACCGGGGCGAACAAGGCCGAGCCGCGATTGCCAAGGCATCCAAGGACGCCCCGCATGAGGCCGCCATGCTGGCGGGATATGGATTAAAGGAGGGGGCGTGAGCCTGCATATTCGCACGCTGACCGGGGACGAAATCCGGGCGGCGATGGATGATCTGGCGGCTTTGCGCATCGCGGTCTTTGCCCACTGGCCCTATCTCTATGACGGTGATCGGGACTATGAGGCCGATTACCTGCGCGAATTCATGGCCGCGCCCGAAGCGGTTCTGGTGGCCGCGATGGATGGCGGGCGTATCGTGGGCGCCGCCACGGCCAGTCCGATGCAGGCGCAAAAGGCGGAATTTCGCGCGCCCTTTGCGGCGCGGGGCATGGACACGGACGCCTTGTTCTATTTCGGGGAAAGCGTGCTGTTGCCCCAATATCGTGGGCGCGGCCTAGGCCATGAATTCTTCAATCACCGCGAGGCGCAAGCTGTGGCCAGTGGTGCCAAGACGGCCTGTTTTGCCAGCGTGATGCGCCCCGCCGATCACCCTGCAAGGCCGGTGGATTATCGCCCTCTGGACGGGTTCTGGCGGGCGCGGGGTTATGCGCCGATCCCCGATCTGATCACCCATCTGGCGTGGAAAGAGCACGGCGGGGCGGAGGAAAGCATCAAGCCGCTGCAATATTGGCACAAGGTGCTGGTTTAGGCCCGCAATTGCATCCGGTCCTCGATCTGGCCCTGCATATCCTGCACCGGGTTTTGCGCGCGCTGGTCCAGCCATTCGCTCAGTTCTTTGGCCGCCATCGGCCGGGCGAGGTAGAAGCCCTGAAATTCATGGCACCCACGCGCATGAAGATAGGTCATCTGCTGGGCGCTCTCGATCCCTTCGGCGATGATCTTGTGGCCAAGGATCTTGGACACGGTGATGATCGCGGTCACCATGGATTCGGTCTTGCCATGATCGCCGATGCAATCGACCAATGATTTGTCGACCTTGAGCGCATCATAATTCAACCGTGCCATTTGCGAGAGGTTGGAATAACCGACCCCGAAATCATCAATCGAAATCGAAATGCCGACCTGACGCAGGGCATCGACCCTTTCGCGGGTGCGGTCAAAATCGGTCATGGCAATGCTCTCGGTGATTTCCAGTTCGAGCCATTGCGGCGGCAGGCCGAATTCATCGAGCATGGAAAGCACCGATTCGACAAAGCCGGGCCGTTCAAATTGCACCGGCGATACATTGACCGCCACGCGCAAGGGGCGCCCTTCATCCAGCCATTGCCGCGCCTGACGAATGGCGATGCGCAGGATCGAATGGCCCAGCGGCACCATCAACCCGCATTGTTCGGCAATACCGACAAAAATTTCGGGCGACACCCGGCCCACGCCCGGACATTCCCAACGCGCCAATGCCTCCACCCCGGTCACGGCCAGCGTGCCGGCGTCGAATTTTGGCTGATAATGCAATTCCAGTGTATCGCGTTCGATCGCATGGTGCAATTCGCGTTCGATCAGCGCACGTTCCTCGACCTTGCCTTTCAGTGCGCTGTCGAAGAAAGCGTGGGTGTCCTTGCCGCTTTCCTTGGCGCGATGCATGGCAATATCGGCATAGGCCAGCAACTGATCGGGCGTATCGGCATCTTCGGGTATGCGGGCGATACCCATGCTGGCGCCGATGAAAATTTCATGACCGAATATGGTGAAACTGTCGGCCAGAGCCGCGCGAATTTGCCGCGCCATCGCGTCCAGTTTGCCGGTGTCATGCCGTCCGGGCAGCATCAGCACGAATTCATCCGCGGCAAAACGCGCAAGAATCGGGCGCGTCGGGCACGTGTCGCACAATTCGCCAAAGGAATTGGTGCAGGTTTCCAGATCCTCCACCCCCAATTGCAAACCGCACACAATGATCCGCGCGGCCACCTGACGCAGCAATTCATCGCCCGCATCATGGCCCAGCGTGTCATTGATCCGCTTGAACCCGTCCAGATCGATGAAGATGATCGCCCCCGCACAATCCGCCTTTTGGGTGCGTTGGGCCAATGCCAGTACGTGGGTGATCACGGTGCGGTTGGGCAATCCGGTAATCGGGTCGGTATAGGCCAGTATATTCATACGGACCATATTGTGGTTGAGGCGTGCCACCATTTCACGAAAACTGTCGGCCAACTCGCCCACTTCACAGGGGCCTTTGGTGGTGACGGGGCGCGACATGTCGCCCTCGACAATCGCCATCGTGCTGTCGCGCAGAGACAGGATCTTGGCCGATAAAACGCGCCCCACCAGATAATTGGCCAGCACCGGCAGCAACAGCAAACCGCCAGCAGCCATCATGGTGCCGGGGCCAATTCCGGCCACGAACAGAGCCACGATAGGCAAGCCAAGCGAGACCAGCGCCACCAGCGCCAGCCGCCACGGTATGCTGTTCAGCCCACGGCTTCGACCGAGCAGTTTGTTGCTCCATGCCATCGATTGCATTTCCTTCCTCTGACCGATCATACGGGGTCGAGGTTTGCGCGATGGGCATGGTCTATCTGGGATATTTACGCATGTGATGTTGCGTATTGCGGCAAAATCCGCCCTGCGCTGGTCCGGGGCGCAGGGCGGACCGGATCAATCAATGGCAAAAGGCATGTTCTGGAAACAGACCGGGCGCAGAAACCGCGCCATGGCCAGCGTGCCGACCGAGGTTGTCCGCACATCCGACGTCGCCGGGAATGGCCCGCCATGCACCATCGCGCGCGACACTTCGACCCCGGTGGGCCATTCATTGGCGATCACCCGCCCGGCCTTTTCCGCCATCAACGGAACCAAGGCCTGCGCCAGCGGCCAGTCGCCTTCATCGCCGTGGAAACTGGCGGTCAATTGCCCTTCGAGCGATTGCAGAACCGTGGCGAAATCATCGGGCGAGGCGCAGCGCACCACCATGCCCGACACGCCGAACACTTCCTCGCGCAGGGCCGGATCGGTCAGGAAGGTTTGCGCATCCACCGCAAAGACCGCCGCGCCGCAGCGATTGTCGGGCGCGTCCTGACGCAACACGGTCGTAACGCCCGCATGGCCGTCCAGCACCGTGACGCCTTCGCGATAGGCGCGGCAGATGCCGGGGGACAGCATGACCTGCGGCGCCACCGTCTGCAAAGCCTGGGCGGCGGCGGACAGGAAGGCGTCGAGGTCCGGCCCCTTTACCGCCAGCAACAGGCCGGGGTTGGTGCAGAATTGGCCCGATCCCATCGAGAGCGAGGCGGCATAGGCCCGGCCCAGATCGGCCCCCCGCGCAGCCATCGCGGCGGGCAGGAGGAGGACTGGGTTGATGCTGCTCATTTCGGCATAGACCGGGATTGGTTCGGGGCGGGCCTGCGCCGCAGAAATCAGGGCAAGGCCGCCGGTGCGGCTGCCGGTAAAGCCCGCCGCCTTGATCACGGGATGGGTCACAAGCGCCGTGCCCAGAGCGCGATTGTTGCCGGGAAGGAAGGAAAAGATGCCCGCCGGGAAGCCGCTGTCGGCCACGGCATTGGTCACGGCGCGGGCGACATATTCGCCGGTGCCGGGATGGGCCGAATGGCCCTTGACCACCACCGGACAGCCCGCCGCCAGCGCCGAGGCCGTGTCGCCCCCGGCCACCGAAAAGGCCAGCGGGAAATTGGACGCGCCAAACACCGCCACCGGCCCCACCGCCCGGTTGATCCGCCGCAGCGAAGGGCGCGGGGGCACGCGGGCCGGATCGGCCGGTTCAAACACTTCATCCTGCCATCCAAAACCGCGCAATTCGGCGGCGAACAGGCGCAATTGGTTGACGGTGCGCATCCGCTCACCCTCCAGCCGGGGGCGGGGCAGGCCGGTTTCGCGCATCGCCGTTTCGATCAACCCATCGCCAAGGGCAAGGATTTCGCCCGCAATCGCTTCGAGCAGATCGGCACGCGCCGCCGCATCGCGGGCAAAGGCGGGCGCGGCGGCGCGGGCTGCGGCGCAGGCGGCATCGACATGGTCGGGCGTCGATACGCTGAAATCCGGGCCGAAAGCCTGACCACTGGCCGCATCGATGGCGGAAAAGCGGGTTTGGGTCTGATGGGCGGCGCCCGCGATCAAAATACTGCCGTCGATCATGTCTTGAATTCCTGTCACATGAAAATCCCCGCGTCCGGCGGGAGTGTTGGGAGTGCCGGACGCGGGGATGGGGTGATCCGCCTGAAAAGGGAGCTGCGACCCTTTAGAAGGTGAGTTTCGCCCCAAGGTTGAACTGGCGGCCGCTGTGGGTCAGCACGTTGAGGCGGTTGGTCGCATCGACAAACTGATCGTTGAGCGCGTCGGTCAGGTTGATCATTTCAAGGCTGAATTTCAGCTTTTCATTGGGCGCATAGGTGACCTGTGCATCCACGTTGATCGTGCGGTTGGTGCCGTTCCAGCTTTGCCCTTCGGTGCCGGGCACCGCGGTCAGATATTTCGAGCGATAGGCCACCGACCCGCGCACCGAGAACTTCTTGTCCTCATAATACAGCGTGCCATTGGCCGCATATTTCGACAGGCCGACCAGAGGCGCGATGACCGAGGTGCTGCCATTGGCGCTGGTTAGATATTCGATGTTCGAGGTGACATAGGTGAAGTTGCCCAGAACGCCGAAATTCTTGCCGATCCCGCGCAGGAAGCTGAAGGGCTGCTGCATGTTGATTTCAAAGCCGCGCAGCATGCCGCCCTTGGAATTGACCGGGGTGCTGGCGATGAACACATCGCTGGCCGATGCGGTCGTGCCGGTCAGCAGGGATGCGGGCAGACCCAGCGAGGAGAAAGGTACGGCGGTGCTGAGCGTTTGGGCAAAGCTGCCGATATCCTTCTGGAAATAGGCGACCGAATAGATCGCCCCGCGCGCCGGGTAATATTCGAGGCTGAGGTCCAGATTGGTCGATTCGGTCGGGCGCAGATCGGGGTTGCCCGCGCTGAACGTGCGGCTGCCGCCCGACACCGACAGGCTGCCCCCCGGCGTCAGCGAGGCGATGCCCGCACGTGCCAGCGTCTTGGCCGCGCCCGCACGGATCAGCAATTGCCGGCTGATGTCATAGACCAGATTGGCCGAGGGCAGCAGGCGGCTATAGCTGCGGCTGGCCATCACCAGATTGATGTTGGTGCCCTGGCTGGCATAGCCGGTCGAGAATTGCTTGGTGTTGACATAGCGCAGGCCAATGTCACCACGCAGCGGAATGCCCCGGTCGCCAAGGTTGAATTCATCCATGCCCCACACGCCAAGGTCGTCTTCACGCACGGTGATATAGGAACCGCGCGCGGTGGCATTTTCGATCCCGCCCACCGCATAGGTCGGGTTGCTGTAGATGCCATAGAGATTGGCAAAGGCGTTGAGATCAGGCACCACCCATGACGTGGGCGTACCCGCCGGAACGGCCAGCCCGCGCCCAAAGCCGCTGAACACCGTGGTGGCCGCCGCGATTTGTGCAGGCGTCAGCGTGTTGACCACGGTTTCACCCGAAAGGCGGCGCTGTTCGGTCGAGCCATAGGTGAAACGGCGCCAGTCGACACCGGCCTTGACCTTCAGAATGTCATTGGCCTTCCATTCCACCGCGCCCTTGGCCGTACCAAAGGCATTGTCGACGGTTTGGGGGCGAATGCGCACTTCGGACGTGCCGCTGTTGAACGAGAAATTGGCCGGATTGGTGATGTCTACGCCCGGGCGGATGGTGGGGAAACGGGTCGAGAAATCGTAGAAGAAATTGCCCGTATTGGCCGCGTCCAGCGTCACCGTGGTCTGGGTCGGGTTGGTGAAGGCGGATTTGGAATAGCCCACCAGACCTGTGAACTTCAGACGATCCGAAAAGGAATGTTCCAGATTGGCCGTCAGATTGTAGAACGTCGTGCGCAGCACGTCATAGCACGCCTGTGTGCGAAGATCGACATTGTCGAACGTGCCCGAAATCAGGTTGCCATTGCCATCGACCGTGCCGTTGCGAATGATCGTCTGGGGCTTGCCGGTGCCCGAACGGCTGAAGCTGATCGCCTGAAACTGGCTTTCAGCGCGGGTGCCGTCCAGATAGGAGAACAACCCGTCCAGCGTCAGCAGTGTGCGGTCGCCCGGACGCCATTGGATCGAGGCCGAAGCGCCAAGGCGCTTTTGATCGATGTCATAGCTGACCAGACCCGGAATGCGCGGGTGGAACATGTTGGCGCTGTTGATCTGGCCGATGGTATAACCCGGCACGGTCGAGGCCGCGTTGAACCCGCCGTTGAAACCGCCATAGGTCCAGCGCGTGATGTTCGCGCCTTCTTCCTTCAACCGGCGCGCTTCATAGGAGAAGCTCATCAACACGCCAAAGGTCTGATCATCATTGCTCTTGGTAACCAGAGCCGACAGGCGCGGCGTGGTCTTGCGCGCCAGATCATTATAGCTGGCCTGAGCCGAGAAGGTCACGGTGGGCTTTTTGAAATCGAAGGGGCGGGCGGTCTGCATATCGACCGTGGCGCCCAGCGAGCCTTCTTCAACGTCCGCGCTGGCGCTTTTGCGCACGGCCAGAGAGTTGAAGAGGTCGGAGGAAAAGATGTTGAAGTCAAAGCCGCGACCACGGTTGACGCCGCCCGAATTGTCGGTGCCGCCGGTGGTACCGATGGCCTCCATCCCGTTGATGCGCACGCGGGTGTAATCGGCGCCCAGGCCGCGCACCGAAACGTTGCGGCCTTCGCCATTCACGCGGTTGATGGCGACGCCGGGAATGCGTTGCAGCGATTCGGCAAGGTTCAGGTCGGGGAATTCGGCAATATCCTCGGCCTTGATGACATCGACGGCGGCGGCCGATGCCTTTTTGACGCCCAATGCGCTGTTCAGACTGGCGCGGAAACCGGTCACCACGATTTCGGCGGCGGCGGGTTCTTTGGCGATGGGCGCGGGCGCTTCCTGCGCCATGACGGCGGGAGCGGCAACAATCGCGCTGGTAACAAGCAGGGCGGCCTTCGCGCCGCGGCGGATGGAATGGGCCATCATTAATCCCCTCAATTTCCCATACCGGTCAGGTGCGCCGGATTGATGGCGGGGATAGACCGGCAATGGGGGCAAATGCCAATCCCAATCCGGCATCAATCATTGCCAATCGCGCACTGATGGCGGGGTGTTGGGCGGGTTTGTTTCCCATTGTGCCGAAATTTGGCTGGATCATCGCCAAAATCGGCTTGGACGATCCTTTGCACTATGCCTATCGTCGGATGGTCAAAAAAGACCATGCGGAGAGAATGAGATGCTTGCGCCGGGCGCCCAGACCCCCACACGTACCCGTTATCAGATCATCGCATTGATCTTTTTGGTCACCACGCTCAACTATGCCGACCGCGCCACCTTCTCCATCGCGGGCAGCGCGGCGGCCAAGGAACTGGCGCTGACACCGGTGGCGACGGGTTATGTGCTTTCCGCTTTTGCATGGGCCTATGCGCTGGCGCAGATTCCGGGCGGGGCCTTGCTGGACCGTTTCGGGACCAAGCGGATCTATACGATCGCGATTGCCTGCTGGTCGCTGTTGACCGCGGCGCAGGGGTTGGTGGGGATTGTGCCGGGCGTATCGGCTCTGGCGGCGCTGTTCACCTTGCGCTTTCTGGTGGGCCTTGCCGAAGCGCCCAGTTTTCCGGGCAATGCGCGGCTGGTTTCGGCATGGTTTCCCGGTTCCGAACGCGGCACCGCCTCGGCCATTTTCAACAGCGCGCAATATTTCTCGCTGGTCGCCTTTGCGCCGGTGATGGGGTGGATGGTGCATTCCTTTGGCTGGCGCTCGGTGTTCTGGATGATGGGCGTCGTCGGTGTTGTGGCGGCGGTGATCTTTGCCAAGATGATCCATGGGCCGGACCGGCATCCGGGGGTCAATGCGGCCGAACTTGACCTTATCCGCGCAGGCGGCGGCCAGATTTCGCTGGAAAGCAGCAGCGGGCAGGGCGTGGCCTTCAACTGGGCCAATATCAAGCCCTTGCTGGCCAATCGCATGATGATGGGCATCTATATCGGGCAGTACAGCATCAATGTGCTGACCTATTTCTTTGTCACATGGTTCCCGATCTATCTGGTCAAGGAACGCGGGCTTTCGATCACGCAGGCCGGTTTTGCCGCCGCTTTGCCCGCGATCTGCGGCTTTGGCGGGGGCTTGGTCGGGGGTGTGATCTCCGACCGCATTTTGAAGCGCAGCGGCGATCTGGACCGGGCGCGCAAAATGCCGCTGGTGCTGGGCATGGTGCTGGCCTCCAGCATTCTGGGCTGCGTCTGGCTGGACAGTCAGGCCGCCGTGATCGCGGTGATGGCGCTGGCCTTTTTTGGTAAGGGCGTGGCTTCGCTCGGCTGGGCGGTGATGGCGGATGTTGCGCGCAAAATGCCGCTGGTGCTGGGCATGGTGCTGGCCTCCAGCATTCTGGGCTGCGTCTGGCTGGACAGTCAGGCCGCCGTGATCGCGGTGATGGCGCTGGCCTTTTTTGGTAAGGGCGTGGCTTCGCTCGGCTGGGCGGTGATGGCGGATGTTGCGCCCAAAAAGCTGGCGGGTCTGTCGAGCGGCGTGTTCAACATGTTCGGCAATGCAGCGGGCATCGTCACGCCGATTGTGGTTGGCTATATCGTCGGGGCGACCGGTTCGTTTGATCTGGCGCTGTTGTTTGTGGCGGCGCATTGCGTGCTGACCATCGTGGCCTTTACGGTGATTGTCGGCCCGATCCGCCGGCTGGAGATTGCCGCATGATCCTGCATCGTCGGCAAATGCTGACCGGGGCCGTCGCGCTTGTCGCCAGCCCCGCGCTGGCCAAGGCCCCCGCGGCCCCCATTCGCATCACCAACCCGATGGTCGCCCCGCGCTGGGCCCGGTTACAGCGGCAATTGCTGTCGGCCCATACGCAGGCGTGCAAGGACTATTACGCAACCTATGTCGATGCGCAGGACCATCTGAAGGTCTTTGAACGATGGGGCGCCAATGACGGGCCGGACGATGCGGCCGAGGCGACCAATGATTGGGTGCTGCTGCATGCGCTGGGCGCCGATGACAGCCTGTTGACGCTGTCACAGCGGTTCTGGGAAGGGCATTTGCGCCAATATTCCGGCATCCAGACCCGCGATGTGCCGATTGCCCGCCAAGGCATGTATTACCGCGAATTCCCGGTCCAGATGGATTGGCAGCATAATTCCGAGGGGCTTTCGACGTTCAACATCATGGGCCTGTCGGCGCCGCGCGATCCGCGCGTGTTGATGCGCACCCGGCGGTTTGCCGATTTCTACACCGGCGCGGACAAAACCGTTGCCAATTACGACCCCAGGCATCGCGTCATCCGCTCGATCCTGAACGGCAGCCGGGGGCCGATGCTGCGCCGGGCGACGCCCTTGGACTGGGCGGGCGATCCGTTTGACGCCAGCCGGTTCCATCTGGAACATGGCGAGGACAGCTATGAGCAGTTCCTGCGCCATTACGATGAATATGATGATGTGGCCTGCGATACGCCGCTGAACCTGCAATCGACCACCTTGGGCCTGAACGCTTATGCTTTGGGGGCGGGGGAAAGGTTCCGCCGCTGGGTTCTGGATTACACCGATGCGTGGATGGACCGCGCGCGGGCCAATGGCGGCATATTCCCCAGCAAGGTCGGCCATGATGGCAAGGCGGCCCCCGATTGGTGGGGCGGCACCTATGGCTGGAATTTTGCGCCTCTGGTCCCGCAGACGGGCAAGCGAGAGGGGCGCAACCGGGTGCCCCGCGCGATCACGGCTTTCTTCAACGCGCTCTTGCTGACCGGGGACAGGGAATATTTCCATGTCTGGCGGCGGCTCAATGCGTTGATCAATGCGCAGGCGCGTATGGTCGATGGGCGGATGCAGACGCCCACCCTGTTCGGCCCGGATGGCTGGCATGGGTGGAAGGCGGGGCCATACCGACAGGGCGCGTTTGAAATCTGGTATGCCACGCAAGACCCGCAAGACCGCGCGGCGGCAGGCAGCGATCCTTGGATCAGCTTCCTTGAAGGGGCCAATCCATCCTACCCTGAAACGGCGCTGGAGGCTGATCTGGCGCGTCTGGCGCGGCGCGATGCGGCGCGGCGGGCGGATCATACCACGCCCGATACGCGGCTGGCCGATTGGACGCTGGATTTCAACCCGGCCAGCGCCAAGGCCTTGGTGCAACTGACCACGGGCGGGCTGCATATTGCGCGGCCCACTTGGAACGCCGACAGCCCGCCGCAGGGCGGCGTCACTTTGCATTGCCGGTTGCGTTATTTCGATCCGGCGCGGCGGCGGGCGGGGTTGCCGGCCGACGTGGCGGCGCTGGTCCATTCTCTGGGCGATACGGCGACGCAGGTGACATTGGTCAACACTGGGGACAAGCCCCGCCGTGTGATCGTGCAGGGCGGCGCCTATGGCGAGCATCGCATCGACAGCGTGAGTGTCGATGGCCGACAACATCGCGTTGGCGCGCGCCATTTCACGCTGGATCTGGCGCCGGGGGCCGGGGCGCGGCTGGAATTGGGCATGGCGCGTTATGCCAACCGGCCCAGCCTCAGCTTTCCGTGGGGGTGATCTAACCGATCACCTCGGCGCACAGGCGGCGCATGGGTTCAAGGGCGGGATTGGCATTGTCCCGCCGCCACGCCATGATCAGTTCGGCGGGAAATTCGGGCTGGGTCACCAATTGCCGGAACTGCACATCGTCCGGGTGCAGGCCCAGCGCCGATTGCGGCACCACCGCGGCGGCAAGTCCGGCCCGTACAAGGCCCAGCATCGAATGGATTTGCGTGACATGCTGGACGAATTGCGGGGACACCTGCGCCTCGTCAAACAGGCGGACCAGCATGTCGTGGAAATAGCCCGCCCCTTGGCGCGCATACATGATCAGCGGCTGGCCATCGAGATCGGCGGGCGTCAGGCTCGATTGCCCTTGCCGCGCATCGCCCGCAGGCAGCGCGACCAGCAAGGGTTCATGCAGGATCGAGAGCGTTTCAAATTCCGACCGCACCACCGGGGGCCGCACAAACCCAATGTCGATCAGGCCCGTCAGCAGCGCGTCGGTCTGATCCGTGCTGACCATTTCGCGCAGTTCGAGTTCGATATTGGGCAGGCTGGCGCGGGCCTGTGCGACGATTTGCGGGACCAGAGTATAGCCCGATACGGCGGTGAAACCGATGGCCACCTTGCCCGCGTCGCCCTTGGCCACGCGCCGCGCCGACAAGGACGCGCTTTCGGCCAGCCGCACGATCCGCCGCGCCTCGATCAGGAACACCCGCCCCGCCGGCGTCAGCGACACCGTCCGGCTGGTGCGTTCCAGCAGCGTCACATCCAGAATGCGTTCAAGCAACTGGATCTGACGGCTGAGGGGCGACTGCGTCATGTTGAGCCGCTGGGCCGCGCGGCCGAAGTGGAGTTCTTCGGCCGCCGCGACGAAGCAGCGAAGCTGGCTGAGTTCGAACATGGAACCCAGATAAAGCGTGTTGCGCATTTTCATAAGTGAAAATGCCGCGCGAGATTATGCGGTCAGCGGCAAAGCATAAGGCGCGACCTTTTCGATCAACGCGGCCAGCTCCGCTTCCTCACCGGGCAACAGGTCGGTCAGCGGGCTGCGCACCGGCCCCGCATCGCGCCCGATCACGCGGCACCCGGCCTTGACGATGGAGACTGCATAGCCGCGTCCACGATCGCGCAGGGTGATGTAGGGCAGCACGAAATCGCGCAATTGCTGTTGCACATGGGCGTGATTGCCGCCGCGCACAGCCTTGTAGAATTCCAGCGCCCATTGCGGCATGAAATTGAAAATGGCCGAAGAATAGGTCGTCACGCCCATGGTCAGATAAGGCGTGGCAAAGGTTTCCGCCGTCGGCAGCCCGCCAATATAGGTCAACCGGTCACCCATGCGGGCATAGATGCGGGCCATCAGTTCGATGTCGCCCACACCATCCTTGTAACCCACCAGATTGGGGTTGCGTTCGCACAGGCCCGCCAGCGTTTCATCATTCACGATGGCATTGCCGCGATTATAGACGATCACGCCAAGGCCCGTCGCACGGCAAACCGCCTCGATATGCGCGGCAAGACCTTCCTGTTTGCCCCCCATCAGATAGGGTGGCAGCAGCAGGATGCCATCGGCCCCGGCGGCCTCGGCCCGGCGGGCGATGTCGACAGCAATCGCCGTGCCATAGCCGCAGCCGGAAATCACCGGCACATCGGGTTTGCGTTCGGCAACGGCGGCGCGCACGACCTGCTCGACCTCGTCGGGCGTCAGCGAGAAGAATTCGCCCGTGCCGCCCGCCGCAAACAGGCCCGACAATTCATGTTCGAGCATCCATGCGCAGTGAGCGCGAAACGCGCCTTCGTCAAAGGCGCCCTGGGCGTCGAAATGGGTGACCGGAAAGGACAACAGGCCTTCGCCCAGCCGGTGCGCCATCGAGACGGGATCGAACATTGAAACCTCCTGAAAGATTGGTGGGCGCGTCGGGGCGCCGGTCATGACCCTGACTAGGGTTTCAGGGGGCATTGGTCCAAGCCAAAGGGGCGGTGGATTGATGCAGGATTTGGCTTGATGGCTCTGTCACGCGCATGTCGTATTCGCCCCCTATCCGCGTTGGGTTCAGGAGATGGCATGATGATCAAGGGTTTGAAGGCGGGCTTGCTGGCGGCGGCCATGGTGATGGCCATGGTGACATCAGGCGGGGCGCAGGCTGCGCCCGCGCGCGATGCTCTGGTGCGAGAGGGCATCGTGGTGATGATGCGCCATGGCGTTCGCCCGCCGACGAAAGACCCGGCCATGCCACGGGGCGTGGCGGCGCAGGAATGGCCCCGCTGGGATGTCGCGCCCGGCTATCTGACGGCGCATGGCGGCGCGGGGGTCGAGGTGCTGGGGCGCGATGATGCGCGATGGATGAAGCTGCGCGATTGCGGTGCAGTGCGGATTATCGCCGACAGTGACCAGCGCACCATCGCCACGGCCCGCCATTGGGCGCGGGCGGCGCTGCGTTGCACCCCCACCATCGATCATTTGCCCCAGGATCAGGAAGATCCGCGCTTCAACGCTTTGTCATCGGGCCTTGCGCGGCTTGATCCCGCCGCCGCTGATCGCGGCGTGGCTCAGGAGGTCGGGCCGGGCGGATTGGCGGCGATGGATGCGCGGTTGCGGCCGCTCTATGCCCGCATCGATGCGATCCTTTGCGGCGCGGCGCGGGGGGATTGCGGCGTGGGCGGCGTGCCCACTTCGCTGCGCGGCGCGAGCGAGACGGGCAAGCCCAAATTGTCGGGCGCGCTGGATCGGGCTTCGACGGCGGCGCAAATCCTGTTGCTGGAATATGCCGAGGGGAAGCCGATGGCTGAGGTCGGCTGGGGCCGGGCCAGCGAGGCGGATATCGCCGCCCTCTCCACGTTCCATGCCGAGGAATTTCGCCTTCTGGCCCGCCCGCGTGATATTGCGCTGCCCAATCTGGCCGGATTGCTGCCCGCCTTGCGCGAGGGGCTACGCAGGCGCGGCGTGACGCTGGTTTCGGGCCATGACACCAATGTCGCCAATCTGGCGGGGGCGCTGGGGCTCCATTGGCATGTGTCCGGTTTTGCGGCGGATGATCCGGCGCCGGGCGGGGCCATCGTTCTGGAAATCCTGCGCCGCCGTGATGGGGCGCGTTTTGTGCGCGCCACCTATCGCGCACAGGCGCTGGACCAGATCCGTCGCGGCGGGACCGGGGTGATCCGCCAGCCGATGCGGATCGAAGGCTGCGCCGCGCTTTGCCCGCTGCCGCGTGTAGAGGCGCTGCTGACGCGCTGATAATCTGCGCAATTTGGCGGTTTGCCGCCGTGCCCCTTGGCTGTCAGATTTCCCTCCATTCTGACGGCCATGGGGGAGCCTTGCGTGAAACTGGTAAAAGCCTTGGTGCTGGCCTTTGGCCTGATGGCGGCGCCCGCTCTGGCCGATGATGCACCCGCGGAAGGTTACGCCCATTACATGGCGGGCGACCGCAGCCTGCCCACACCGGGCAAGCGTCAGCCGGGCCTGTTGCTGTCGGGCGGGGGCGATTGGGATGTGAATGCGTTCCGCTGGTTCGTCGAACGCGCCGGGCATGGGCATATTGTCGTTCTGCGCGCATCGCAGGGGGGGCAAGCGGGCGAGGCATTTATGAAGGAGATCGGCGGGGTCACTTCGGTCGAAACCTTCGTCTTTTCATCGCGCAAGGCGGCCTATGACCCGCGCATCCTGTCGGCTCTGGAAAAGGCGGATGGAGTGTTTATCGCGGGCGGCGACCAATCGCGCTATATCCGTTTTTGGCAGGCGACGCCGCTATCGCGCCTGATCGACCGATTGGCGCGGGACCGTCCGATTGGCGGGACCAGCGCCGGTCTGGCCATCATGGGGTGGTGGGGTTACGGCGCGTTCGGCGATGATGGCATCACGTCACCAGAGGCGCTGGACAATCCGATGGGGCCGGGGGTGACGGTGGTGGACCGGTTTTTGCACCTGCCCCGGATGCGGCGGATTTTTACCGACAGCCATTTCATGATCCGGGAGCGCATGGGGCGGTTGATCGCCTTCCTTGCCAATGTCCGGGCGCGGGGGGCAAAGGATGTGGTTGGGCTGGGCATGGACGAGCGTGCCTCGCTGGTGGTGGACGGGGCGGGGCATGCGCGATTGATGGCACCCAAGGGCACCTATGGCTGGCTGGTGCAACCGGCGGGCCTCGCGCAAAAGGCGGTGCTGGGGGAAAAGCTGGATTATGCCGGGGTCAAGATCACCGGCATCGGGGCCGAGAGCCGGTTTGACCTCAATACGTTGCAGGTGGCGCGTCCGGCCTTTTCCGGCGTGGCGCAGGTGCGCGGCGGGGTGCTGACCGGGGTTCCCGCTCCCTTGCCGTAAAACGGGCGCGATGTCATAGGCGGGCGATGAAAACGGAGAGAATGCCATGAGCGTCGCCTTTCGTCGTGACGGCGACGAGGAACATCTCGAACCCAAATTCGAGCTGCCGATTCCGCCTGGACCCAATCTGGTGACGGCGCGGGGCAAGGCGATGATTGATGAAAAATGCGCCGAATATGAGGCCGCCATTGCGGCGGGGGGCGATGAGGAGGAAATCAAATCCGCCCGCCGCCATCTGCGCTATTGGCGCACGCGAGCGGCAACGGCTCAGGAAATGCCCGCGCCCGATGGTTCCTGCGTCGCCTTTGGCGCGACGGTTCGGTTCCGGTTAAAGGGCAAGGAGCGCACCATCACCATCGTGGGCGATGACGAGGCCGATCCGGCGGCGGGCCTGCTGTCCTTTTCCGCGCCTTTGTCCCGCGCCATGATGGAGGCCGAGCCGGGCGAATGCGTCGATTTTGGCGGCGTGGCCGAAGCGATTGAGATCATGGCCATTGAGATTTGCTGAACTGCGACGTTTGTCGGTTGGCAATTGCGCGCTTTAGACGTTAACCCATGCGCGAATTCAGTTGGGAGAAGTTGATGTCTGGCCCGTCAAAAGCCGCCGTCTGGCCGTGGATCGCGGCAGGTTTGCTGGGGCTGGGCGCCCTGGCCAAGGTGGCGGTCGATCATGGTGAGCCGATCAATGCGCTCTGGCTGGTGGTGGCCTCGCTGGGCTGTTTCTTTGCCTCCTATCGGTTTTATGCGCGGTTTATCGGCGCGCGGGTGATGGGGCTGGACGCGGCGCGACCCACGCCTGCGCATACGATGGCCGACGGGCTGGATTATGTGGCGACCGATCGCAACGTATTGTTCGGACACCATTTCGCCGCGATTGCGGGCGCGGGGCCTTTGGTGGGGCCAGTGCTGGCGGCGCAGATGGGCTATCTGCCCGGATCGTTGTGGATCATCTTTGGCGTGGTGCTGGCCGGCGCGGTTCAGGATTTTCTGATCCTGTGCCTGTCGATGCGTCGGGGCGGCAAATCGCTGGGCGAAATCATCCGCATGGAAATGGGCGAGGTGGCGGGCGGCATCGCTTTGCTGGGCACGTTCATGATCATGGTGATCATTCTGGCGGTGCTGGCGCTGATCGTAGTCAAGGCTTTGGCGGAAAGTCCGTGGGGCATGTTCACCGTGGCGGCGACGGTGCCTTTGGCGCTGGCGATGGGTGTCTATTCGCGCTGGATCCGGCCGGGCCGCGTGGGCGAGGTGTCCTTGCTGGGGCTGGTGGGCCTGCTGGCCGCGCTGGCCTTTGGTCAGGATGTGGCGCAGTCCGCGTTTTGGGGGCCTTTGTTCACCTATACGCCGATCCAGATTTGCTGGATCCTGATCGTTTACGGGGCGATTGCTTCGCTGCTGCCGGTGTGGTTGCTGCTGGCGCCGCGTGACTATCTTTCGACCTTCCTCAAGATCGGGACGATCATCGCGTTGGCCATTGGCATTCTGATCATGGCCCCCGCGTTGAAGATGCCTGCCTTGACGCAATTCGTGAATGGCGGCGGGCCGGTGTGGTCGGGCGGCTTGTTCCCGTTCCTGTTTATCACCATCGCCTGCGGCGCGGTCTCGGGTTTCCACGCGCTGATTTCCAGCGGCACTACGCCCAAGCTGATCTCATCCGAGGCTGACGCCCCCTTTATCGGTTATGGTGCGATGCTGGCCGAGGCGTTTGTGGCGATCATGGCGCTGGTGGGCGCGTCCATCATCGAACCGGGCATCTATTTCACCATGAACAGCCCCGCCGCTCTGATCGGCACGACGCCGCAAAGCGCGTCGGCGGCGGTCACGGCGATGGGCTTTGCCATCACGCCCGATGCCATCATGCAATTGACCAAGGATATTGGCGAACACACGATCCTGTCACGCGCAGGCGGCGCGCCGACTCTGGCCGTGGCCATGGCCGAGATTTTCAGCCATGTCGTGGGCGGCGCGGCGATGAAGGCCTTTTGGTATCATTTCGCCATTCTGTTCGAGGCGCTTTTCATCCTGACCGCGGTGGATGCCGGGACGCGGGCGGGGCGGTTCATGGTGCAGGACTTGCTGGCCCGCGCGGTGCCGCCGTTTGGCCGGATGAACGGCACGGTGCAGGGCCTGATCGGCACCGGGATCTGCGTCGCGGCATGGGGCTTTTTCCTGCATCAGGGCGTCACCGATCCGCTGGGCGGGGTGAATACGCTGTGGCCGGTGTTCGGCATTTCCAATCAGATGCTGGCGGCAACGGCGCTGATGCTGGCCACCGCCGTATTGTTCCGCATGAAGCAGGAGCGGTACGCATGGGTTTCAGCCGTGCCGACCGTGTGGCTGCTGATCTGCACTTTGTCGGCCGGGTGGCTCAAACTGTTTTCGGATGATCCCAAGGTGGGCTTTCTGGCCCATGCGGCCAAATATGCCGATGCGGCGGGGGCGGGCAAGGTTCTGGCCCCGGCCAAGGATATGGCCCAGATGGAGCGGATCATCTTTAACGACCGCGTCGATGCGGTGCTGTGCGGGTTCTTTATGATCGTCGTGCTGTCCATTCTGGTGGCGGCGGTGCGGACCTGCCTTGGCGCGCTGCGTTCGCCGGTGCCCACTGTGGCCGAGATGGCGGCGTGATGGGGTTCCTGCGCCGGTTGATGGGGGCCTTTGTGGGGATGCCGGACTATGACGCCTATGTGGCGCATATCCGCGCGCACCACCCCGATCGCGAAGTGATGGACCGCAAGACCTTCTTCCGCAACCGACAGGAAGCCCGCTATGGCAAGGGCGGCGGCGGCAAGTGCTGTTGAAGCAGGATTAAACCTGTTCTTCGCAGAGTTTGCAAAGGGCGTGGATCGTGCCTTGAACGATCCGGTCCTTAAGGCTGTACCAGCGGATTTGGGCATCGATGCGCACGTTGACGATGTCCTCTGCGCGCAGCAGCGCCAGATGTTGCGACACGCCCGATTGCGACAGGCCGGTCATCGCGACCAGCTCATTCACGCTGACCTCGCCCTCATCCATGCGGCACAGCATCAGAAGGCGCTCAGGATGGCTCATGACCTTGAGGCGAGCGGCCATCATGGATGCATTGGCTTTAAGTTCGGCGAGATCCTTGGGTTTCATACTTAACAAGCTTGCCGCTTTTCGTTCTCATTTGCAAGAGGCGCGAGCTTAAAAGTTGAATGGATTTCCCGTTACATGCGTTCAATAAAGTATTATTGAACAGTGATTTACGTGCCGCCTGACAAAAGGGTAAGTGAATCGGCAATGTTTGACAATCGATTTTGCGCGACAGAGTAATAGACCAGTTTTGCCTCGCGCCTTGCCTGAACCAATCCCACTTTGCGCATCAATGCCAGTTGCTGGCTGATTACGGACAGGCTGTGGCCGGTATCACTCGCCATTTCGCCCACGGAAATGGGGCCACGGGCCATGAGCGTCAGCAATTTGTACCGCAGGGGATGTCCCAACACGCGCATCGTTTCGATCAGGTCGGCGGACGGCTGTGTCATGGTCTGGCTTTGATCCGCATATCCAGCGCGCCGGTTGCAATCGGCTTGAAATGGATGCCTTTCCGATCTGTTGCGTCGGCCAAATTTTTCGCCACGCCATGCCCCCTTCTTTGCACTGCCTGATGCGGATTTCAGGTCAGGGTTCTGCCTTTAGTGTTTGGCGGCAAGGAGGAATTGATGGCGATCAAATTGCGGTGTGTGGTTCGCACATGGGGTGGCGATATTCAGGGGAAGGTTGGGCGAGTGTCGCATTTTGGAATGTTTTATATGAAAAAATAGCCAATATGGCACAATCCAATGCCATGCGCGGAAAGCGGGCAAAGAAAAACCCGGCCGAAGCCGGGCTTGGAAGTTTGGGAGAGGATGCCTGAAAGGCAGGTTCTAACTAGGTCAGATGCATGATTCGCGCAACTGAAATTTGTGTCAACTATCCATATCGGCATATATAATGTATTTTCAAAACCAAAATGTCCATTTTGGCAAATTCTTGTTCATCTTGCGGTGAAAATCACCGCTCTCGTCCGACAAATCACCCCAAGGGAACGTCAATATTATCAATCAGTCGCGCCTTGCCGATGCGGGCGGCGGCCAGCAAACGCGCCGAACCGGTCCCACGCTGGGCCATGGGCGCCAATGAGTCGGCATCGCAAAGCTGGGCATAGTCGATGGAGGCAAAACCCCCGTCCAGAATCGCCTGTTCCATCCGGGCCAGCGTTTGGGTGACATCCGCCCCGTCCGCGATTGCGGCGGCGGCGATCTGCATCGCGCGGGGCAGAGCCACCGCATCGGCGCGCTCCTGAGCCGACAGATAGGCATTGCGCGATGATCGGGCCAGGCCATCGTCCTCGCGCACGGTCGGCACGCCGATGATCGCATCGACATGCGGCGCGGTCAGATCAAGGTCGCGCGCCATCCGCCGGATCACGGCCAGTTGCTGCCAGTCCTTTTCGCCAAACAGCGCGACATCGGGCGCCACCTGATTGAACAATTTGAGCACCACCGTCGCCACGCCATCAAAATGGCCCGGCCGCGCCGCGCCGCACAGCCCCTCGCTGACCCCGGACACGCCGACATTGGTGGCAAAGCCGGCCGGGTACATTTCATCAACCGTCGGCGCCCACAAGAGCGCGACGCCTTCGCCTTCCAAGGCGGCCTGATCGGCGGCCAATTGGCGCGGATAGGCGTCCAGATCCTCGCCCGCTGCAAATTGTCGGGGATTAACGAAAATGGACGCGACGACATGTTCGGCATGCTTACGCGCCTCGCGAATCAGCGTTAAGTGCCCGAAATGCAAGGCTCCCATGGTCGGGACAAGCGCCACGCGACCTGTCTTGCGCAATTGTGCCACCGCATTGCGCAGCAGATTGAGGTGATTGATGGTTTGCACCGGCACGGCCCCTTCGGTAAGGTTTTGACACTGTTCGCGCCGGGGCTACTAAGCCTGCAACGCGCGGGCTTCAATGCTTTTGCAACCCGCCAACCCTGTGATGAGAGAGCCGCCATGTCTGGTCCCCACCGCATCGTTTTTGCCAATGAAAAGGGTGGCACGGGTAAATCGACGACCGCCGTGCATATTGCCGTCGCGCTGGCCTATCTGGGCGCGCGGGTCGGGACGATTGACCTCGATTCGCGTCAGCGCACGATGCACCGCTATATGGAAAATCGCGGCGAAACGCTGCGCCGTCGCGGCATCGAATTGCCCACCGTGAAATTTGAGGTATTTCGCGGCACCACGACCGAGGAACTGGACGCGCTGGCCTTGCAGGTGGCGCAGGATGTCGATTACCTGATCTTCGATACGCCGGGGCGCGATGATGAATTCGCCCGCCATGTGGCGATGAGCGCGGATACGCTGGTCACGCCACTCAACGACAGCTTTGTCGATTTCGACCTGATCGGTCAGGTGGACGCGGAAAGCTTCAAGGTGCGCCGCCTGTCCTTTTATGCCGAAATGATCTGGGAGGCGCGCAAGAAGCGGGCCATGGCCACGATCAACGAACACCGGCGCGAAATGGACTGGGTCGTGGTGCGCAACCGTACCCAGCATATCGAGGCGCGCAACATGCGCCGTATCGACAGCGCTCTGGCCGAATTGTCGCGCCGGGTCGGTTTCCGCATCGCGCAGGGCCTGTCCGAACGCGTGATCTATCGCGAATTGTTCCCCAGCGGTCTGACGCTGCTGGACAAGGGGCATCTGGGCGATCTGGGCACCAGCCATCTGGTGGCGCGTCAGGAATTGCGCACGCTGGTGGCGGGCTTGAACCTGCCTGCTCCGCGTGCCCAGCGTGACACATACGCCGTTTCGGCGGGGTGATCGGGCGATGATCAAGCTGATCCTGTTGCTGGCGCTGGCGTCATGGGCCTGTCGGCAATGGACGGGGGCTTGGCCGTGGGTGCATTGGCAACGCATGACCGGCCCGACGCCGGTGGACCGGGCGCGCCGCCTGTTGGGCGTGCGCGACGGGGCCGCGCGGGGCGAAATCATCGAGGCGCATAAGAAGCTGATAACACAGGTTCACCCCGACCGGGGCGGCGATGTTGCGCTGGTGCATGAGGCCAATGATGCGCGCGACCTGCTGCTGGCGCGTTTAGAGCCTGAAAAGCGGGCATGATCGATCCGACGATTTTCCGCGAATATGATATTCGCGGCACCTATGGCCGAAACCTGTCCGATGATGATGCCTATGCGATCGGGCGCGGCGTTGCGGTGGCCTTTCGCCAGCGCGGCGGGCAAGGCATGGCCGTTGGCCGTGATGGGCGGCTCAGTTCGCCCGCGTTGGAGGCGGCGCTGGTCGAGGGTTTGCGCGATGGCGGTGTCGATGTGCTGCGCATCGGCATCGGCCCGACGCCGATGCTCTATTACGCCGAAGCCTCAATGCAGCAGGTGCAGGGCGGCATTCACGTAACTGGCAGTCACAATCCCCGCGATGATAATGGCTTCAAGATAGTATTTTTTGGGGGTGCGCTCTTCGGTGCCGAAATCGAGCGGATCGGCGCTCTGGCCATGGCGCAGGTTGGAGCGGGTGATCTCGTCCATCGCGGCCTGGTGGAAACGGTGGATGTCATGCCCGCCTATATCGCCCGCATCGCCCAAGGGTTGTTGCCGGAATGGAATGACATTGTCGGCGCCATGTCCATCGGTTGGGATGCGGGAAATGGTGCCGCCGGTCCCGCCATCGAGCGGTTGACGCAACTTTTGCCCGGTCATCACCACCTGCTTTTCACCCAAATTGACGGCCATTTTCCCAACCACCATCCTGATCCAACCGATGAGGCCAATCTCGCAGACTTGCGCGCGCTGGTCGCGTCCAGACACCTCGATTTCGGAGTGGCCTTTGACGGCGACGCTGACCGGATCGTGGTGGTTGATGGCCGGGGGCGCTCGATCCTTGGCGATCAGCTTCTGGCGCTGCTGGCGCAGGATGTGTTGATGGATTGCCCCGGTGCGACCATTCTGGGCGATGTAAAGGCGTCGCAGGCGGTTTATGACCGGATTTCCGCGTTGGGCGGTGTTCCGACGATGGGGCCGGCGGGGCACAGTCTCATCAAATCCGAAATGAAGGTGAACGGGGCGGTGCTGGCCGGAGAGACCACCGGGCATATTTTCTACAAACACCGGTTTTATGGTTTCGATGATGCGCTTTACGCCGCTGTTCGGCTGCTGGGCGCGCTGGCGCGGCGGGGGGGATTGCTGGCCGATTGGCTCGATACTTTGCCGCGATGTGTTAACACGCCCGAATGGCGCTTTCCCGTCGCCGCAGAGCGCAAGCGCGCCGTGATCGACGAGGTGGCCGCAAGGCTGGAGGCGCAAGGCGGGCAGGTCAACCGGATGGACGGGTTGCGCGTATCGCGCGATGGCGGCTGGTGGCTGCTGCGGGCGTCCAATACGCAGGAAATGCTGGTGGCGCGGGTGGAAAGCACCAGCCAGGTCGGTTTGGCCGCTCTGGTGGCCGAACTGGACGATCAATTGGCACAAAGCGGGGTGGTGCGGGGGTGAGACAGCCTGCTGCGCGCGTTGCACAATGGTTTGCCGGGCGCGGGTGGCACATCCGCCGCCATCAGGCGCAGGTTCTGGAACAGGTGGGCGCGGGGCGGCACGTGCTGCTGGCCGCCGACACCGGGGCGGGCAAGACGCTGGCCGGGTTCCTGCCGATGCTGTGCGATGCCGCGGAGGGCGATCTGGCCGATGGCTTGCACACGCTCTATGTCTCGCCGCTCAAGGCGCTGGCCCATGATATTCAGCGCGGGCTGCTGGCGCCGGTGGCCGATATGGGCCTTGGCCTGAGGGTAGAGGCGCGGACGGGCGATACATCCTCCGACCGCAAGGCGCGGCAGCGGCATGATCCGCCCCATGTCCTGCTGACCACGCCCGAATCCCTGTCGCTGCTTTTGTCCTATCCTGAAAGCGCGACGATGTTTGCCTCGCTGCGCTATATCGTGATCGACGAAATCCACGCCATGGCGGCCAGCAAGCGGGGGGATCTGCTGGCTTTGTCGCTGGCCCGTCTGCAAACATTGGCGCCGGACATGCGGCGGATCGGACTTTCGGCAACCTTGGCCGATCCGGCGGGATTTGCCCGCTGGATCGCGCCGGGCGGGCGTGTCGAAGATGTCGCGATGGTTGAGGGCGAAACGGGTGCGCCCGCCGATGTCTCGATCCTGTTGCCACAGGGCGAGCGTATCCCGTGGAGCGGCCATGCGGCCAGTTGGGCTGTGCCGCAGATCCTCGACCTGATCCGGGCGCATCGCACGACGCTGATTTTCACGAATACGCGCTTTCTGGCCGAATATACGTTCGGGCTGCTGTGGGATCGCAACGAGGAAAACCTGCCCATCGGCATCCACCACGGCAGCCTTTCCGCCGAGGCCCGGCATAAGGTCGAGGCGGCCATGGCGGCGGGGCGGTTGCGCGCGCTGGTCTGCACCGCCAGCCTCGATCTGGGGGTGGATTGGGGCGATATTGATCTGGTGGTGCAGATGGGCGCGCCCAAGGGTTCCAGCCGATTGTTGCAGCGGATCGGGCGGGCCAATCACCGGCTGGATTGTCCGTCCAAGGCGGTGCTGGTGCCGGGCAACCGGTTTGAATTCCTCGAAGCCGTGGCCGCTGTCGAGGCGGTGCGGGCGGGCACCCGCGATGGCGAGGGATTGCGCCCCGGAAGCCGCGATGTTCTGGCCCAGCATGTTCTGGCCATTGCGTGCGCCGGACCGTTTGATGGACAGGCTTTGTTGGCGCAAGTGCGTCAGGCGTCGGCCTATGCCGATGTGAGCGAGGATGAGTGGGAACGCGTCCTCGGCTTTGTGTCCAACGGGGGTTATGCGCTGCGGGCCTATGATCGGTTTCGGCGGATCACCCATGGGCGCGACGGGTTGTGGCGATTGACCCATCCCGATCTGGCGCGCTCCTATCGCCTGAACGCAGGGATTATCGTCGACGCCGATATGGTCGAGGTGGCTTTTCGCAACGGGCGCGCGCTGGGCCGGGTCGAGGAGGATTTCGCCGCCTCACTGGGGCCGGGGGATACATTCCGTTTCGCCGGATTGGACCTGGAGGTTGAAGCGCTGCGGGAAGGCTCCTTGCTGGTACGCGCGTCGCGGCGGTCGGCGGCAATCCCGTCCTATAATGGCGCGCGTATTCCGATTTCCTCGCATCTGGCCGACCGGGTGCGCGGATTGATTGCGGACCGATCGCGCTGGTCCGATTTTCCGGACGATGTGCGTGAATGGCTCGAGGTGCAGGCCCGCGTTTCCGTCCTGCCGCAACCGGGCGAATTGCTGGTCGAGAGTTTTCCGCATCAGGACCGGTTCTACAGCGCCTTCTATACGTTCGAAGGCTGGCCCGCGAATCAGTCGCTGGGCATGTTGATCACCAAACGGATGGAAGCGTCCGGGCTGATGCCGCTGGGCTTTGTCGCCAATGATTATGCGTTGGCGGTATGGGGGCTGCGCCCGATTGAGGATCCGGCCGCACTCTTGTCGCCCGATATCCTTGTCGATGAATTCGTCGAGTGGGTGGAAAATTCCTTTCTCCTGCGCCGCGCCTTTCGTGAGGCATCGGTGATCTCTGGCCTTATCGAGCGCCAATTGCCGGGCAAGCGCAAGAGCAACCGGCAGGTGACTTTTTCCAGCGACCTCATCTTTGACGTGTTGCGGCGCTATGAACCCGACCATCTTTTGCTTCAGGCCGCATGGGCCGATGCGCGGCAAAAGATGACCGACATCGCGCGGGTGGGGGAAGTGCTGGACCGGGCACAGGCCGCGATCCGTCATCAGCGCCTTTCGCGGGTCAGCCCTCTGGCGGTGCCCACGCTGACCATGATCGGGCGCGAGAGCATGCCCGCCGGTGCCGCGGACGATGAACTGCTGCTGGAGGCCGAAGCTCTGGCCGCTCTGGCCATGGAGCCATAGGCACAAAAAAGGGGCGGATCGCTCCGCCCCTTCTCTTGCCGTATCAGCAGGTCACCTTTGCCTTACTTGGCATTGGCGGCCTTGTTGAACGTGGCATAGCGCTCGTTACCGACGAAGCCGAACTTCGTCACTTCCGACGCCTTGATGATGTTAAGCACATTCGCCGTCAGTTCATAGCCGGCCTGTGCGTCGGGCTCGAACTGCAGTTCGGGCTCAACCGCCATGGCGCGCGAAGACTTGAGGTTCGCGGCCAGAACGCTGCGATCGATCGGCGTGCCGTTCCACAGGATCTGGTTGTCCGGGGTAAGCACGACCTTGTTCTTGATCGGATCGACCGGCGGCTTGGGCATATTCGGCGGCGGCGGCGAAGGCAGGTCGATGTTCACCGCGTGGGTGGCCACCGGAATGGTGATGATGAACATGATCAGCAGAACGAGCATAACGTCGATCAGCGGAGTCGTGTTCATCTCCGACATTGGCTCGCCATCGTCTTTACCGGCTGACATTGCCATGGGATGTTACTCCTGAGTTAAAGGGCTTATCAGCCGTTCGGATCGACCGGGTTCGAGATGAAGCCAACCGTGGGATAGCCCGCGCGCTGCACGTTGAAGATCGCACCAGCGACGCAGCGCCAGGGCGCTTCGACGTCGGCACGAACGTGAACCTGCGGCACCTTTTCGGGGTTATCACGCAGAGCCTCTGCGCCACCTTCGCGCTTGATGATGTCGTCAAGACGCTTGAACGCCTTGTCGAACAGTTCAGTCGAGTCGACCGGGGTGACGTTATTGAAGTAGATGCGGCATTCGCCACCACGCGACGCGCCTTCGAAGCCGGGGTCGCCGGCGCTGCGACCAGCAGCGTCGGTGGTGCTGACCGAGATCAGCAGGTTTTCGACCTTATCCTTCGATTCCTGCGAAACCATCACAGGGATCTTAAGCTTCTGGATCGTCTGGATCGCAACCGGAACTGCGATCAGGAAGATGATCAGCAGCACCAGCATCACGTCCACCAGAGGGGTGGTGTTGATGTCGGACATCGGCTTTTCTTCGCCGCCCGCGCCGCCAACAGACATTGCCATGTTATGATCCTACTCTTGCAATGCCCTCTTTCGAGAGGAGGGATTGGGGGGAGGGGAGGACCGGGGAACCATACCGCATGCTGTGTATGGCGCCCCGTAGCATCCGGGCAGGCTGGCCACCCGGATACAACCTCATGTCTTACTTCTTGGCGGCAGGAGCCGGAGCAGCCTTGACCGGGGCAGCAGCCACGACGGGCTTGATGGCGCCCTTCGAGTTGATGTAGGCCAGAACGTCAGCCGAGAAGCCGGTCAGCAGTTCGTTGATGCGCTTGTTGCGCGACTGCAGGAAGTTGTAGGCAAGCACGGCAGGCACAGCGACGAGCAGACCGATGGCGGTCATGATCAGAGCTTCACCCACGGGACCGGCAACCTTGTCGATCGAGGCCGAACCGGCCAGACCGATGGCGATCAGAGCGCGGTAGATGCCGACCACGGTACCGAACAGACCCACGAACGGAGCGGTCGAACCAACGGTGGCGAGGAAGGGCAGGCCGCGAGCAAGGAAAGCGCCGATCGAAGCTTCGGTGCGAGCGAGCGACGAGTGGACCCAGTCGTGGGCTTCGAGGCTGTCGGCCATCTTGCCGTGGTTTTCTTCGGCCAGGATACCGGCTTCGACGATGTCACGGAACGGGCTGGTCTTTTCCAGCTTGGCAGCGCCTTCCTTCAGCGAACCGGCCTTCCAGAACGTGCCCAGAGCCTTGTACTGCTTGAAGATCTTGGACTGGTCCGACCAGCGCGTGAAGAGCACGAAGAACGAACCGAACGAGAAAATCGCCATGATGGCAACGGTCGACTGAGCGATCAGGCCGCCCTGTTCCAGGGCTTCCTTGAAGCCGAACTTGTTCTGGGGAGCCGCGCCAGCAGCGGCGGTCAGAATGTCAATAAGCATGCGATGGTCCTCTCAAAGGGCTCTCGAATAGAGAAATAGATCGTTTACAAAAGGGACCGGGCGCCAATGCCGCAATCCCCTGGGGAGTGTGGCTCAGTCCTTCGGGATGACCCACTTCACGCGATTGGCATAAACGCCGGTGGTGGGCTGGCCTTCGCCATCCTTGGCGGGCGCAAAGCGCGCGCGGCTGGTGGCGTACTTGCAGGTCGCAGCGTCCAGTTCGGCATTGCCCGAGCTGGCCGTGATTTCACAACCCGACACGCGGCCATCAGGCGCCACGGTC
The DNA here is from genome assembly GCF_057401885.1 of Novosphingobium sp. 550D. NCBI lineage: Bacteria > Pseudomonadati > Pseudomonadota > Alphaproteobacteria > Sphingomonadales > Sphingomonadaceae > Novosphingobium > Novosphingobium sp. 550D. The sequence continues at coordinate 246,315 of NZ_CM171613.1, read as the reverse complement.
AGACGGAAACCGGTCGTGCCCTGCACACCTTCACGCAGAGGACGCGAAGGATAGTCTTCCGGCGTTACCCAGTTGGCGGGGTTGCCCTTGGGGGCAGCACCGACGGGCTGGAAACGCGGCGGCGGCGGTGCCACAGGTGCAGGCGGAGCCAGCACAGGGGCAGGCGGCGCCGGCGGCGGAGCAACCGAAACCGTTTCGATCACAGGCGCGCTGACGGGCGCCACGTTCACCGGCGGCGGCGGAGCGACGATCGGCGGTGGCGGAGCGTCCTTCGGCGGCGGCGGCGGCGGCGGCGGCGGTTCTTCCTCTTGCTTGATATCGACAGTCGTTACTTTTTTCATGATCTTCTGAGCTGCCGAGTAGGCGAGACCAGAGACCAGGGCATAACCAACGACGATGTGAATCAAGGCAACGATGATAATGGCGGTAAGGCGATTACCGCTCAATTGTTGATCAGCGTAGGCCATTCAGACGCATCACTCCATACAAACACCCGGGCAAACCCCGGGCCGACCACAAACCGCGTCCGAAGACGAGGCCCATGGGGAAAAGCTCATATCCACCCTGCCGGATTTACCGGATATTCGCCAAATGCCTTATGTGCGGGCTTTTGGCGAACGCATCGGCCCCCTTTGTTGGGGGTCCGCTTTTTTGCCAATCCTAACCACCTTGCAGACTCGGCGCAACGTCTTATGCGCATAGGGGTAGGGTTCAGGCAAAATTCATTTGTGTTAAGGTGTCTCTAACAGGGACCCTTAGGGGCCCAATGCAGGGGTTATGCGCCAATGGCGATTTTTTCGGAGTTTTCCGCGATGTTTCAAGGCATCCGGCATAGAAAATCGGCTTGCTTTGCGGCTCTATTGCCGCTGTTTGTTCCGGTCTGTGCAGGGGCTCAGGAGCCCGTTACGCAAAATGTCGTACAATCGTATGCTGACCTCGTTGGTCTGGCCGAATCATCGCCTTTGGTCGTTTTTGCAGAGCTGAAAAAAGTGATTCCGATCCCCCTGCCAAGGGATGCTTCGCCCTTTACACCGGTGCAAAGGGCCTATTTTGAGGCGCAGGGCATTGATTTGTTGAGCGGCAAGGGCTCGGTTTCGACCAATATTCGCTATCTTGCCGATGTCCGGCTTGATTCGCGACACAAAATTCCCAATCCAAAGAAGCAGATGGTCCTGCTTTTTGCCCGTCCTGCCGCCGATGGCGGGGCTGATATCCAGCTTGTCGCCCCCGATTCACAACTGCCTTGGAGCCAGCCGCTCGATGCGCAGGTCCGCAAGATTTTGAGCGATCTGGCCGCGCCTGATTCGCCGCCGCATATCACCGGGATCAACATGGCGCTTTATCAACAGGGCGATCTGGCGGGGGAAGGCGAGACGCAAATCTTCCTGACCACGGCCAAGGGGACACCCGCCGCGATCATCATTCAGCACAAGCCCAACCAGCCTTCGCGCTGGAGCGCGTCCTTCTCCGAAGTGGTCGATGTCGCCAACGCCCCGCCGGCCAAGGATTCGCTGCAATGGTATCGTCTGGCCTGTTCGCTGCCCGAAATGCTGCCTGCTGCGGCCAATCTGGGCGAAACACAGGCGGACAAGGATCAGGCGGTGGCCGACTATCTGCTGGTTCGCCGTGATCTGGGGCCTTGCACGCGCACGCGGGTTTCGTGGGGCGGCGATATAGCCAAACCGGGCAAATAGGCTTGCTGACGCGCCAATTGCCGCCTAGTGGCGCAGGGTCCAAAGCGCCCCGGCGCGTGACGCCAAATTCAGGGACCCCATGATGACCAACACTGTCGATCAAGCCGCTCTTTCGCCCCAATCCGGCAAGACGCCCCTGCGCATTGCGCTGGCCGGCCTTGGCACGGTGGGCGCGGGCGTCATTCGACTGGTGGAGGCCAATGCCGATCTTATTGCGCGTCGCGCCGGACGGCCGATCAAGGTTTCCGCCGTGTCGGCGCGCGATCGCGGCAAGGATCGCGGCGTGGATCTTTCCCCCTATGCGTGGGAAGATGACATGACCGCGATGGCCGCGCGCGACGATGTCGACGTGGTGGTTGAATTGGTCGGCGGGTCTGATGGCCCGGCGCTGACGCTGGCGCGCAATGCGATTCGCCATGGCAAGGCGTTGGTCACGGCCAACAAGGCGATGATCGCCCATCACGGCATGGCTCTGGCCAAGGAAGCCGAAGCCAAGGGCGTGGCCATGCGTTTCGAGGCGGCGGTTGCGGGCGGCATCCCGGTCATCAAGGGCCTGCGCGAAGGCGCGGCGGCCAACCGGGTCGAGCGGATCTATGGCATCCTCAACGGCACCTGCAATTATATCCTGTCCACGATGGAGGACACGGGCCGCGACTTCTCCGAAGTGTTGAGCGAGGCGCAGGCCAAGGGCTATGCCGAGGCCGACCCCACCTTTGACATTGAAGGTATCGATGCCGCGCACAAACTCTCGATCCTCTCGGCCATTGCCTTTGGCGCCAAGATCGATTTCGGCAGCGTCGATACGCAGGGCATCAGCCGCATTCTGGCCGCCGACATCGCCCAGGCGGATTCGCTGGGCTATTGCATCCGCCTGATCGGCACGGCCGAGGCCGATGCCGGGCCCGATGGCGCCCCCGGCCTATTCCAGCGCGTCGCGCCGCATCTGGTGCCTTTCGACAATCTGCTGGCCCATGTTGATGGCCCGACCAATGCGGTCGTGGTTGAAGGCAATTTCTCCGGTCGCCTGCTGTTTCAGGGCGCGGGCGCGGGCGATGGTCCGACCGCTTCGGCGGTGGTGGCTGACCTGATCGACATCGCGCGCGGCATGGACACCGGGTTTGAGGCTGACATGGCCTTCTCGATTCCTGTGGGTGGTCTGGAAGATATGGCGCCCGCCCCTGCAGGCCATCGTCTGGGCCGCGCCTATATCCGTTTCCTTGTGGCGGATCGTCCGGGCGTTCTGGCCGAAATCACCGCGGCGATGCGCGATGCGGGCGTGTCGATCGAAAGCCTGATCCAGAAAGGTCAGGCCAGTAAGGACGGCGCGGTCATCGTCGCCATCGTCACCCATGAGGTGCCCGAAGCCGCCGTCGCCAAGGCGCTGGCCCTGCTCGAAGGTTCGCCCAGTCTGGTGGGCCAGCCGCTGGTGATGCAGATTCTGGGCGCGTAAAAACGCTTCATTTGTACGGCAATTGGAACGCCGGGGGCATGTCCTCCGGCGTTTTTCTTTGTTCGGTGCGGGGCTGGGTTCGTATGTTGGGCCAATTGCGGCCTCGGCTTTGCGTTTGCGGCATTTGTCGGCTCGACAATCGGATCTTGCATAGGTAAGCGGACAAGCCTGCATAGGTATTCACAACCAGAATTCACACTGGCGAAAAACGGGGCCAACAGGGTGGCCCAAACCCCGGAAGGAATCGGACAGATTATGAGCGCTACTCCTGCCAGCAAGATTCTCGACCGCGTTCTGGTGCTTGAAATGGTCCGCGTGACCGAAGCGGCGGCCATCGCTTCGGCCAAGCTGATCGGGCGAGGCGACGAGAAGGCCGCCGACGCCGCCGCCGTCGAAGCCATGCGCGAAAAGCTCAACGAACTGTACATCGACGGCACCGTGGTGATCGGCGAGGGTGAGCGCGACGAGGCCCCGATGCTTTATATCGGTGAAAAGGTCGGCGCGGCGCTGGGCACCGGCCCCAAGATCGACATCGCGCTCGACCCGTTGGAAGGCACGACGATCTGTGCGAAGGCTGGCCCGAACTCGCTGGCCGTTCTGGCCATTGCCGAGGAAGGCGGGCTCCTCAACGCGCCTGATACCTATATGGACAAGCTGGCCGTGGGGCCGGGCTACCCCGATGGCATCATCGATCTGGCCAAGAGCGCGACCGAGAACGTCAAGGCGGTGGCCGCGGCCAAGGGTGTGGCGCCCGAAGATATCGTGGTCTGCGTGCTGGACCGTCCCCGCCACACTGATCTCATCGACGAATTGCGCGCGCTGGGTTGCGGCGTCTATCTGATTGGCGACGGCGACGTGGCGGGCGTGATCGCCACCACCAACACCGAAGAAACCAACATCGACATGTATATGGGCCAGGGCGGCGCGCCCGAAGGCGTCCTTGCCGCCGCCGCGCTGCGCTGTGTTGGTGGCCAGTTCAAGGGGCGCCTTGTCTTCCGCAATGACGATGAAAAGGCCCGCGCCAAGAAATGGGGCATCACCGATCTCAACAAGATCTATGACCTGACCGAGCTGGCCAAGGGCGACTGTATCTTTGCCGCCAGCGGCGTGACCGATGGTTCGCTGCTCAAGGGCGTCAAGCGCTTGCGCAATGGCCGCATGACCACCGAAAGCGTCGTCATGCGCGCCAGCACGGGCACTGTGCGCTGGGTCAAGGGCGATCGTCGGGCATAATCCGTTCTGCGGTGAAATGTCACGAAAGGGGACAGGCCGCGCGGTCTGTCCCCTTTTGCATGTCCGCAAACCTTGCATTCCTGCCAGCTTTGGCTAGAGGCGCGCGGGAGGGAAGCTACGCGGCGGTGAGTCTTTCATGCCGCGTGCAGTGGAGATACGCGAGATGAAGATCCTTGCCGGTAACGGTAACCTGCCGCTGGCGCGCGCGATTGCGGGCTATCTGGAACTGCAATTGACGGATGCCAGCGTGCGCCGCTTTGCCGACGAGGAAGTCTTCGTCGAAATCCATGAAAACGTGCGCGGCGAGGACGTCTTTGTCGTCCAGTCGACGGCCTATCCGGCCAATGACAATCTCATGGAACTGCTGATCTGTATCGACGCGCTGCGTCGCGCATCGGCCAAGCGTATCACCGCCGTGATCCCTTATTTCGGTTACGCTCGTCAGGACCGCAAGCCCGGCCCCCGCACGCCGATCTCGGCCAAGCTGGTGGCCAATCTGATCACGACTGCGGGCGCCGACCGCGTTCTGGCGGTCGATTTGCATGCTGGTCAGATTCAGGGCTTCTTTGACATTCCCACCGACAACCTGTTTGCCGCGCCCGTGATGGCCGCCGACATTTTGGCGCGCAATGGCGATGCCGGGCTGATGGTTGTCTCGCCCGACGTTGGCGGTGTTGTGCGCGCCCGCGCGCTGGCCAAGCGTTTGAACAACGCTCCTCTGGCCATCGTCGACAAGCGTCGCGACAAGCCCGGCGTATCGGAAGTGATGAACATCATCGGCGACGTGAAGGGCCGCACCTGCATCCTGATCGACGACATCATCGATTCGGGCGGCACGCTGTGCAACGCCGCGCAGGCATTGATGGATGAAGGCGCCGCTTCGGTCACCGCCTATATCACCCATGGCGTTCTGTCGGGCGCGGCGGTGTCGCGCGTCAACAATTCGGCGCTCAAGGAACTGGTCATCACCGACACGATCCTGCCGACCGAAGAAACCCAGAAGTCGGACAAGATCCGTCTCCTGACCATCGCGCCGCTGATTGGTGAAGCGATCCGTCGTATTGCGGATGAAAGCTCGGTGTCGAGCCTGTTCGACTGATAACGACCGGGCGTTAGTGGCCCGAAGAATCAAGGCCGGGCGTGTGACCTCAACAGGTCCGCCCGGCCTTTTCTTTTGCCTATTGCCATGGGCGGCTGCCGCCTGGCGGCACGCGTTCCAGCGCCTCCAGCCGTTTGGCCTGGCGCGATTCCAGCGCCAGCGTCAGCAGCGGATTGGGCGTTTTGACAAAGCGGCGCGGGGTGACGCCGAACAATTCGGTAAATTCGCGCGTCATCTGCGCCTGATCGAAATAGCGCAGGATCAGTTCCTCGGCCTCGGCCTCATCCGCCACGCCGTGCAGGTGGCTGGCCATGTCGAGCGCGCGGGCGCGGCGCATGACCTGCTTGGGCGGCATGCCAAAGTCGCGGCGGATGATCCGCTCCAGTTGGCGCATGCTGATGGCCATTTCCTCGGCAAATTCGGCAATGCTTGCGTTGGGGTTGATAAAGCTGAGCGCCTCGAAAGCCGCGCTGATCGGGCTGGGGTGGGGGCGGCCAAGCTTTTCAACCAGATCGCGAAATCTGCGCTCAAGAATATTGGCAATCGTGGCGGGATCATCGACATGTTCAAAGGCGGCCAGCGTATCTGCGCTGTCGATTCCGAAATGTTCAAGCGGGACTAGCCGGTTGACCATTTCGTGTGCGCTGCGCCCGAACAGGGCATAGCCCGCGCCGGGTTTGAGCGCATAGCCGATCGAGGTGAAGCTGCCCTTCACCGTGATAGGCATAAGCTTGGTCTGCGGCCCAAAGATCAGGGCAGAACGGCCATGATGGACGATCCCGTCGGCCGAATGAGCGGTCCATTCCCCGCCTAATTGGATGCGGACCATAGAAGTGTCGTTGAATATGCCAGAAACAAGGCAGTAATCAGGTGGCAATTTAACCGGCGTAACGTAAATTCGGCCTACCCAAGGCACCAAATCGGCTGCTGGTCCGCGATTAAATGAAAGTGGTTGGCCTTGACTCGACCGACCTGCGAGCGGGGTGACCGCCGCATCGAGCGCAGGTTTGGTGGGTTTTAGCATATAATTTTGGACCAACTTTTGATTTATGCCGTAAGGCGTACTTACGGAAACTTATTGTTTCAATTTCGCCTGCATCACCTTTTGTCAACCGATTGTCATGCGATATTGAACGTCAAGATTGACCATTGGCTTGACCGTACCCCACCAGCAGAGGCACAAGCCGCCCTATGAAAATGAACCTCGACGCTGACATTGATCTGGCCCAACGTCTTGCCGATGCGGCAGGCGCGGCGATCCGCCCCTATTTCCGCTCTGGCGTGGCCAGCGAACGCAAGGAGGACGCCAGCCCTGTCACTCTTGCCGATCAGGCCGCCGAAGAAGCGATGCGTGCGATCCTGCGCGCCGAACGCCCCGACGACACCATCATTGGCGAGGAATATGGCATTACGGCGGGCACGTCGGGCCGCAGCTGGGTTCTGGACCCGATTGACGGCACGGCGGGTTTTCTGGCCGGGCGCGCGATTTTCGGCACGCTGATCGCGCTGGTGGTCGAAGGCTGGCCGGTGCTGGGCGTGATTGATCAACCGATTGCGGGTGAACGCTGGGTGGGCGCCTCGGGCCGCAAGACCTTGCTCAATGGCCAGCCGGTCAGCACCCGCCGCTGCCGCGAATTGGGCGATGCCACCATTGCCACCACCGGCCCGCATTATTTCAGCGACCATGAGGGCGAGCACTTCATGGCTCTGGCGGCCAAGACCGATTATCGCCGGATGGTGATGGGCGGCGATTGCTATAATTACGCCATGCTGGCCAGCGGCCATCTCGACATCATTTGCGAGGCGGGGCTGAAACTGCACGACTGGGCCGCGCTGGTGCCGGTGGTTGAGGGCGCGGGCGGTTTGATGTGCGATTGGAACGGCGATCCGCTGCATGCCGGTTCGACCGGGCACGTGCTGGCGATGGGCGATCCGGCGCGTCAGGATGATGTGGTCGAGGCACTGGCCTGTAACCACGATCACCACCACGACCATTGATCCCGGTCGGCTTTTGCGATCCGGGCGTCACTTCTTTTTCTATGGCACGCTGATCGCGGGCAGCGGTAACCGGCATGAACGGGCCGCCCATACTCTTTTGGAGGCGGGGCGGCCCGCTTGTGTTCGGGGGCGGCTTTATGCCGTGCCTGATCGGCGGGGATGGTATCCGGCGCTGGTTCCGGGGGCGGGGTCCGTGCGTGGTGTGATCTATCGTGCGGGGGCCGGGTTTGATGCGCGGGCGCTGGCGCGGCTCGATGCCTATGAAGGGTGTGATTATCGGCGGCGCAGGGTTATGGCCGGGACGCAATGGGCGCAGGCCTATATCTGGCGAGGCGCTTTGCCGCGCGGGGCCATGCGGATTGCCGGGGGGGATTTTGCAGCTTGGCTAAAGGCCCGCCGGGCGCGGGCCTTTGCCGATTAAAGCGCTGATCAGTCTTTGGCCGCTTCGCTGTTAAGCTGGATATAGTTCTGGATGCCCATGCGCTCGATCATGTCGAGCTGCTTTTCCAGCGTGTCGACATGTTCTTCCTCGCTTTCCAGGATCTTCTGGAACAGGTCGCGGCTGATGAAATCGCGCACGCTTTCGGCATATTCAATCGCCTCTTTCAGCAGCGGGATCGCGTCCATTTCCAGCGCGAGGTCTGCCTTGATGACTTCCTCAACCGTTTCGCCCACGCGCAGGCGGCCCAGATGCTGGAAATTGGGCAGACCTTCGAGAAAAAGGATGCGGTCGGCCAGAAGGTCGGCATGCTTCATTTCGTCGATCGATTCGTGGCGCTCGAACTGGGCCAGCTTGTGCACGCCCCAATTGTCCAGCAGGCGGAAATGCAGCCAGTACTGGTTGATGGCGGTCAGCTCGTTATAGAGCGCCTTGTTCAGGAATTCGATGACTTTGGCGTCGCCCTTCATGGGAACTCTCCGGCGGGTAGTGAGGGGGGTATGACTAACCCGCCGGAGGCCCAGGAGGCAAATAGAATGCGAGCGTCAGGCCGGGACGCTGCTGCGTTCCTCGTTCACGATCTGGTCGGCGTCTTCAAGGCATTGGCGGCATTGAGGGCGGCAGCCAAGGCGGTTGTAGAGCGTTTCGGCATCGCCGGCATGACAGCGGGCGGTGGCACGCAGATCCTTTTCGCGAAGGGCATTGCAGATGCAGATATACATCGACATTCGGCTCCAAAGAGAGTGATTCGCTTTTAATGCGACGCGTTCGCAATAGCAAGCGTTTTTGCGGATCATTCGCAAAAACGCGCTGCATCAAGGATATAGACACCCACGCCGCCAAGGCGCTTGCATTTGCCCGGCGTTGCCCCTAAGGCGCGCCCCTTCAACCGGTTCGGAGGGTTTGTCGCCAGACAGATTCGCTCGCCTGCCTGGCCATCAAGGGCTGCCACGGCAAGCGGGACGGACCGCTAGATCAAGGAGATGAAAATGCCCAAGATGAAGACCAAGAGCGGTGTGAAGAAGCGCTTCAAGATCACCGCCAATGGCAAGGTCAAGCATGGCGTCGCTGGTAAGCGTCACCGTTTGATCAGCCATAACGCGAAGTACATCCGTCAGAACCGCGGCACCGAAGTGATCAGCGACGCCGATGCGAAGGTGATCAAGAAGTGGGCGCCCTACGGGCTGAACTGAGGAGTACTGAAGTATGGCACGTGTCAAGAGGGGTGTTACCACCCGCGCCAAGCACAAGAATATTCTGGAACAGGCCAAGGGTTACCGCGGCCGTCGCAAGAATACGATCCGCGTTGCTCGTCAGGCCGTTGAAAAGGCCGGTCAGTACGCTTACCGCGACCGCAAGGTCAAGAAGCGGACCTTCCGCGCCTTGTGGATCCAGCGTATCAACGCTGCGGTTCGCGCCGAAGGCCTGACCTATTCGCAGTTCATCAACGGCGTCAAGCTGGCTGGCATCGAACTCGATCGCAAGTCGCTGGCCGACCTGGCTCTGAACGAAGCGGCCGTGTTCTCGGCTGTTCTGGCTCAGGCCAAGGCTGCTCTGCCTGCCGCCTAAGCGGTTCGCAGACTTGGACAAAGAGGCGCGAGGGGCTGAAATCCAGCCTTTCGCGCCTTTTTTGTTGCCCGCATTCCCAAGGTGACGTTGCATTCAGGTCTGCGATAAGGCACTCTTCCCCCGGCGCGCATAACAAAAACAGGGGGGTGACAATGACACACGGTTCGGCCGTCCGTGCACGGTTTTTCGCCCCTCCTGCGGAACTGGCGCGCTATTTCACATCCTTCTATCTGGCCGAAATCGACCTTGAACCGGGCGAGAGGGTTGTCGATCACCTTCACCCGGAATGGGCGCAATTTGCGCTTTGCATCGGGCGCGCCGCTGGTGGCGCAAAATCCGGCGGGCCACAGCATTTCCGATTGCCATTTCGCGGTCACCGGGCCGAGCGGTCAGGCTGTTCGTTTTGAGGTTGGTGCTTGCCGGATCTGGGGCGTTGGACTTTTGCCGCTGGGCTGGGACAAATTTGTCGGTGTATCGGCGACGGCTATGGCGGATGCCTTGCTGGATGGGGCACAACATCCTGTATTCTCCTCCTTCCTGCCTCTGGCTCAAACTCTGTTTGGCCCGCAAACCGATGTTGAGGGCGAATTGGCGCGCATTGGCCAGTTTTTCCTGTCGCGCCTGGGCCATGGGCGGGCCGACGATATTCGCGTGCAGGCGATCCATGCCGCGCTGGTCGATCCGGCGGTTTCGACGGTGGCCGATCTGGCGCAAAGGAGCGGGATCAGCGCGCGGACGGTCGAGCGGATTTGCCTGCAATCCTTCGGCTTTCCGCCCAAGCTTCTGCTGCGCCGCCAACGGTTCATGCGCAGCCTTGCCCAGTTCATTCTGGACCCGACGCTGAAATGGATCGGCGCGCTGGATGGGCATTATCACGATCAGGCCCAGTTCGTGCGTGAGTTTCGGCAATTCATGGGCATGACCCCGCGTGAATATGCCAAGATCCCCCATCCCATCATCGAGGCGATCATGCGTGAACGGGCGCGGATTGCCGGGGCTGCGGTGCAGGCGCTGGACGGGCCGCAGGGAGCCAGTCTGGCCGCCCACGCACCCGCGCGCCCTATGGAGGCAGCGGCCAGCGCGCCGCGCCGGAAAATCGCGCAAGGCTGAACTTGGTTGAACTTGGGCGCGCACCGCCCTAAAGGGCGTTGGAACGGGCGCAGGTGCAGGCGCATGGCCGGATGCCGCGCCCATCAGCAAACGGACATAGCATGGATTACGAAAGTCTCGGCGCACAGGCGCTCGACAGCATTGCAAAGGCGCAGGATCTGGACGCGCTCGACGCGCTGCGCGTGGCGTTTCTGGGCAAGAGCGGCTCGATCTCCGGCCTGCTCAAAACCCTGGGCGGGATGAGCCCGGAGGAGCGCCAGACGACTGGCCCCAAAATCCATGCCCTTCGCGAAGGCGTGACGAATGCGCTGGCCGAAAAGAAGGCGGCGCTCGAAAGCGCGGCGCTCGAAGCCAAGCTGGCCGCCGAGACGGTCGATCTGACCCTGCCCGCGCCCGAAAGCGCGCGTGGCAGCGTGCATCCCGTCAGCCAAGTGATGGACGAATTGGCCGAGATCTTTGCCGATCTGGGCTTTGCCGTCGCCACCGGGCCGGAGATCGAGAACGACTGGCACAATTTCACCGCGCTCAACATGCCGGAAAGCCATCCGGCGCGCGCGATGCATGACACGTTCTATATCGACAAGGCCGCCAGCGGTTATGAGACCGAGCAGGACATGGTGCTACGCACGCATACCAGTCCGGTGCAGATCCGCGCGATGCTGGCCGCAGGGGGCGACAAGCCCTTGCGCATCATCGCGCCGGGCCGCGTCTATCGCAGCGACAGCGACGCCACCCACACGCCGATGTTCCATCAGGTCGAAGGCTTGGTGATCGGCAAGGACATTACTCTGGCGCATCTGAAATGGACGCTGGAAACCATGCTCAAGGCGTTCTTTGAGCGTGACGATATCGTGCTGCGCCTGCGCCCGTCCTATTTCCCCTTCACCGAACCCAGCGTCGAGGTCGACACCGGCTATTCCTATGTCGACGGGCGCCGCGTGGTGGGCGGTTCGGGCGATGCGCCGGGCCATTCGTGGATGGAACTGCTGGGGTCGGGCATGGTCAACCGCCATGTGCTGACTGCTGGGGGCTATGACCCGGACCAGTGGCAGGGCTTTGCCTTTGGCGTGGGCGTCGATCGCCTGGCCATGCTGAAATATGGGATGAACGATTTGCGGGCCTTCTTTGATGGCGATGCGCGCTGGCTGGGCCATTACGGCTTTTCCGGCCTTGATGTGCCGACCCTTTCGGGCGGCGTTGGCGTACAGGCATAAGGGGCGGCAACAATGAAATTCTCTCTTTCGTGGCTGAAGGCCCATCTGGAAACCGAAGCCACCGTCGAACAGATCGCGGGCAAGCTGAACGCCATCGGCCTTGAGGTTGAAGGCATCGAGGACCCGGCGGAAAAGCTGAAGGGCTTTCGCGTTGCGCGCATCCTGACCGCCGAGCGCCACCCCAATGCGGATAAGTTGCAGGTGCTGTCGGTGGACACTGGCGAGGGTGCGCCTTTGCAGGTCGTCTGCGGCGCGCCAAATGCGCGTGCCGGATTGATCGGCGTGCTGGGCCTGCCCGGCGCGGTGGTGCCGGCCAATGGCATGGTGCTGAAAGTCGCCGCCGTGCGCAGCGTCGAATCGAACGGCATGATGTGTTCGATGCGCGAACTGGAATTGGGTGAAGGCCATGACGGCATCATCGAATTGCCCGAAGACGCGCCGGTCGGAACCGCCTTTGCCGAATATCACGGCGCCGATCCGGTGTTCGACATTTCGGTCACGCCCAACCGCCCCGATTGCATGGGCGTCTATGGCATCGCGCGCGATCTGGCCGCCGCTGGTCTGGGCACGTTGAAGCCGATTGCCGCGCCGGGGATTGCCGGTTCTTACCCTTGCCCGGTCGAAATCCGCACCGAGGATACCGATGGTTGCCCCGCCTTTTATGGCCGCACCGTCAAGGGCGTGAAGAACGGCCCCAGCCCGGAATGGCTTCAGGCCGCGCTCAAGGCTGCGGGTCAGCGCCCGATCTCGGCCTTGGTGGACATCACCAATTATGTGATGCTGACCTATGGCCGCCCGGCCCATGCCTATGATCTGGGCAAGCTGTCGGGCGCGGTTGTTGCCCGCCGCGCGGTGGCGGGTGAACAGTGCCTTGCGCTTAATGGCAAGACCTATGATCTGACCGACACGATGACGGTGATTGCCGATGATGCGGGCGTGCATGACATTGCCGGGATCATGGGCGGCGAACATTCAGGGTGCAGCGAGGGGACGACCGATGTCCTGCTGGAAATCGCCTATTTCACGCCGGAGCGGATTGCCGCGACGGGGCGGGCGTTGAACCTGACCTCGGACGCTCGTGCGCGGTTTGAGCGCGGGGTGGACCCGGCCTTCCTTGAAACCGGGCTTGATTTGCTGACCGGGCTGATCCTTGAGATTTGCGGCGGTGAGGCCAGCGAAGTGGTGCGCGCCGGTGCAGCGCCTGCGACCCCCAAGGTGGTTGCCTTCGATCCCGCGCTGGTGACCAAGCTGGGCGGGGTGGAAATTGCCGGGGACGAGCAGAAGCGCATCCTGTCCGCGCTGGGCTTTGCCGTGGGTGCCGATTGGGCCGTGACGGTGCCGGGCTGGCGTCCGGATGTCGATGGCGCGGCGGATATTGTTGAGGAAGTGGTGCGTATCCACGGCCTCGACGGGATCGAGAGCGTGCCTCTGCCCCGCGAGGATGGCGTGGCCAAGCCGACCGCGACCCCGGTGCAGAAATTGGAGCGCCGCCTTCGCCGCGCCGCCGCTGCGCGGGGCCTTAACGAGGCGATCACCTGGTCCTTCCTGCCCGAGGGCGAGGCGGAGCATTTTGCCGAAGGCCCGCTCTGGCGTCTGGCCAATCCGATCAGCGAAGACCTCAAGGTCATGCGACCCAGCCTGATCCCCGGCCTGCTTTCGGCGGCCAAGCGCAATCTGGCGCGTGGGGGCTCTTCGCTGCGTCTGTTTGAAATTGGTCGCCGCTATCTGCGCGATGCCAATGGCAAGGGGGCGGAGCGGCTGACGCTGGCCGTGGTGCTGGCGGGCGACAAGACCCCGCGCGGCTGGGCGACGGGCAAGGCGCAGGCGTTTGACGCCTTTGACGCCAAGGCCGAGGCTTTGGCCCTGCTGGCCGAAGCGGGGGCGCCGGTGGACAATCTGCAAATCATGGGCGAGGCGGGCGCGCAGTTCCACCCCGGCCAGTCAGCCACCTTGCGCCTTGGGCCAAAAAATGTGCTGGCGCGGTTTGGCATGTTGCACCCCACCACCGCCAAGGCGTTTGACCTTGATGGCCCGGTGGCGGTGGCGGAAATCTTCCTCGACGCCATTCCGGGCAAGAAGGGCGCATCAGGCTTTGCCCGCGTCAATTATGCGCCCCCGGCCTTGCAGGCGGTCAAGCGTGACTTTGCCTTCCTTGTGAAGGCCGAGCTTCCCGCAGGCGATCTGCTGCGCGCGGTCAAGGGTGCGGATAAGGCGAATATCATCGCGGCCCGCATCTTTGACGATTTCCGGGGCCAAGGCGTGCCCGAAGGTCAGAAGTCGCTGGCCATCGAGGTGACGCTGCAACCGACGGAAAAGAGCTATAATGAAGCCGACCTCAAGGCGATTGCCGACAAGGTGACGGCCGCCGCCGCCAAGCAGGGGGCAACTCTGCGCGGCTAAGGCTTTAAGGGCTTGAGATAAAAGGGCGCTGCGGGCATTCTCGCGGCGCCTTTTTTGTGGGCCGGATATGGGGAATGGCGTGAGCGAGAATCTGGTACGTATCGTTTCGGGCGAATGGAGCGCGCTGATCCATCCTCTGGGGGCTGAACTGCGCTCGCTGCGCGATGGGGCGGGGCGAGAGTATATGACGGACGCCGATCCGGCCTATTGGACCGGCCACGCGCCTTTGCTGTTCCCGATTGTCGGCGCTCTGTCGGGCAATGTGTTCCGCCATGAAGGGCGCGAATATGCCCTGCCGCGCCATGGATTTGCGCGGCGCAATCTGTTTGCCATCGTTCAGCAGAGCGAGGATGCCGTCACTTTCGCGCTGGAGGATAGCGAGGCGACCCGTGAGGTTTACCCCTTTGCTTTCCGTTTGGAGATGGCGTTCCATTTGGCTGGCGGAACGCTCCATATGGCCGCGACAGTGCATAATCGCGGCGATGGAGTGATGCCTTTCAGCTTTGGCTATCATCCGGCCTTTGCATGGCCTTTGCCGGGCGGAGGTGAAAAGACCGCGCATCGGATCATATTCGCCGCAGACGAACCGGGGCCTGTCCGCCGGGTCAGCAAGGCCACAGGCGAGCTCCTGCCCGAGGGTGAGGCGACGCCGGTGGTGGGGCGCGAATTGGCGCTGCATGAAGGGCTGTTTGATCAGGACGCGATGATCTGGAAAGATATGGCCAGCCGGGCGCTGCGCTATGTTTCTCCGCAAGGCCCCGCGCTTGATATGGCCTTTCCCGATACGCCGGATCTGGGCCTGTGGCAGGTGCCGGGCGCGCATTATCTGTGCATCGAGCCATGGGCGGGCCATGCCGATCCACAAGGTTTCGATGGCGAGATCAGTGCCAAGCCAGGGATTATCCTGTTGCCGTCGGGTGAAGTACATAGGTTCCGCATGGATGTGATGGTAAGCGCGGGATAGACGCCAAGGGCGTAAGCGCGGGATAGACGAAAAGCCCCGCGCCATGTAAGCGCGCGACCATGAATCAAGCCTACGCCACACGCCGCACCTTTGCCATCATCTCGCACCCTGACGCGGGTAAGACCACGCTGACCGAAAAGCTGTTGCTGAACGGCGGCGCGATCCACCTGGCGGGCGAGGTGAAGGCGCGCGGCGCGGCGCGGCGCGCGCGTTCGGACTGGATGAAGATCGAGCAGCAGCGCGGGATCTCGGTGACGTCATCCGTGATGACCTTTGCCCGCGAGTTCGAAGGGCTGGGGCATATCACCTTCAACCTGCTCGACACGCCGGGGCACGAGGATTTCTCGGAGGATACCTATCGCACGCTGACCGCGGTGGATTCGGCCATCATGGTGATTGACGCGGCCAAGGGCATCGAGCCGCAGACGCGCAAACTGTTTGAAGTGTGCCGGATGCGCAATGTGCCGATCATCACCTTTGTCAACAAGGTGGACCGTGAAGGCCGCCCGGTGTTCGAGATTCTTGACGAAGTGGCCGATGCGCTGGCGCTGGACGTTTCACCGCAGAGCTGGCCGGTGGGCATGGGCGGCCAGTTTGAGGGTATCCTTGACCTGAACAGCGGTCGCATCAGCCGTCCCGAGGGCGACAGCCGCGAATTTCTGGGCAAGGTCGATCACGAGCCGGTGCCGGAGGAATTTGCCGAGGAGATCGAACTGGGGCAGGCGGGCTATCCCGAATTTGATCTAGAGGCCTATCGCCACGGCGATCTGACGCCGGTGTTCTTTGGCTCGGCGCTGAAAAACTTTGGCGTGGCCGAATTGATCGAGGCAATTGCCCGCATTGCGCCCCCGCCGCGGCCCCAGCCGAGCGAGGCTGGCGTAATCGACCCTTCGGGCGGCGAGGTGACGGGCTTCATCTTCAAGGTGCAGGCCAATATGGACCCGATGCACCGCGACCGTATCGCCTTCATGCGTCTGGTGTCGGGCACGTTCAAGCGCGGCATGAAACTGACTCCCAGCGCTTTGGGCAAGCCGATTGCGGTGCATTCGCCGATCCTGTTCTTTGCACAGGACCGCGAAATCGCCGATGAGGCGCAGCCGGGCGACATTATCGGCATTCCCAACCACGGCACGTTGCGCGTGGGCGATACTTTGTCGGAAACGAACAAGGTACGCTTCACCGGCCTGCCCAATTTTGCGCCGGAAATCCTGCGCCGCGTGCAATTGAAGGACCCGACCAAGACCAAGCAATTGCGCAAGGCGTTGGACGATCTCTCGGAAGAAGGCGTGATTCAGGTTTTCTATCCCGAAATCGGCAGTCAATGGATTGTCGGCGTCGTGGGCCAGCTTCAGCTCGACGTGCTGATTTCGCGGCTGGAGGCGGAATATAAGGTCGGGGCGATGCTCGAACCGGCGCCCTTTGACACGGCGCGCTGGGTCAAGGGCGATGCCAAGGCCCTGTCTGACTTTGCCGAATTCAACCGCGCCAATCTGGCCAAGGACCGCGATGGCGATCCGGTGTTCATGGCGCGCTCGGTCTGGGACGTTTCGTATCAGCAGGAGCGCAATCCCGAATTGACCTTTTCCGCGACCAAGGAGCGGTAAGGGTCGGTATCATCGCTGGATAAAAATTGCGCGTCGGAACCCCGGTTCTGGCGCGCAATTTTTTGGGCGTGGCGCGTTTAGGGTCAAATGCCTGCCTAAATTTTAAGCAGATGCATAGGAATCGGGCGCGGTGTCCGATGATTTATCCGCCAGATGATGCCAATTCGCGCCGAGATGAACCGAAATCTCAAGAAGCGATGAATTGGCACGCCCCTTGCAATCCCTATTGGCATGCCGGCGCAGGGCCGGTGGGCTAATAGGGGATAGGCATGAAGTTCATCATCGCCATCATCAAGCCGTTCAAGCTCGACGAGGTGCGTGAAGCTCTCGGCGCACTTGGGGTCGCCGGTCTGACGGTGTCCGAAGTGAAGGGCTTTGGTCGGCAAAAAGGGCAGACCGAAATCTATCGCGGTGCCGAATATTCGACCAACATGCTGCCTAAGGTGAAGATCGAGATCGCCGCCAGCGACGAACTGGCGCCGCGCGTGGTCGAAACCATCCAGCAGGCCGCCAGCACCGAAGCGATCGGCGATGGCAAGATCTTCGTGCTCGACCTGGCCTCGGCCGTCCGCATCCGCACCGGTGAAACCGGGGATACCGCCCTGTGAGCGGTGCCAGCCTTAGGAGTGAACCCACTATGATCCGCAAGATGATCTGCGGCGCTGGGGCTTTGGGCGCATCGCTCTTTGCCGCCACCACCGCTTTTGCGCAGGCCGCGCCGATCAAGGCGCCGACCGCCGAACAGATGGCCACCATGGTCAACAAGGGCGACAACACCTGGATGCTCGTGTCCGCGGTGCTGGTGCTGTTGATGAGCATCCCGGCTCTGGCCCTGTTTTATGGCGGTCTTGTCCGCACCAAGAACATGCTCAGCGTGCTGATGCAGGTTTTCATGATCGTTTCGGTGGCCGCCCTTGTGTGGGTGTGCTGGGGCTATTCGATGGCCTTCACCGGCGGTTCGCCCTTTGTTGGCGGCTTCTCCAAGGCGTTCCTGATGGGCGTTTCGGCCAGCACCTATGCGGCCACCTTCTCGAACAACGTCTATCTGCCTGAATACACCTATGTCATCTTCCAGATGACCTTTGCCTGCATCACGCCGGCGCTGATCGTGGGTGCTTTTGCAGAACGCGTGAAGTTCACCCCGCTGATCATTTTCACGGTGCTGTGGCTGACCTTCATCTATTTCCCGATGGCGCACATGGTGTGGTACTTCGCCGGTCCCGACTTCCTGTCGGATAACACCGCCGATGCTGGCCTGCTCTATGGTTGGGGCGCTCTGGACTTCGCTGGCGGCACGGTTGTGCACATCAACGCCGGTATTGCTGGCCTGGTCGGCTGCCTCGTGATCGGCAAGCGCGTAGGCTATGGCAAGGAAGCCACCCCGCCGCACTCGCTGACCATGACCATGATCGGCGCCTCGCTGCTGTGGGTTGGTTGGTTCGGCTTCAACGCCGGTTCGAATCTGGAAGCCAATGGTCTGGCCTCGCTGGCCTTCATCAACACCTTCGTCGCCACCGCCGCCGCCGCTGTCAGCTGGTCGCTGGTTGAACAGGTCAAGCATGGCAAGCCCTCGATGCTGGGCGCTGCTTCGGGTGCTGTGGCTGGTCTGGTTGCCATCACGCCGGCTTCGGGCTTTGCGGCTCCGATGACCTCGATCGTTCTGGGTCTGATCGTTTCGCCGATCTGCTTCTTCTTCGTGTCGACCGTGAAGAACAAGCTGAAGTATGACGACACGCTCGACGTGTTCGGCGTGCACTGCATCGGCGGTATCGTCGGCGCCATCGGCACCGGCATCGTTGCCGACCCCTCGCTGGGCGGTCAGGGCTGGGTGGACTACACCGTATTCCCCGCCAAGGCCGGCACCTATGACATGGTTGGTCAGGTGATCACCCAGATCAAGGCCGTCGTCCTGACGCTGGTTCTCTCGGGTGTTGGTTCGGCGATCCTGTTCATCGCTCTGGACAAGACCATCGGTCTGCGTCCCTCGGAAGAAGCCGAGCGCGAAGGCCTCGACATCACCGAGCATGGCGAACGCGCCTACAACATGTGAATTTAAAAGTTTGGCGGGGCTGGGGTTTCTCCTCTCTCTCTTCCTCCCCGGTTCCGCCTACCGATGTTCCTCCTGCGAACGACAAACTAACAAAGGGCCGGAGCCAGCCGCTCCGGCCCCTTTTTTATGCGCGCAGGGCAGCAAAAAAGGGCCGGGGAGCGAACCCCGACCCTTTTTGCGTTTTAGCTGATAGATTAGCGAGCCTGTGCAGCCAGCATGTCCATCAGCGGTCGAACCGGGCTGACATCATAGCCGGCGGCGGCGGCCTGCGCGGTGACTTCGTTCAGATCAGCGCCAAGGCTGGCCTGAGCCAGCGACCAGAGCAGCGTCGAGCGGGTGCCTGAGCGGCAATAGGCCAGGATCTTGCCATCGCCCTTGAGCGCATCGACCATGGCCGTGACTTGCGCCTGGCTGAAACCGGCGTGGGTGACGGGGATGGCGACATAGCCAAGGCCTGCGGCGGCGGCGGCCTGCGCGATGGAATCGCCCGGCGTCTGGTCATCGCTTTCGCCTTCGGGGCGGTTGTTGATGATCAGGCTGATGCCTTGCGCCGCAGCGGCCTCGACATCGGCAAGGCTGATTTGCGGGCTGGCCCAGACGCGCTCGGAAATCTGGCGGAACATGCATGTCTCCTGTTCAAGGCAGGCGCGTTGGCGAATGTGCCGCGCCAATTGGCTGGAATCGCTCTGCCAATCGGGAATGGATCGCACAAGCGAGGATTTATGGGAGGTGGATGAGTCGCGCACTTGCAGCACTTTTTTCGGATATTCTTGGATTTGGACGCGATTCTATTCGCCATGCCTTGGAATTTAGGATATGCCTTAAAGTGCAGAGGAAAGGGCTACGCGCTGTGCGTGGCTGCTTGCCCTGTCGTTTGGTGCGTTTCGTCCACGTGCCACGCGATTTGGATCAGGGCGAAGCGAAGGTACTTTCGGTTTTATGGGTTTTGATAGAGGGCGTCGCGGCAGGGGCCGAGACAAGCGCGACGGGTTCGGCGAAGACAGCTTTGATCCGTTCATGGGTGGTGGCGACCGCTTTGGCGGCGGTGATCGCTTTGGCGGCGGCGACCGTTTCGGTGGCGGTCGTGAACGTGGCGGCTTCGGCGGCGGCGATCGCGGTGGCTTCGGCGGCGGCCCGCGTGGCGGCGGCTTCGGCGGCGGCGGCGGTGGCGGCTTCGGCGGCCCGCGCGGCGGCGGTGGCGGCGGCGGCATGCCTGCTCAGGTTGTTGGCCAGGGCAAGGGCGTCGTAAAGTTCTTCAACGCTCAAAAGGGTTTCGGCTTCATCCAGCGTGAAGACGGCGGCGAAGATGTGTTCGTGCACATCAGCGCGGTCGAACGCGCCGGTCTTGAAGGTCTGGCCGAAGGTCAGGGTCTGGAATTCACCCTGGTGGATCGTGGCGGCAAAGTGTCGGCCAGCGATCTGTCGGTGGTGGGTGATGTGATCGCGGTCGCCAAGCGCGAACCCGCTGCTCCCCAGCGCCAGCTGACCGGTGAAAAGGCAACCGGCACGGTCAAGTTTTTCAACGCGATGAAGGGCTTCGGCTTCATCACGCGTGATGACGGCCAGCCTGACGCTTTCGTGCACATCAGCGCGGTCGAACGTTCGGGTCTTCGTGAAATCAACGAAGGCGACCGTCTGGAATTCGACATCGAAGTCGATCGACGAGGCAAGTACTCGGCGGTCAACCTCTCGCCGCGTCAGGGTTGATCCCGAACCTCTTGCAATAGAGGACGCATGGCCTTCGTGGGTCAAATCTGATTTCCTTTACGGACAGGTTTGACCCAAAGGCGGCGACAGCATAAACGCGCGCAAATGGCGGCAGGTCCGAACGAATCGGTTCGGGCCGCCGCCATTTCGCGTTTGCAGCTGTTTCGGAAAATTCCGGTTGCCTCGGAAAATTCTGCTGAACATTGTCTGGAATGAAAACAGGCTCCTCGCTTTTGGAGCCGTCTGGAATGCAAAGGAAATATCGATGACCATTTCGCCTTTGATGCCTGTTTACCCGCGGACCGCCTTTCGGCCGGTGCGTGGTGAGCATTGCCATCTGATTGGCGAGGACGGTCGCCGATATCTCGATTTTGCGGCCGGTATTGCGGTGAATCTGTTGGGCCACAGCCATGAAGGCCTGATCGGAGCGATTCAGCAGCAGGCTGCAACGCTGATGCATGTGTCGAACCTGTATGGCAGCCCGCATCAGGAAAGCGTGGCCAAGCGCTTGGTTGAAATGACCTTTGCCGATACGGTGTTTTTCACCAATTCGGGCGCGGAAGCCGTGGAATGCGCGATCAAGACGGCGCGGGCCTATCATCAGCAGATCGGTAATCTCGACAAATATGAACTGATCACCTTCAAGGAAGCCTTCCATGGCCGGACTTTGGGGACGATTTCGGCGTCGAATCAGGAAAAGATGCATAAGAATTTCCTGCCGATCCTGCCGGGCTTCAAATATGTCGATTTCGGTGATCTGGAAGCTGTGAAGGCTGCGATCGGTCCCAATACGGGCGGTATCCTGATCGAACCGATTCAGGGTGAAGGCGGTGTCAAGGTGGCTACCGAGGAGTTCCTGCAGGCTCTGCGGGCGCTGTGCGACGAGCATGACCTGATGCTGATTTTCGATGAAGTGCAGACCGGCGTGGCGCGGACCGGTACTTTCTATGCCTATGAACAGTTTGACGTCGTGCCCGACATTCTGGCGACGGCCAAGGGTATCGGCGGTGGATTCCCCGTGGGCGCTTGCCTTGCCACCGAAAAGGCGGCGCGCGGTATGGTCGCAGGCACGCATGGCAGCACCTATGGCGGCAATCCGCTGGCGATGGCGGCAGCCAATGCGGTGCTTGACGCGGTGGCCAACGATGAATTCATGGCGCATGTGCGCGACATGGGTGCCAAGCTGACCAGCCGTCTGGAACAGTTCATCGGTAATTATCCCGATCTGTTTGAACTGGTGCGCGGGCGTGGCCTGATGCTCGGCCTGAAGATGAAGGTTGAGCCGCGGCCTTTCGTGGCGCATCTGCGCGACAATCATCAATTGCTCTGCGTTTCGGCGGGCGACAAAACCATGCGGATTCTGCCGCCGTTGGTCATTGATGAAAGCCATATCGACGAATTCATGGAAAAGCTGTCGGCCGCTGCGGCCAGCTATCAGCCTGAAGAGGTGGCATGATGGCTCGGCATTTCCTGAACCTTTCTGATGCGGGAGGTGACGCGGTCGTCGCGATGCTCAATGATGCGCTCGATCGCAAGCGGGCGCGCATTGGCTGGACCAAGGGGCAGGCCGATGCGGACGCGCCTTTGGCCGGGCATGTTTTGGCGATGATTTTTGAAAAAAATTCGACCCGGACGCGGGTGTCCTTTGACATGGCGATGCGTCAGTTGGGCGGCAGCGCGATCGTCATGGACGCGGGCGGCATGCAGCTGGGCCGGGGCGAGACCATTGCCGATACGGCCCGTGTTCTGAGCCGCATGGTTGATGCAATCATGATCCGCACCAATGATCACGCCAAGATCGAGGAACTGGCGCATTATGCCGATGTTCCGGTGATCAACGGTCTGACTGACGCTTCGCATCCGTGCCAGATCATGGCCGATCTGCTGACGTTGCTGGAACGCGGTGCGGCTTTGCCGGGCATGGAAATGGCCTGGCTGGGCGATGGCAACAATGTGCTTCATTCGCTGATTGAGGCGGCCGGCCTGCTGAAGTTCAACATTCGCGTTGGCGGGCCCAAGGGCTTTGAACCGGATGCAGCTTTTGTAAAGGAAGCCGAGGCGCGCGGCGCCAA
Source organism: Novosphingobium sp. 550D (assembly GCF_057401885.1). Lineage (NCBI taxonomy): Bacteria > Pseudomonadati > Pseudomonadota > Alphaproteobacteria > Sphingomonadales > Sphingomonadaceae > Novosphingobium > Novosphingobium sp. 550D. The sequence goes on along the minus strand of NZ_CM171613.1, from coordinate 223,712 downwards.
GATTACCTTTACGCAGGACGCCGCCCAAGCAGCCCGCGGCGCACAGGTGGTGGTGACGGACACCTGGGTTTCGATGGGGCAGCCGGGCGGCGAGGCCGTGATCAAGGCCATGGAGCCCTATCAGGTCAATGACGCGCTGATGGCGCAGGCGGCACCGGGGGCTTTGTTCCTCCACTGCCTGCCCGCGCACCGCGGCGAGGAAGTGACCGACAGCGTGATCGACAGCGCGCAAAGCGTTGTCTGGGATGAGGCGGAAAACCGTATTCATGCCCAGAAGTCGGTTCTGCGCTGGGCCTTTGGACAGTTGTGAGCGACGGCATGGATTGCGTTCTGCACTTCACCATTCCGTCGCGTGATGCACGGGGGCGGGCGGTTCGCCTTGGCCCCGTGCTCGACCTCGTGCAATCGGCACATGATTATCCGCCGCCGATCCGCAAGCTGCTGGCCGAGGCGCTGGTGCTGGGTGCGCTGATGGGATCTTTGCTCAAGGATCAGGATAGCCAGTTGACCATGCAGGCGCAGACGCAGGATGGCGTCGTCGATCTGTTGGTCTGTGATTATCGCAATGGCGAGGTGCGCGGCTATGCTCGCCATGACGAGGAGCGTCTGGCCAAGCTTGGGCCGAATCCGACACTGCATGATCTGTTCGGCAAGGGCTATCTGGCGATTACCTTCGACCTGGCCGTAACGGGGCAGCGGTATCAGGGAGTTGTGCCGCTTGAGGGCGATTCTCTGGCGGAGGCTTGTCAAGCGTATTTCATTCAGTCGGAACAGGTCCCGACGCTGATCCGTGTAGCGACCTCGGACGAAGGCGGGCATTGTGTTGCTGGCGGCCTGTTGATTCAGCATTTGCCCGATGGTGAGGAGGGGCGCGCTCGCTTACATGTGCAGCTCGATCATCCGCATTGGGAACATGTGGCGGTGATGGCCGGTTCGACACGGGACGCTGAACTGGTTGATCGCGATTTGGCGCTGGATCAGTTGGTTTGGCGACTTTTCCACGAAGAGAGCGAGGTGCGTGTTTCCGAAGATGCACCGCTCAAGCGTGGATGCCGGTGCAGCGAAGAACACTATCGTTCGATCCTGTCGCGGTTTGGCGAGGGCGATTTAGCGGAAATGCGAGACGAAAATGGCGCGATCATTATCGATTGTGCCTTTTGCTCTAAGCTCTTCCCGATTTCGATGTAAGGTGTTGCGGGCCTGATCGGCCTTGCCGCAATGAGATGGATATGACCCAAATTCCTGTTTCTCCGGGCCGCAAGGCGGTCGTCCTGCTCTCGGGTGGGCTTGATTCGATGGTGTCGGCTGGGCTGGCGCGCGAGGCTGGCTATGAAATTTATGCGCTGACCATCGACTATAACCAGCGTCATAGCTGCGAAATCGATGCTGCGCGTGTGCTGGCCAAGGAATTGGGCGCGGCAAGGCATGTGGTTTTGCCGCTTGATTTGCGCCAATTTGGCGGTTCGGCGCTGACGGATGATATTGATGTGCCCAAGGATGGGTTGGAGCCGGGGATTCCGGTGACCTATGTCCCGGCGCGCAATCTTGTGTTCCTTTCGCTCACGCTGGCGTGGGCCGAGGCTGTCGGGGCACTTGACATCTTCATCGGGGTCAACGCGCTGGATTATTCGGGCTATCCTGATTGCCGACCGGAATTTATCTCTGGTTTCACTGAACTTGCGCGATTGGCGACCAAGGCGGGCGATCAGGGTAGCGAGTTCACCATCCATGCTCCGCTGCAGTTTTTGGGCAAGGCCGACATTGCCCGTGAAGCAGACCGGCTTGGGCTGGATGTGGGCATGAGTTGGTCCTGTTACGATCCGCAGCCCGATGGCGCAGCCTGTGGCTTGTGCGATAGCTGTCGACTGCGCTTGGCCGGTTTTGCCGAAGCAGGCCTTGAGGATAAGGTTCGCTACGCTGTGAAGTAGAAGTTGGCCATTTCAGATTTATAGACCCAAAAAACGTATGGCCCGCCCCGTCTGCAAGGGGGATTTTGAAGTGTTCTGATCAGTCTGCGTCAACGTATGCGGTCTCATGGGTGACCCCATGGCCAAGATGGACATCCGCACGTCTGGAGCCACAATAAAGACGCCGGCAACGAGTGCCATTTTTTTGGCCGGGCTTTCCAGACGCCGATCGACTGTCAGGCCATCTTCACGATCCTTCCTGCAAACATCGTTGGCCTATGCACGAAGATGCGTGCGGCCGATCCGGTTATGCCGCGACTGGGTAGCCGCGTTCGAACGTCGCGTCCTTGCGCAAGGCCGCCCATGCGATCCGCGCCAGCTTGTTGGCCAGCGCGACGACGATAGCATTGCGGTGGACTCCTCGCTCGATCATTCCTGTCAACCAGCGCCCCAACGGGGTCTCGCTTCGCGCCAGCGACGGCAATGCTGCTCGGGCACCGTGGATGAGCAAGGTGCGCAAGTAGGTGTTGCCTCGCTTGGAGATGCCGAGCAGCCGCGGCTTGCCGCCGGTAGTATGCTGACGGGGCACCAGACCGAGCCAGGCACCCAGGTCTCGGGCTTTGGCAAAGCTGCTGGCATCGCCCACGGCTGCAATCAGGGCAGTTGCGTTCAGCACCCCGACGCCGGGGATGGATGTGAGCCGCCGGGCAGCCGCGTCATTGCGCGCCAGCTCGACAAACTCGCCGTTCAGCGCTTCCACCCTGGTATCGAGTTCGCGCCATTCGGCACGCAGTTCGGCCACCAACTGGCGCAGACGCGGTGACAAGGTCGTATCCTCATCGGCCAGCAGGGCATCGATGCCGAGTTCCAGCTTGCGCCGCCCAACCGGGAAAATGGTCCCGCGCTCCAGCAGGATCGCCCGCAACTGGTTGGTCAGGCTCCTGCGCTCAGCCACCAGGCGCGAGCGAACCCGGTGGAGCGTCTGGATGTCCAACTGCTCCTGGGTCTTGAGTTCGACGAAGCGCATCGTTGGACGCGAGGCGGCCTCCGCGATCCCCTCGGCGTCGCGGTCATCGTTCTTCTGTGCTTTGACATACGGCCGTACGTACTCCGGCGACATCAGCCGGATCTCATGTCCGTGCGCGGCGAACAGGCGCCCCAGATAATGGGCACCGCAACATGCCTCCATCGCGACCACGCACACAGGAAGCTTGGCAACGTAGTCGACCAGCGTCTGGCGGCGCATCGACCTGCGTACGACGACAGCTCCCGCCGCATCCACGCCAACCACACTGCAGGCATTCTTGCCCAAATCAACGCCAAGGATCACAATAGACATCGGTCCGCTCCTTTCCTCTTCAAGCACCAGCATCATATCCGATGCCGGGGAAAAGGGGCGGGCCATCCCATAAAGGCTGGGCTCGATTATGAGTTCCAGCCTGTTTTTTTGGTTTGTTTCGCGTGTTGGTTTTGGCCGTAAGCGGCAAATGACTGGATTGCTAAGCGTCAGGCTGGCTGGCAAAAAAGAAGGGGCAGCTTTCGCTGCCCCTTCCGTGTCTGCCTGAAAGGCTGGACTTAGTTGCCCGAACCCGGACCGTAGGTGATTTCCACGCGACGGTTCTGAAGTTCGCGAACGCCGTCGGCGGTCGGAACGCGGGGGTTGGCTTCACCAAAGGCCTGGCTCGAGATCGCCGAGTCAGCGATGCCGTGCGAGGTGAAGTAGCCGCGGACCGAAGCGTTACGACGAGCCGAGAGGGCCACGTTGTACTTGGGCGTACCCGAGCGGTCGGCATAGCCAGCCAGAACGACGGGAACCGAAGCGCAGTTGCCATAGGCCTGAATAGCGCTGTCGAGGATCGACGCTGCTTCAGGGGTGATGTCGGCCTTATCCCAATCGAAGAACACGATGTAGGGACCCTTGTTGCACACCGGAGCCGGGGGCGGCGGAGGCGGCGGAGGCGGCGGAGGCGGCGGAGGCGGCGGCGGGGGCGGCGGAGGCGGAGGCGGAGCAACCGGAGCCGGTTCAGCACCGAAGTTGTAGGTCAGCGTCGCCAGCAGCGAGTGCGAGTGGAACTTTTCCGACAGCGTGTTGCCGGTGAAGCCCACAAAGCGGTCAGCACCCGGAGCGTTGAAGTAGCGATACTTCAGGCCCAGATCCCAGTTCTTGCTGATGGGAGCGCGAACGCCAGCAATGGCCTGCCAAGCAAAGCCGGTGGCCGAATCGTTAACGTTATAAGCAGCAACCGAGGTTGCGTTGAAGCTCTTGACGCGAGCAACGCCGACACCGCCGCCAATGAAGCCCTGAAGGCCGTTGTCGGGACCGAAGTCGAGCAGGCCGTTGGCCATGAAGCTCAGTGCGCTGGTGCTACCTGCGACCTGACCGTTGGAGTAGGTGTAGGTGGTGCCGTTCGCAGCTTCGAACGACTTGGTCTTCACGCGACGATAGCTGGCTTCGGTTTCCAGACGGAAGGGACCGAAGTCATAACCGACGATACCGCCGAAGTCGTAGCCGAGCTTCGACTTGATGTTACCCAGAGCCGTGCCACCAGCGGTGACGTTGGCGACGGGGTTGGATTCTACGATGACACCACCGGCGTCGCCTTCGACGTACCAGGTCTTGTCTTTGGCCAGTGCCGGCGTAGCGAGGGCAGTCGATGCCAACGCCAAGCCCAAGGCAATCTTGCGCATGTGTTTTCCCCTTGTGCGAGTGAGAGGCTACCAATTGGTCGCAGGTCTACCGCCTCGCTAACAGGGGTGCAAGCCGAGAAATTCCAAAGACTGTTGCATATTGGGCACATGTGCGACAATTCGGAATGCTGGCTTTGGCGCTTTTCTGCGCGATGAACCTCTTAGGGTAAAATACCTGCCAACTTTAATGCTGCAATCAGTTGATTTAAGGCCGCCCTTGCTTCCGAATCGACATTCCCTCCGCCTGTGGGTGTGGTTACTTCTTGCGGAATTTTCCACTCGGAAAAGTAAAGCCAAGATTGGCCGGTTGCTCGATTGAAAATGCGCATGCCATCTTGAGGGGTGATGTATGTCCAAGCCCCGCTTTGCCAGCTGGCAATTTTGCCTGACTGCCCGCTCCATTCACCAGTGGGCGCTGATGCAATATGCCATGCGTCTCCATTGGCCGGTGTTGCAGGTGGCGTAGCAGCTGTGCCTTCGATGGCACAGTGCAATAGAGTGTCCGCGCGCGCCAAGGCTTCGTTGACGTAGAACTCCTTTTGCGCCTGTCCGACATAGAGGAAGGGCAAGCCGAAACGCGGGCTGGAATTTTCAAAGGTCAGCGGGTCGCTCATGAAAACTCTCCTTAGGATTATTCGGTTGTTTCATTCGGAAATTCACAGGGCGCAGAGGTACAGGGCGTCGGATGACTGATAGGTCCCACTTTGCTTGACCCAGATCGAAGCGTGTCCATGACTGGTGACCAGCGTCGCCTGCGCCTCTGGAGAAAGTGTCAGCTCGGGTGTGCCTACCTGCCAATAGGCATAGGGCGCAGCCGTCGGGCCGTAGCCCACTATATAGGCCTCTTTTTCCTCTTTAAGCGGTACGTCCACGTCATCCGACCAAGTCCAGCAGCCCCGCGCGCGCCTGGTCCAAGCGAGCGCCAAATTGCCATCGGTCTGGAATACTGCCGCACCGTGGACTGGGGTAAGAGGACGGGTTGCGATACCTCGGCATGCGATGGACGATTCCGCCGGGCTGGCATCACCAAGGCCCATGGCGGCGATCAACACGTTTGGCGCGGTGCCAATCCTGCTTTTGTCCAGTTCCGTGATCGTGTCGTCGATAAGGCTGAAGTCTTCATCAATTGCATGACCGTCGGTTTGGGCTTCTGTGCCACCTCGGCCGCGAAGCAATTGTTCAAGCCTCCATCGTGTCCCGCCCAGCGGGACCGCACGGCCAAACTGGATGATCTCGCGGCCAAGCAAGGCACGATTTTTGCCCGCGGCCAATTCGGCCATGGTGACATCGACCAGTGCCAAATGATCATTTGCCAATTCTATTTCGACCGTGTTTTGCCGATCCAGCCGATGAGTAGGCCCACTGGCCAGAGCCGTTGCGGTCTTGCCAATGGTGGCCATCTGGCGGCTGCTGTTGCCGATTTGGATCAGCGCGCCCGTGCCGTCATCCACATAGATGGTGGCTCCCTTCCATGTGTTGCCCGATGTCGAAAGCGCGGCATAGATCAGGCCGCTGTCACCGGCATTTGTGCCATCAGACGGCAATTCAAACGCCACGATCTGCGTCGGACCCAGTATAAGATCGGAAGCCAGATTGGCTTGGCCCGACGTCGTTGTGCCAAGTGTCAGCGTTTGGGTTGGCGCGATACGCGACAGTCCCAGTTCAATACCGGTATCACGCCATTCCCAGTCATCCACCCGCCAGACACCAGAGATATCGGGCAGTGTGACGCATGTACCCGGAGTGATCGCGGGATCGAGCTCCGCACATCGCCACTGAATGGTTTCCTGTGCCCAGCCTTCGTTCTGTGCCACGCTGCAGATCAGGCGAAAGGCCTGACCGCTGGTGGTGCAAACCGGCAGGTCGATCGTTTTGGGTTGACCGGGCAAGGTCGCGCCCGGCGCGCGTTGGGAGCCGGGTTGGTAATCAAGGTCCAGATCGTAATAGCGCAGCGTTCGCGGGGGCGACTTGCTGGGCGGGGTGCGCTTCCAGCTAAATCCTGCTTTGCCGCCGAAGTCACCCGACGTAGTGGCTGCCACCGGCTCACCCAGGCTTCGTGTAACCGAGCCATTTTGATGGGCGATGGTCAATCCGCCGCCGTCTGCATCGCAAGTGATGGGGACAACCGGCATCCAGGTCGCCAATGTGTCGGCCAACGGGTCGCTGCATGAAAAGCCAAGGATGCCTTCAACCGGCAAGTCAGCCCGCGCCTCATCGACCGAATCGTGAACAAGAGCGCCCAGATTGAGCGTTCCTTCATCGCAGAAAATTTCAAAATTGAGGCTGGGCAACCGATTGCCGAATTCGCCCAGTTGGAGGCTTTCAAACACGACATAGGCCGTGCCTCGAAACGCCGGACAGTTGGCCGCCCCCAAGACCGCAGCCATCAGCGGGTCGACGGGTTGATCATCGGCACCCGTGTGGATACGCAATGTTCCCCCGACCTTCAGATCACCCGAAGCCCCGCGCAGCAATTTGCCATCAGCCCAGATCCGACCGATACCCTGAATGGGCCGACTGGCCAAAGCAACGGCGAAGGATGACGTATAGCTATAGCTTGTGGTCGATGGCTGGCCCTTGCCCCCGCCGGTGGTCGATGCATGCTCGCTTAAATCGGTTGCCCAGATGATGGTGCCGCCAACGCGCATTTGACCATAATGGCGCGGCAAGGTTGCGCCATATGTGGACGTCGTGACGCTCATGTCTTGCAGGCGCGGGCCCTGTCGTTTCTTGGTGCCGAAAATCGAACCGTCGATCTGACTGCCGACCAGGGCACCCAAAGCGCCACCCAAAGGCCCGCCAAAGGCGGTGCCGATTGCCGTGAACAAAAGAGTAGCCATGTTCTGGTTCCTTAAAGCTTTGGATCAAGACGCCAGTGCTGCACGATCTCCCCCTCGGGCATGAGGGGGGCGAGGAGGACCTGTCGCAGGCCCGCATGGGCATGGATGAAAGCGCCTTGGGTGACGGCGATGATGAAATGCAGCGTGGCCGCCTTCATCCTCAGCAGGATGACGTCACCGGGCTGGATCACGCCTTGGGCGGGCACGAAATTCCAACGGGCGGCCAGATCAGCCGGCCGCTGCGCATTGGTGTTGCGCCATGCATAATCGGTTGGAAAATCACCCGGTAAACCGATCTCGCGCAGCGATGCGGCCAACACACCAAGGCAGTCCAGACCATGTTCGCGATGGCGTCCATGCAGACGAAAGCGCGTGCCGACCAGACCTTCGGCGGCCTGCGCCAGATCCGGCCCCCTGCTCATCCCGACACACCATAGCGGACCACCAGATCGTTTCCGGGCAGGAAGGGTTCGCCGCGGAAATTGATCGCATTGCCAAAGCGTTGGCTGCACGTGGCCAAAGTGTGGTCACACCCTTCACGCAATTCGACGCGGAGGCCTGCGGTCAACGTCTGATCCAGCGGATGGTCCAGCATCAGAAAACTGCCCGACCGACCGGTGATCGTCATGGAAATGCCTGCGTAAGGCCCATCGATCCATCGCAGTTGCCCGCCCAGCAGAAGATCGAGGTCAAGCGAGGTCGTCAGATGAATGAGATTGCTGTCCAGATCATGCGCCAACAGCGTCGCTTCATGGCTGAAACGTGCGGCGGACAAGGCGCATTCGCGGCCACAAAATTCGGCCCGGCAGGTCGGGCTGGTGCGGGGGATGGGATCGCGCGCCAACTCGGCCTTGCTCGATGCCAGTTCGGCCACAAAGCCTTGGACTTCCTGCTGACTGAGCGTGCCGATCTCGCCTCGATAAAGCGCCTGATGCTCCATCGTTTCCCAATCCACGACGCCTACAATGACGCGCGCGCCGTCAAACCGACCGGATTGCAGATCAAAGCTGCTGATCGCGTCATGGCTGATGGCGCCGTGGATTTCGGCCGAATCGTCATCCAATCCGCAAGTGCGCCGGATCGCGGCGGGCATCATCCCCGGCGCGGCCAGATGGGCGACATTGTCGAACCAAAGATCGCGATCATGCGTGGAAAAACCCAGCGTTACCCCATCGCGGCGCATGATCCGCCAATAGGTTGCGACCGTTTCCAGTTCTTGCGCAAACCATACCCGGCTCATACTGCCTCCCGCACTTCGATCAGAGGAACCGAAGGCGCCTCGCCCGCAAGGAAGGTCAGGCCTGAAACATCGAGCCGATCCTGTTCAAAACGCACCGGCACGTCGAACAGAAAGCCGGCACGCACGATTGCTCCGGAGGCAGGTGGTGACGCGAACTGCACCACGCCCAGCGCGCCCAATGTCCAACCGCTGGCCATGGCAATGCCATTGACGCTGACCTGCACCGATCCGCTGCGAGGACGTGTAATTCGCCGCAATTGCGCATCGTTATCCGTGCCATAACGCTTGACCAGAGCGAAGCTTGTGCTGCTGCCATTGCCGGTGCCCAGGATCTGATCGTTGGCGGTGGGCGTCCCGGTCATATCCTTTGAACTGAAATCGCTGGGATCGCACAGGCGAAAGCCGCGCGCTGGGCCACGCCGGGCGCGAAAGAATGTAAGCAGCGTGCCCAGATCCGCCTCCGAACGGATGCCCGGTCCGACATCAAAGCTCAGCCTGGCATCGCTCCACAAGCTGTTGCGCCGTTCAAAGCCGGAGGCCGTCGTGGTTACGCTGGTCGAAAAAGACGGGCTGATTTTGGTGTCCAGCCCCAGCGGCAAAGGATAGGCGACATCGTCAAAAGCGTTCATATCACTGTTGTCCTTGGAATAGGGCAAGGCGACAAAACCGTCGCGGCAAACTTGCGGCAGCGCCCAGACGAAGATTTCATGCGCCAGCCGATCACGCGCTTCGACGATTCCCTGATCGATAAAACGCCATTGGGCGGTTTGCGTGGACAGCAGGACAAAACCGGACAGGTAATCCTGTTGTTCGGGTGGATAGCCCAGCCGTTCATTGACCAGTTGATAGGCCGCATGGCGCTGTGCATCGGCCCCCGCGGTCAACCAGTCGTAATCCTCGACCTGCAACCGGTCGAAGGCAGGGCTGGCCCAGCCCACGGGCATGTTGGCCCGCTTGGCCTCCGGCGTGGCCGCATCCAGAACCGTCGGAACAAAGGTCAACAGCAGCGTTTCACAAACCGCGCCTGCGCTCTGCGCCACGGCCTGCGCGGCATTGGCAAGCGCGATGGTTGATGCCGCCAGCATCGCGCCCGCCTGATCCAGCAGCGCGGTTTGGGCCGAATTCAGCGGCGCCCGCAGATCGGGAATGGCCACCGGATTGCCGCCAAAACTGGCCTTGGCTGCATCGTCATAGATACAGATCCGGCCATCGGCCATGACCCACCACCATGGCTCGCCCACCTGAAATCGGACATCGCATCCCGCATCGACCATCAATTGCGCAAAGGCGGCCGCCACCGATTGTTGCCACGCCATCGCCGCCGTGTTGGCGGGTGACATCAGCGTCGAGGGCGGCGACCAGCCCGTCAGCGCAGCATCGCCATTGGCGGCCCGCTGTTGCCATGCCGCGGGGCAATGCGAGGCCAAAACTTCATAGGACAGCGAGGAAATGGGCGAATAGCCCCAAGCCTTGCAGGTGGCGAAGAATTCAGCATGCCACGCCCGCGCCGGTCCGCATAAGGGATCGCTGGAAAGGCCCACCAGAAAATCGCTGCCTGATGCGGTGAGCTGAAAGAAATGGCTCATCCCAACATAGTGCAGGACGCTGCCGCGATAGCCCAATTGGCGGATTGTTCGCATCAGCCGCGCCGGAGTCTGGTTGAAACTGTCGTCATAGGCCGTCGACATCGCCAATCCGTGGGGCGGGACAAAGACGTTGCCGGTTTTCAACATCGCCTTTTGGCCCGATGCGCGGATATTGGTCATCTCTGCCCACGCGCTCGATCCGGTGGCCAAAGGCGCGGTCGATCCCGCCACATAGGCGGTGGGGACCAGCGAGATGAACATCCGGTCTATGTCGGAGGGATAGAGCGGGTCCATCCCCAATTCGCGCGACCATCCGCCAAAGACTTCGGAAAAGGGCAGGGTGATCTGCGCGTCTTCACCCGATCCGATGGCAAAGTTCCACAGGCGGACATACCATGTCCGCGCCGCGCCCGTCGCATCGCGCCCTTCGATGGTCAGCGTCGGACCATTGACCTGATCCAAAGGAATAAGGCCGCCCGAGCGCCAGCGAAAGGACAAGGTCGTGCCCGCATAATCGCGATTGGTGGCATAGGCGAGCAAGGGATGGTCCAGCGTATCCTCGCTGTCCCAGATCAAGCCCGCCAGATCGCCCTGCGTCAGGAAACAAGCATTCAGCCGCAAGGCGTCAGGTGCGGGCGTGGTGATCGCGGCCATCATCGGGCGGGGGAAATTCACCGTCCAGAACCGGGGATCAAACCGCGCGATCCAATCGGTTTCCTGACCCTCGCGGGTGGAAGCAAGCCAGAAGGCCATGGGATTTTCCTATTCTATCAGGATTGGGTGAGCGCGCGGCGCACGGCACTGGCGACCTGACGGCTGGATCGCTGCATGGCGGCCGGGGCGTCGCTGCCGCTGCCGTTCAGTTGGATCGAGACGCGGACATCGCGCGATCCGCCGCCAAGCGCGCTGTTGGGTGCCACCGACCCGGCCGAGGTGGGCACGAACAATTCCGGTCCCCGTTCGCCCACCAGATAGGCCTGGCCCGGCGAGACCGGGCCGCCCGTCGCCCGTCCCGGCAGGCCAAGGATCGATCCCAGCAATGAGGAAATGCTTGAAGTCGTGCTGGAACTGGATTCCAGCCCCAAGGCGCTGGACAACAGGCTGGTCGAAGCGCTGGCGGCAATGTCGGCCAAGGCCTTTAACGCCGTGTTGCGCAGATCGCCAAATCCGGTGGCCCCGCGTTTCAGAGCTTGCGTCAGCGCGTTATCGAGCGCCGATCCGGCCTGCGTAAAACCGGGCAGCAGCGTCGTATCAAAACCGCTGCGCATGGCCGAAATGTCCTGGGCAAAACCCTGAGTGCTGGCGCGCACATCAATCAACAGGGATTGGACCGTGTCCGATCCGCTGGAACTTGAAGAATTAGCCATGGTCACGCTCCATCAAGCGGTTCATTTCCTCGCGGGTGAGCGGGGCGGTGCCGGGGGCGGCATCAGGCGCCAGAATGGCGGCCAGTTCGGCAGGCGTAGCGGCCCAGAATTCATCGGGGCGCCACCCCAGCAGCCTTGCCGCCAGACCGGACAATCGTCGCGCGCCTTCGCCAAAACTGGCCCTGTCGGCCATTACCCTTCGCCTTGCAGGATCTGGCCAAGGAGGCAGCGCAATTGCGGCGATACGCCTGCCAAGCCTTGAGCCACCACCGCTTCGCCCAGTTGTTCGCGGGTGATCCCATCGCGCCGGGCAAGGCAGTGCCAGAACAGGCCGATCAATTCGGCAAGGCGCAATTGCCCCGCTGCGGCCCGTTCCACCAAGGCGAACAGCGGCCCCAACTCATCCTCGGCCGCGACCAGCGCGGCAAAGCTGGGGCGCAGGACCCGCGCCTCGCCCGCGATGATCAGGCTGGCCTCTCCGCGCCAGCTGTTGGCGGGGTCGATCATACCGACACCACCGCGCCCGAACTTTCCAACTGGATCGTATAGGATCGCTCATTGTTGTAATCGCCCGAATATTCCAGCTTCTGGACCAGGAACTTGCCCTGCATCTTGCTGCCGTCTTCAAAGCTGAGCTGATAGGTGTCGAGCGTGCCCGACAGCGCATTGGTGCGAATGCGCGTTTCGGCGGCCGATCCCATGAACACACCGGCCGCGCTGACCGAGATGGTGCGCGCGCCTGCGCCCGACAGCAGATCGCGCCAGCCCGCGCTGTCCTTGGTGGTGATGGTCACGGCCTGTCCCGCAATCGACATTTGGGTGGTGCGCAGGCCCGCCACCGTGTTGAACGTGGCGGGCGTGCCGCCATCGGTGATTTTCAGCAGAAAGGCGGCTCCGGATTGAGCGGTCATGGGAATCTCCTGGATAAGGAAAGGGTTCAGGCCGCGATGGTGCGGAAACGATATTCCAACAGCATCGCGCGGGTGTTGTTGGCGCGCGCTTCGGCGCGGCTGCGCAGGAATTGCAGCGTGACGATGCGAAAGGCGCCCTGATCGCGCGGGATGGCGGCAATGCGGGCCTGCACCGCGCCGGTCAGGGCGGCCCCATCTTCGGGTCGATCCCCGCGAAGCTGAAGTTCGACGGCGATGCGGGTTTCATAGCCGGGTTCGGTTTTCGTACTCCAGTCCACGCTGGCGCTGGTGGCAATCGCCAGCCACGGCAGGGCGGTCCGACTGGGCGCTTCCTCGGTGATGGCGTTCAACAGGCCGGCCAGCGCCGCATCGCTTTTGAGCCAACCGATCAGGCCGGCGCGCAGGGGAATTTCCATGAGGTCTATCCTTGATCTGCGGCTTGGGTGGTGAAAGCGGGCCAGAGCAAGCGCGCATCGCGCCACATGGCGGTGTTGTCGCGATTGTTCTGGGCCTCTCTTGCGGCTTCCTCGGCTATGGCCTCTGCTCGCCGGTTCAGCGCGGCGGTCAATTGGCCAGGGTCGGGCTGAAACGAGGCCGAGATCATGCCATGCGCATCCGGCGCCAAGGCCGCCAAAGCGCGGTGACCGATGCAGGGGGCAGGGCGTCGGCCCCGGCGCTTTCACGTTGACGATATTGATGCGCGGCCAGGCGCATGATGCCGTGGCGCAGGGATTCGGGCAGGGTGGACCAATCCAAGGCAAGGCCCGCGGTAAAGCGGATCACCGCCCGCTCGATGCCAGTGGTGGCAGGGATGCGGATCGCGCATTGGCCTTCGCCGTCGATGCGGGTGGTATATTCGTTTTCCGCCAAGGCGCTGCGGGTGCCGGTATTGCTCAGCGCATCGACCGAGATCAGCGCCGAAACCGGGCGCACACCCAAGCGGTGCCACCCGTCCCCCGTACATCGCCCCGACCAGTCGGCGGGAAAATGACAGCTTTGCCAATCCATCGGGCCGGGAATGGCCATCCGCCCGGTGGGAACAGCGATGGTTTCTTCATAGGTGGCCCCCAAAGGCGCCATCCCGATATAATCGGCGCAAACGTCCAGCGCGGCGCCCAGCAGGCTGGTCAGACCCGCATCGTCCGCCGAAATGGTGATGCCAAGCCAATCCTTCAGCTCGGCCAGCGCCGCAGGTGGTAGCACCGGGGGCGTGACGATAACCCGCGTCATGGCGGTCTCCCTATTTGCAGGAATTGGAAAATGAGCCCCCGCGCGCGGGCGGCGCCACAACGCGGGGGCCAGGCAGTGCTGGCCGGAGAGGAGAGGAATGGAAGGCCCCGACCAGCCGGGGAGAGCCTTTAAGCGGTGATCTTGAGCAGCTTGATCGCGTCGCTGTCGAGCACCTGACCACCCACGCGCTTGGTGGCATAGAAGTTGACATAGGGCTTGTTGCTGTACGGATCACGCAGCAGGCGGGTGCCAAAGCGTTCGGTGATCAGATAGCCGTTCTGGAAATTGCCAAAGGCGATCGGCAGGGCATTGGCCGCCACATCGGGCATGTCGGAGGCTTCGACCACCGGATAGCCCAGCAGGCGGTTGGGCTGACCTTCGATCACCGAGGGCTGCCAGATATAGGCGCCGGTCGAATCCTTGACCTTGCGGATCTGGGCAATGGTGGCGGCGTTCATCACCCAGACCGCGCCCTGACGGTGGCCGGGTTTCAGCGCCATGACCATATCGATCAGCTTGTCATCGGGGTTGGTGCCCAGACCTGCCGCATCGCCCGAACCCAGATGCTGAAGCGTGCCAAAGCTGCGGACATCGTCAGCCGTCGAACTGGTCGCGCCGGTCAGGAAGCCCAGCGGCTGATTTGTGCCGGTGCCCGACACGAAAGCGGCGCCTTCGGCACGGGCGAATTCACCCGCGATCTGGCCCGCCAGCCATGCTTCAACATCGAAACCGGCATCGTCCAGCATGAACTGCGTGGCCGATGGGTTGGCATAGAGTTCACCTGAGGGCGGGATGATTTCGGCAAACTTGGGCGAGATGGTTTCGGTGCGGGCGCCGGTCTGGCTGGCCCAGCCCGACTGGGGCGCGCCGGTGGCGATCAGCTTGCGATAGTCCGAGGTCGTGGTCTGAACCACCTGGGCAATCGCGCGGATCGGGCTGAGGCGCAGAAGGCGCTCGGCAATCTGCTGATCCAGCGCGGTGGGGACGACAAAGCCGCCATCGCTCATCGTCACGGTGTTGAGCGATTTGAGTTCGGTGTCGCGGCCGGCGCGCAGATAGCCATCGACAAAACCCTTCATTTCATGGTTGCCACCCATGGCACCGGCCAGCGGCGGACGAGCGGGGGCACGGAAACGCGACTTCACTTCCTCGATTTCGCTGCGCAGGGCGTTCAGCGCGGCGTCGGCAGCTTCCTGACGCGCCACGATGTCGAACGATGCGTCGAGACCGGCGTTGAGGTTTTCATGTTCCATGAGGCATTTACCTTTCTGACAAAAAAGCCGCCCCCAAAATTGGCGGCTCGACGAAAAACGGGAAAATCGTGATGGTTGGCCGCGCTCAGGCGACCATGTGGACCCGCGCGTCATGCTGCATCGGGTGGGTTACAAGGCTGACCTCGAACAGGTCGATGTCGCGCAATTCGCGCCCCTGCGCATCGTGGTTGAAGGCGCGGGCGCGATAGCCAAAGCTCAGGCCCGTGACCTTGCCCGCTTTCAGAGCAGCCGCCGCGCCGCCCGCCGGGTTGTCGATCCGGGCGATCACGCGCAGGCCCCGCTCGTCCTCGGCGGCATTTTCGATCCAGCCGATCTGCTGGTCCGGATTGTGCTGCCAGAACAGGGGCAGGGGGCCTTGGCGGCGGGCGTCGCGTTCGGCCAATGTGCGGGCAAAGGCACCGGGACGGATCGTGTCGCGCCCGGCATCGCGTTTGTCGAACAGGGCGGCGTATCCGGCAAAGCGCAGGCCATCTTCAGAAGCGGTGGTCATTTCAACAAACCTCCCGCCCCGGAACGCATGGCAATGCCCACCAGAATGGCAGCAAGTCCCGCGCGCACCGCCCAATCGACGATGGCCTTCCACATGCTGCGCTTGGCGTCGCGCCATGCGCGCAGCAATTCGCGCAATTCGGACAGATCATCAGGCGCGCCATCATCGTTGAGCCCCATGCGCGCCAGCATCCGCGCCGCGCCCAATTCGCTGGCCTCCTCGACAATCGCGCGCAGCGTGACCAGATCGCCCCCTTCGGCATTTTCCTGCGCCATCAGGCGGGCCAGCATCTCTTCGCGCTTCATGGCTGCACCTCTTGGGCCAGAGCAGGAAGGCCGAGCATTTCGCGCTTTTCCGCATCGGTCAGGAAATTGGCGGCATTGATCTGGCTCCACAGCGCCTGCCGGTCCTCGGCCAGAGCAGGGATGCGGTCGAGGTCGATGGCCAGACGCGCATCGGGGAACCATGTCTCCAACCCCTCGGCAATGGCGGAGAGAAGCTTGTCGGCCAAAGGCAGCAGCGTCAGCCGCCAGAGCGCCTTATTGGCCTCCTTGTAATTGTTATAGGTGCTGTCGCCCGGCAGGCCCAGAAGCATCGGCGGCACGCCAAAGGCCAGCGCAATATCGCGCGCGGCGGCCGATTTCAGCGCGGCAAAATCCATGTCGGCGGGCGACATCGACATCGACTGCCATTTCAGGCCCCCTTCGAGCAGCATCGGCCGCCCGGCGTTGGGCGAACCGGAAAACACCCGGTTCAATTCCTCGCGCAGCCGGTCAAACTGTTCGCCCGAAAGCCCCGCGCCATTGCCCGCATCATAGACCAGCGCCCCCGAAGGCCGCGCCGCATTTTCCAGCAAGGACCGGTTCCAGTTGGCCGCCGCATTATGCGTCGCCACCGCCTGATCCGCCGCGCCAAGGCATCCCGCGCCGTAATGGTCATCGCCCGGATGATAGCCCTTGATATGGATGATATTGGGCGAGGCATCGGCATCGCACATCGGGATGGTCATCGACCGATCCCCCACGCGATAGGTGATGCCCGTGGGCCAGCCATCATGGCCAAACACCAGCGTCACCCGTTCCGGGCGCAGGGCAAAGAGTTCGACCGGATAGCCCATGCCATCCTTCAAAATCTGCACATAGGCATTGCCGTGAAGCAGCAACTGGCTGGCCAGCGTTTCGAGCAAGGATTGCCCCGCCGAGGTTTCCAGCACCAGCATGGCCAGCGAAGGATCGGTGGGCGCCAGCGGCGCGCCGGCAATGCCATCGGCCACCAGCCGAACAGCCCGATGCGCCACCGGATTTTCCAGATAGGCGCGGCGCACCGCCTGATGATAGTCAAACGGCAGCCGACCGCCGCCGCTTTCGCCAAACAACCATGGCGAGACATAGGATTGCGCCAGCGGCACGCGGGCTCCCTTGCCCTTGAAGGCGGAAGCGATTGTTTCAAGCAGGTTCATGGGTCGCCTTTCAAGATGAAATGGTGGGCGAATGGGTCACAGATCGAGCACACGCGGCGGGGCGCGGGTGGAAAGCATCAGTTCCGTCAGCGCCCAGACGGCGGCATCGGCGCGGTCGGGCGACCGGCCCGGCCCCTGATAGGAACCGCCCGCCACCAGACCGCACAATTGGTCCTCCAGCGCGGGGAACGCGCCGACATGGCGCACCCGCCCCGTTTCATAGAGCGCGGCCACAGGCTCGGCCCGCGCCGCCTTGCCCACGCTGGCGTGAACCAGCCGGATGGGCAGGGCGACATTGGCCGCGCGCAGCACGCTTTCCACCATGGCGCCGCCCTGGTTGGCCTCGGCCACAACGCGGTCGGCGCGCCATTTGGCGGCCGCCTCGGCCACGGCGCGCGCCCATTTTTCGGGGCTGGCACGCATGACCGTGGCATCGGCCAGAATGCGGGCCACACCATCATCGCCCAATTGCGCGACAATGATCCCGCATGC
Organism: Novosphingobium sp. 550D; assembly: GCF_057401885.1. NCBI lineage: Bacteria > Pseudomonadati > Pseudomonadota > Alphaproteobacteria > Sphingomonadales > Sphingomonadaceae > Novosphingobium > Novosphingobium sp. 550D. The sequence continues at coordinate 206,228 of NZ_CM171613.1, read as the reverse complement.
GTCCCCCACCGCCGAGGCAGGCGGATCGACCCCGATCACCGTTCGCATCGGCGCGGCAGAAGGGACAGGTTCGCGCAACCGTTCGAACATGGCGCGCGTCCACAGCGCGCCCTCGATATCGGTCAGCAATTCGCCATCCAATTCCTGCCGCGCCAAAGCCGATCGGCCAAAGCTGCGGCGCATATCCTTCAAAAACCGCGCGGGCAGGTTCGAGAGATTGTCCTGTGTCCGTCCACGCGTGATCGAAACATCGTCTTGCCCCAGCAATTGCATCAACAAGGGCACCGCCCGCGGCGTGGTGGTGGCCAGCGCTTGGGGATTTTCGCCAAGGCGCAGGCCGAGCAACAAGTTGTTCCAGGCATTTTCCGACCGCTGGGCCGCATTGTCCCATTTGGCGATTTCGTCGCACCACGCGTGGCTGTGTTGCGGCCCGCGCAGGCTTTCGGGCTCCCCCGCCGAATAAAGTGTCGCCTGCGCCCCGTTGGGCCAGATCAGCCGACGCAGCGAAGGTTCGAACCGCGGGCGACGGCGTGGGGGACAGCAGGCCAGAATGCCGCTTTCCCCCTCGACCATCACCGCCCGCGCTTCGCCAAGGGACGCGCCGACCAGAGCGATGCGCGCATCGGGATTGTCGGCGGCCACCCGGCGGATCCATTCAGAACCCAGCCGCGTCTTGCCAAACCCGCGCCCCGCCATCACCAGCCAGATGCGCCAGTCATCAGCGGGCGGCAATTGTTCGGGCCGCGCCCATAATTCCCAGTGGTGGCGCAATTCCGCCCGTTCCGCCGGGGTCAGGATCGCCAGTGCAGTCTGCCTTTGTGCCAGGGGCTGTTCCAGAAGGCACTCCAGCATCCTGCTATTGGGCATCGGGCGCCTCCTCATTGGCTTCTTTGGCGGCGAGCCAGCGCTCGCGCATTTTTTCCAGCTTCATGTTGATCGAGGCGAGGATCGCGTCAGCATCCTCTTCCTCACGAATGGCGCGTTCGCGGGCGACCGTTTCGCGGTGCGCGGTCAGCAGGCGCAGCGCGGTGGCATTGTCAAAGCTGCGCGTGGCGCGTTTGGCGCCGGTGGCGGGCTTCAACTCGCCCACGCGCAGGCGATAGAGCAGCGCCATTTCCAGCGCGTCATATCCTTCGCAAAGCGAGGCGCGCCATGCGCGGGCAAATTCGGCGTCATGGCGGCGGGTGTCGTAAACCACGCGGGTCGACACCCCCGCCTTGGCCGCCGAGGCCGTGACATTCGATGTGGCGGCCAATTCGGCCAGAAAGGTTGCACTCCAATCGGCATGGCCACGCCGCGGAGGCGCCGTCAGCTCATCCTGACGACGGGACTTGGGACTGTCCGCCATATCTTTGATCCATTGCTAGAAGGTGGGCGCTGCCGGAGCGACTCGGTCTTTCGCGATGTTCCCTATATGTACCGATTGAGCGTGACGATGTCAATGATAAAGTGCCATATGGGTTAAATGATCCGTGCTTGCCCATATGGTCTGCGCTGGCTAAGCATGTGGTCGAACTTTAGGGGAATTACGATGCTGCGCCGCCTGTATAACTGGACGATGGGTAAGGCCGCCGGGCCATTTGCCGAATATTGGCTGGCGCTGTTTGCCTTTGTCGAGGCCAGCTTTTTCCCGATTCCGCCGCATCCGGTGCTGGGGCTGATGTGCCTGGCGCGGCCAGAACGGGCCATTCGCTATGCCATTATAACCACATTGGCTTCTGTGGCGGGTGGTGTGCTGGGCTATGCCATCGGGCATTTCGCTTTTGCCATGGTGGGGGAAAAGCTGCTCGATGCGCTGCATCTGACGGCCAGCTTCCCCTATGCCGCCTGCAAATTGCGCGGCGAGGCGGGCTTTATCGCCATCATCGCCAAGGGCGCAACGCCGATCCCGTTCAAGCTGATCACCATCACGGCGGGCTTTATCGGTATGCCCATCGCCAAGTTCCTGTTGGCCAGCGTGATCTCGCGCTCGATCAGCTTCATGATCGTGGGCGTGCTGTTCCGCCTGTTCGGCGCGCCGATCAAGGCGTGGATCGACAAGTACCTTGGCATGGCCGTCGCCGGGTTCGTCGTGCTGGTGGTGGCCGGATTTGTCGCTGCCGCGATGCTGGGCGGGCACAAGGGTGGCAAGGTTGATGAATGCACCGGGGTGACGATGGAAACTTTGACGCAGGTGAAGTAAGGGGCTTATGCCTCCGGCGGGCAAAGGGATTTATCCCTTTGCAATCCCGATAATGGGGTGGTGTATCGATTGCGACGCTGCGTCATGTTCATAAAATTAAAGCCTGCGGGCATCCAACGGCGCCGCAGGCTTTATCATTTCAACGCCGCGTTCGACACAAAACGCCGAACCCAAGGCGCAACGCAGACAGTAACGGGAGCGCGAGGGACGAGTCCCTCGCACCTATAATCCCTTAAATAATCCCAGCCTTCTTACCGGCCCGCTCAAACATGCCGATAATCGTCTGGACCTGCTCTGCCGTATGCGCCGCGCACAGCGAGCAGCGCAGCAGCGTCATGCCGGCGGGCGTTGCCGGGGGGCGCGCCAGGTTTACATAAAGACCTTCGTGCAGCAGCGCCTCCCACATGGCCGCGCCGCGTTCCAGATCGGGCATGATGACCGAGATGATCGCCGACTGGGGCGTTTCGGTGCCCAGCTTGAACCCACGCTCGCGCAGGCCGCCATGCAGCACGCGCGAATTTTCCCACAGGTGGGCGCGCTTGTCGGCGGCATGCATCAGCTTGCGCACCGACGTCGCGGCGGTGGCCACAACCGAGGGCGGCAGCGAAGCCGTGAACACATAGGGACGGCAGACCAGACGCATGATCTCGAACTTGGGATGGTTCGAAACGCAGAAGCCGCCGACCGTGCCGACCGACTTGCTGAAGGTGCCGATCACGAAATCGACCTGATCCAGCACGCCCTGCTCCTCGGCCACGCCGCGTCCGTTGGGGCCGATAAAGCCCATCGAGTGCGCCTCGTCCACCAGCACCATCGCGCCGTACTTCTTGGCGATGGCGATCATTTCCTTGAGCGGGGCAATATCGCCCAGCATCGAATAGACGCCTTCGAGCACGACCAGAATGCCCGCGCCTTCGGGCACGCGCTTCAGGCGCTTTTCCATCGCCTCGATGTCATTGTGCTTGAAAGGCACGACTTCGGCATCGCCCATCTTGCACCCGTCCCAGATGGACGCATGGCTGTCGATGTCGAGGATGATGTAATCACCCTTGCCCGCGATCGTGGAAATGATGCCCAGATTGGCCTGATAGCCGGTCGAGAACACCATGGCATGATCCATGCCGTAGAAATCGCAAAGCGCCTGTTCGACCGCCTTGTGCCCGGCATAGGTGCCGTTCAGCACGCGGCTGCCCGTGGTGCCCGAACCGAAATCGTCCAGCGCCTGCTTGCCCGCGGCAATTACGTCCGGGTCAAACGTCATGCCCATATAGTTATAGGTGCCCAGCAGGATCGTCTCGCGCCCGTTGCACATGGCAACCGTGGGCGAAATCACCTTTTCCATCACCAGTCCGAACGGATCGGTCACGCCCGTGGACAGAAGATCCGTCCGCATCTGGATCAGGGGATCGAATTTGGAAAAAAGATCCGTCATGGTGATCAACCCTGCAACTTCACGACCGCATCGACAAGCTGGCCATAGGTTTCGATTTCGGCCTGCTGGTTCATCGAGATGATGATGTCGAATTCGTCCTCGATGGCGGCCACGAAATCCATCACCGTCAGGCTGTCGAATTCCAGATCACCGGCAAAGCTGGTTTCGTCGGAAATGGCGATGCCCTTCTTGTTGAAAGGCTCGATCAGCGCGGCGATCTTTTCGCTGGTGGCGGCGCGGTCCATGCAGAATTCCTTATGCAAATGCGGTGAAGGCCCTCTGGCCGACAATTGCGGCGCAAAAGGGGCGGTGTGGGGCAAATGTCAAGCGGGCGTGTTATCCAGCAACCGTTTCACCGCCGCCATAAAGGGGCCAATCGACACAGGCTTGGCCAGATAGCCATCGGCGCCCGCTTCGCGGATGCGTTCCTCGTCGCCCTTTCCGGCATAGGCGGTCACGGCCAGAACCGGGATCGAGCGCAGCACCGGATCGGCCTTGGCCCCCTCGATCAATTCCAGCCCGGAGATATTGGGCAATTGAATGTCCATGATCATCAGATTGGGGACAAAGTTGCGCGCCTTGTCCAGCGCCTCCAACCCGTCGCCCACCGGCTCGACGGTAAAGCCCTGGCTCTTCAAAACATCGCAGAACAGCTTGCGATTGAGGTCATTGTCCTCGACAACCATAATTCGCTTTGCCATGCGCCTGCCTGTGATCGTAATGGGGTGGTCGTTTGCGTTCCGGCCACTGGCTCTAGGACCTATCGAAGAGGCTGACAATTCTGCGCATGGCGAAAAAGGATGATGGCGAACCCGAAGGTCTGGCTCTGGCCGCTTTGGGGTGGATCCTGTCGGATGACGATCATGCCGACCGGCTGCTGGCGCTGACCGGGGTCAGCCCGGAGGAATTGCGCGAAAGAATTGGCGAGCGCGACGTGCTGGCCGCGATATTGGAGTTTGTCTTGAGCCACGAACCGGATCTTCTCGCCTGCGCTGATGCGCTGGGCGTGGCGCCAAAGGCGCTGGAAAAGGCCCATGCCGCGCTGGCCGCGCCGATGGGCGATGCGGATTGGGGGGCATAATGGCGCGCCCGCTGGTCATTTCCGATTGCGATGAAGTGCTGTTGCACATGATCGCCCCGTTCCGCGACTGGCTGGCCCAGACGCAGGGTGTCACCTTCACCATGAACGGCAATGATTTCTCGCGCTCGATGCATTGCGCCGATGGATCGGCGGTGCCGGGGCCGGAGATGTGGCGTCTGCTGGGCGCCTTCTTCGACACCGAAATGCATCGCCAATCGCCAATTTCCGGCGCGATCGAGGGGATGACCGAATTGTCCCGCGATGCCGATGTGGTGATCCTGACCAATCTGGAGGACCACCGACAAGAGGCCCGCACGCGGCAATTGGCCGATCACGGTTTGAACATTCGCGTGTTCACCAATCAAGGCCCCAAAGGCCCCGCGATTCGCGCCATCCTGAATGAATATCGCCCCAGCCGCGCGGTTTTCATCGACGACATTGCCCAGCATCACGGTTCCGCTTTTGAGGTGACGCCCGATGTGTCCCGCCTGCATCTTTGTGGCGAACCTTTGCTGGCCCCCCATATTCAATGCGCCTTTGTCCAGGGCCATGCCCATGCCCGTATCGATGATTGGGCCAATGCATTGCCCTGGCTGAAGGCCCGACTGCATGGAGATACCAATGACTGATTCTGTTGAAGCCCGTCTGGCCGAACTGGGCCTGACCCTGCCCGCGGCGGCGGCTCCCGTTGCCGCCTATGTGCCGGTGGTCGAGGCGGGCGGCCTTGCCCATGTTTCGGGCCAGTTGCCCTTTATCGACGGCGCGCTGGTCAAGGGCCGCCTTGGCGAAAACGTCAGCACCGAAGAAGGCTATGAAGCGGCGAAGGCTTGCGGCCTGATGCTGCTGGCCCAATTGAAGGCCGCTCTCGGCAGCCTCGACCGCGTTGAGCGCATTGTAAAACTGGGCGCTTTCATCAATTCGACCGGCGATTTCACCGACCAGCCCAAGGTCGCCAATGGCGTCAGCGAGCTGATGGTTGCGGTCTTTGGCGACGCCGGCAAGCATGCCCGCAGCGCGGTCGGCGTGCCGGTCCTGCCGCTGGGCGCGGCGGTGGAGGTTGATGCTATCGTGGCGGTAAAGGCCTGAGGCATGCGTGATTCAGAGCGGGCCGAAGACAGGCTCGCGTGGTTGCGCGGCGCCGTGATTGCCCATCGTGGGCTGCACGACATGGCCCGCTCTGATGCACATTGGGTGGAAAATACGCTTTCCGCCTTCGCCTGTGCGATTGCGGCCGGATATGGCATCGAATGCGATGTCCGGCTGGCGGGCGATGGTACGGTGGTGGTCTTTCACGACGATACGCTGGACCGATTGACCCATGCCACAGGGCCGGTGAAGGCCCATGGCATGGAGGTTCTCTCGCGCCTGCCGATTGCGGGCACGCGCGATGTCATTCCAACGCTTGCGCAATTGCTCGATCTGGTGCGGGGGCAGGTGCCGCTGCTGATCGAGATCAAGCTGGACAAGCGTGAGGATCCCGCGCCGCTTTGCGAAGGTGTGGCGCATGCGCTGGCCGATTATGCCGGGCCGGTGGCGATCATGAGTTTCGATTCGCGCGCGCCGCGATGGTTTGCCGCCCATGCGCCCGACGTGCCGCGCGGCATGGTGCTGGACGCGCGCGACATGACCGGCTGGCGCGCCAAGTGGTTGACGCGGCGCACTCTTCTGGCCGCAGAAACAGAGTTTTTGGCCGTAGACATTCGCGCCTTGCCCAATCAGACAGTTGCGCAATGGCGCGAAAACTGGCCCATCGCCACATGGACCGTGCGCCGTGCGGTTCAGCGGGATGTGGCGATCGCCCATGCCGATGCCCTGATTGCCGAAGGAGATGGTCTGGCGTGAGCGAAGCCCAATATACCGCCCATGTGCAGCCCGGCGTCGCCCAGCTGTCCGCGGCGGATTGGGATGCGTTGACCGATGGGGCCAACCCCTTTGTCTCGCACGCTTTTCTATCGGCGTTGGAGGATTCGCATAGCGTGGGCGATGGCACCGGGTGGCAACCCGCGCCCATCACGATCCATGATCCCGCCGGTCGGCTGGCCGCGGCCTTGCCCGCCTATGTCAAGACGCATAGCCAGGGCGAGTATGTCTTTGACCATAGCTGGGCCGATGCGTGGGAGAGGGCGGGGGGCGATTATTATCCCAAATTGCAAATCGCGGTGCCCTTTACCCCGGCGACCGGCCCGCGTCTGCTGACCCGCCACGAAGATCTGATGCCGGCGCTGATTCGCACCGCCGAAACCATGTGCCGCGATGCGGGCCTGTCCAGCGCCCATGCCACTTTCATCGAGTCGGAGCAGGTGGCCGCCTTTGAAAAAGCGGGCTGGTTGATCCGGCACGATATCCAGTTCCACTGGGCCAATGCCGGATATAGCGGGTTTGACGATTTTCTGGGCGCGCTGTCCTCGGACAAACGTAAGAATTTGCGCAAGGAGCGGCGCGCGGCGCAGGATGGCGTGGTGATTCGCCAACTGACAAGCGACTCGATTCGTCCCGAACATTGGGACGCGTTTTGGCGATTCTATCAGGACACGGGCAGCCGCAAATGGGGCAATCCCTATCTGACGCGGGCGGCATTTGATCTGTTGGGCGAAAGGATGGCGGACCGGATCCTGCTGGTCATGGCCTTTATCGATGATCGTCCTGTGGCCGGGGCGCTCAATTTCATCGGGGGCGATTGCCTTTATGGCCGCTATTGGGGGGCGACCGTGGACAAGCCCTTCCTGCATTTCGAGCTGTGCTATTATCAGGCAATCGATGCCGCCATCGCCATGGGCCTGAACCGAGTCGAGGCCGGGGCGCAAGGTGGGCATAAGCTGGCGCGTGGATATGCCCCGGTACGCACGACATCGGCGCATTACATTGCCCATGCGGGCTTTCGCAACGCGGTGGCCGATTTCCTGCGCCGAGAGCGCGAAGGCATTGCCGCCGATCAGAATTTTCTGGAAACGCGTACCCCGTTCAAGCGGGGCGGATAAGACCCCGTTTGGATCAGGGCGTTTCAGGCCGCGTGGCGGTCCATGGGCGCTTTGGTGGCCAAAATCCATGCGCGGGCGCGGCGTTGGGCCTCGGCAATGTCGCGGACGGTCATTTCATCGGAGACTTCGGCGCGGCAATGCTGGGCTTCTTCATGGCCACCAACTGCGGCCAGATTGAACCATTTATGCGCCTCGATCAGATCACAGACAGCGCCATGGCTGCCGGTGGAAAAGGCGACGCCCAGATCGAAATAGGCATCGATGCAGCCCTGGCTGGCGGCCAGCAGGCAATTGGCGATGAGGCCCGAAATCGCGCTCTCTGTCGCCGGCGTCGATGCGCCTAAGAGGAGGTCTTGTGATTGTGGCCGGTTGTATCCCATGTCGAAGTTCCCCATGTCCTGTTCATGAGGATGAAGCTGTCGGAAGATGACTAACAAGTCGTAAACCATCGGCAGAATTTTGCCGCGTGTCATGACGGTGTCACCTTCAAACGTTTTAGCCCCGCCCTATTCGCAATTTAGCGGTGGTTTAACCTGTTCGATTTTGGCTTTGTCGCTTGTGGAGCCTTATGGGCCAAACTATAGGCCAAGCCATAGAATGGGACGATTACCAGTCCCGCGGATGGAATTCGGAGGGTTATAATGGCAAGTGGTCTGGCGGACGAAATCGATGTCCTCGTCAAGGCGAGGCGATCGCTGGCCGGTGATTATGTCCCGTCCGATGCCGAAGAATACATGAATGCCGAGCAGTTGGACTACTTCCGCCGTCTGTTGCAGCAGTGGAAAAAGCTGATCCTGAGCGCGGCGGCCGATACGCTCAGCCAGTTGCAGGAAGGCCCGCTGCGCGAGCCTGATCTGAACGATCGTGCGTCGTCGGAAACGGATTGGGGCATCGAACTGCGCACCCGCGATCGTCAGCGCAAATTGATCTCCAAGATCGACTCGGCGCTTCGCCGGATCGAGGAAGGCGAATATGGCTATTGCGAAGTGACCGGGGAGCCGATCGGCCTTGGCCGTTTGATCGCCCGCCCGATCGCGACCATGACGGTTGAGGCGCAGGAAGCCCACGAACGTCGTGAACGCGTTTCGCGCGACGATTGATCCCGATTACGTAACTTACCGGGCGTCGTTTACGCTTTCTTTGCCATTGCGCGTTAACACTTTTCTGTGAATTTCCAGCCCTTCCCTTGGCATAGGGTGGCTGGTTTCATAGGCCTGTTTACCTAAGCAGGCGCCTCAGTAATGGGAAGTGAGCCAACGATGGCCGGTAACGAGCAACGCCAGATCAACCGCGACAGCCTGTTTATGTTGGCAGGTTTGCGCGTGGACGGCCGCGATCCGGTGCGCCGCGTCAAAATCCGCAATCTGTCGAGCGGCGGTCTGATGGCCGAAGGCGACATGCGCGTGGTGGCCGGAACCCCGGTTGAGGTCGAATTGCGCAATGTCGGCTGGGTTTCGGGCGTGGTGGCTTGGGTTCAGGAAAGCCGTTTTGGCGTCGCCTTTCACGAGGATATTGACGCCAAGAGCGTTCGCGCCGCGCAATCGCCCGCTAACACCGATTTCGTCCCGATGCGCCCTCTGGCCGCGGTGACACAGGTCGAGCCGGGCCAGTTGCGCAAGATCTGAAATTTTCCAAACGCTTGCTAAAACAACATCTGGCGGGCGTTTCCCTGCGCGGCAAATTGCTCTAGGCTTGTCGCAATCATGCTGCGCAAAAATCGCATCTCCATACTGATGGCCGCCCTGCTGGTCGGGGCCTGCCATGGCTCAAGCGAGCAGCAACCGCTGCGGGTTGTGGTGCTGGGCGAATCGGGTGACAGTCCGGCTTCCTTTGACATCTGGCTGCGCGCCGCCACCAGCGAAGGGCTGGTCAGCCTGGATGAGGAGGGCAAGGTTGTGCCCGGTCTGGCCGAACGCTGGATCGTGGCGGACGAGGGGCGTGGCTATATCTTCCGCCTGCGCGACAGCACGTGGAAAGATGGCACAAGGTTGAGCGGGGAAACCGCAAGGTTGGCGCTGCGCCGGGCGATTGCCGCGCAAAAGGGGACGGCGCTGGGGCAGGATCTGACGGTCATCGAGGATATACGCGCGATGGCCGGGCGGGTGATCGAGATCCGGCTGGCCAATCCCATGCCCAATTTCCTGCAATTGCTGGCCCAGCCCGAACTGGGCCTGCAGCATCGCGGGCAGGGCGCGGGGCCGATGAATCTCAAACATGTCGATGGGCTGGATTGGCTGACGCCGATTTCGCCCGATGCGCAGGGCCTGCCCATGCCGGAGGGCTGGGCATCGAGCGTGCGCCCGTTGGCCGTTCGGCGCATGGGGGCGCAACAGGCCGTGCCCGACCTGTTGGCGGGCAAGGTTGATGTGGTGCTGGGCGGGCGGTTGACCGACCTTGCGCCGGTTCAGCGCGGCCTTTTGGGCCAACGCGGGGCCAAGTTCGATATTGCACCCGGCCTGTTCGGCCTGCTGGTCGAAAGTGACAGCGGCTTTCTTGCGCTTCAGACGAATCGCTCGGCGCTGGCCATGGCGATTGATCGGGCGGGGCTGGCCGGGGCGCTGGGGGTGCCGGGATGGGTGACCACGACTCGGCTGATCTCGGCGGGCATTGGCGAGGTGCAGGTCCCCGAACGCTGGGCCGACATGGATATGGAACAGCGCCGCAATGTCGCGCGTGATCGGGTCGCGGCATGGGTCAAGCTGCGCAAAGCCGCGGCCAAGCCGGGTGAATTGATCAGCGATGGACTCGATTTGACGCTGGCCATGCCCAAAGGCGCCGGCAGCGACATCATTTTCACCCGACTGGCACAGGATATGGCCGCAATCGGGTTACGCCTACGCCGGGTTTCTTTGGGCGATTCGGCCGATTTGCGCATATTGGACGAGGTTGCCCGTTATCCTGCGCCTAATTGGTTTTTTAACCAGTTGCATTGCGGCGTGCATAAAATTTGCACCCCCGACGCCGATCAACTGGTGGCCCAGACCATGAATGTCGAGGCCCCGCTCGTGCCCGCGCTTTACGCCGAGGCGGAGCGAGAAATGATTGATAATAATGTTTTTATTCCGATAGGTCAGCCCGTCCGCTGGTCTCTGTCGGCTAATGGAATACGCGGATTGACACCCAATCCTTATGGCATACACCCTCTTTACCCATTCTCGCAGGGACCGCGTTAGGGGCATTTACGAGTTTGCCCAAAAAAATGGCGGTTTGCCTGTGGGTTTACATAAAATTAACCTTTCGCGTTCATTTCTCCTATGGTTAATAGCGGATGCATCCGATTGAGATGCTTCTTCGGGTTTCGGGGCAAGGGGGTTCACCCATATGCGCGTGTTGTTGATCGAAGACGAGCCGACTACGGCAAGAGCGATTGAGTTGATGCTCACCACAGAGGGCTTCAACGTCTATTCGACCGATCTCGGGGAAGAAGGCCTCGATCTCGGCAAGCTCTATGATTACGACATCATCCTTCTGGACCTCAACCTACCGGACATGCACGGCTATGACGTGCTGAAAAAGCTGCGCGTGGCCAAGGTGCAGACCCCGGTGCTGATCCTTTCGGGCATTTCCGAAATGGACAGCAAGGTGCGCTCTTTCGGCTTTGGCGCCGACGATTACGTGACCAAGCCTTTCCATCGCGAAGAGCTGATCGCCCGCATTCACGCTGTGGTCCGCCGTTCCAAGGGCCATTCGCAGTCGGTCATCCGCACCGGCAAGCTTTCGGTCAACCTTGACGCCAAGACGGTCGAAGTGGATGCCGCGCGCGTCCATCTGACCGGCAAGGAATATGCGATGCTCGAGCTGCTTTCGCTGCGCAAGGGCACCACGCTGACCAAGGAAATGTTCCTCAACCACCTGTATGGCGGTATGGACGAGCCTGAACTCAAGATCATCGACGTGTTCATCTGCAAGCTGCGCAAGAAGCTGGCGCATGCGTGTGGCGGTGAAAATTACATCGAAACGGTTTGGGGCCGCGGCTATGTGCTGCGCGATCCGAACGAGGATGCAGTCGCAGCCTGAGACGGACCTATTTCCTGAAGCCCGACCTGAAAGCCCGCCTCCGCAAGGATGGCGGGCTTTTCATTGGGATCATCGTTTTCGGCTGGCCTTGACCAGGGCGAGGGCAGCGGTCCCGCTCATCATTATGGCGGCAATCAGGCCAATGGCCGCGCCCCAAAGCCCTGCTCCTTCGCCGCCGAAAAACAATCCGCCGATAAAGCCGATGAGCGGCAGAACGATCAGGGCAAGGCATCCAAGGGCAAACATCGCGGGCATTCTTGGCCCTCTGGCCCTTGACCCTGCCTTAACGGCCTGCCATCGCGCCCGGCGAAAACTTGAAGGCACAGATATGACCGCGCATAAAGAAGGCGATCCCACCACGCTCAACCGGCTCTATGGCCGTTCAAAGGGTAAGCCCCTGCGCGCCGGACAGCAAGGTCTGGTGGACACGCTGCTGCCCCAGATCGCCGTGCCGCTCGAAGGCGAAGTGACGGCCCAGCGCCTGTTTGGCGAAGATCGCCCGCTGCATTTCGAAATCGGCTTTGGCGGGGGTGAGCATATGGCCTTTCGCGCCGACATGCTGCCCGATCACGGCTTTATCGGCGCCGAACCCTTCATCAACGGCGTGGCGCAGGCCCTGACCCATCTGTCGGGCGACAATGGAGCGCATGCCCCGATCCCGAACGTCCGCATCCATCACGGCGACGCGTTGGAGGTGCTCTCGCGCATTCCCGATAGTTCGCTCACGATGCTCTATCTGCTGCATCCCGACCCATGGCCCAAGGCGCGCCATGCCAAGCGTCGCATGATGAATGATGGCCCGGTGGAAATGTTCGCCCGCAAGCTGAAGCCCGGCGGCGAATTCCGATTCGGCACCGATCACGCGATCTATGTCCGCCATGCCTTGATGGTGATGCAGCGCCACACCGACAAGTTCGAGTGGTTGGCCAAGGAAGCCAAGGATTTTCAGGTCCGCCCCGGCGGCTGGCCGCAAACGCGCTATGAACACAAAGCGCGCACGGTTTACGGCCACGAGGTCTGGTATTTCCGCTATCGCCGCAAGGCGTGAGGCGCGGACATAATCAAAGAAAAGGCCGGTAAGCCCACAAGCTTACCGGCCTTTTTTCATCAGCCCGAGATGCCGGCCGCGGCCAGCACGGCCAGCGTCAGCACATCAGGGGCAATCGCGGTCATGGGCACGATCTGCACCGGCTTTTCCATGCCGATCTGGATCGGGCCGATGGCCGTGTTGCCGCCCAGTTCGCGCAGCAGCTTGGCCGCGATATTGGCCGATTGCAGGCCGGGGAAGATCAGCACATTGGCCGGAGCCGTCAGGCGGCTGAAAGGATAATGCTTCATCACCGCCGGGTTCAGCGCCGCGTCAGGCGTCATTTCACCTTCATATTCAAAGTTCTGCGGCTCTGAATCAAGGATCGAGATCGCCCCGCGAATGGGTTCGACCCACTTGCCCATCGGGTTGCCAAATGTCGAGAAGGACAGGAACGCCACGCGCGGTTCATGCCCCAGACGACGCGCCACAGCCGCCGTTTCCTTGGCGATGACCGCCAGCTCTTCCGACGTCGGGCGTTCGTTACAGGTCGTGTCGGCCAGAAATGTCGTGGCATTTTTGCCCACCATGACGTGGATGCCAAAGGGCAGATGGCCCGGACGCGGATCCAGCACATGGCGCACTTCGCGCATCGTCTGGCCAAAGGGACGGGTGGCGCCCGTCACCAGCGCATCGCCCACGCCCAGCTTGAGCAGCGCGGCGGCAAAACCGTTGCGGTCCTGATTGACCATGCGCTTGATATCGCGTTCCAGATAGCCGCGACGCTGCAGACGTTCATACAGCATCTTGCCCATGGCTTCGACATGTTCGCTGTCGGCGGCATTGTGGATCTCGAAAGATTCCGGCTTGCCCACGCCCAGTTCAATCAGCTTTTCGCGCACGGCCTGCGTGCGGCCGACCAGAACCGGCGTGCCATAACCGAAATCCTTGAACTGGATTGCGGCGCGCAGCACCACTTCATTCTCGGCCTCGGCAAAGATCACGCGCTTCGGGTTGGCCTTGACCTGTTCATAGACATTGGTCAGCACCGAAGTCGTCGGGTTCAAACGGCCCTTGAGCTGATTGCGATAGGCGTTGAAATCCTCGATCGGCTGCTGGGCCACGCCGCTGTCCATGGCGGCCTTGGCAACGGCCATCGACACCACTTCCATCAGGCGCGGGTCGAAGGGAGCCGGGATGATGTAATCGCGGCCAAAGCTATGGTTCTTGCCATAGGCCAGCGCGACTTCTTCGGGCACCTGTTCGCGCGCCAGTTCGGCGATGGCATTGGCCGCGGCAATCTTCATCTCTTCGTTGATGGCGGTGGCGCGCACGTCCAGCGCCCCGCGGAAGATGAAGGGGAAGCCCAGCACATTGTTCACCTGATTCGGGAAATCCGAACGGCCGGTGGCGATGATGCAGTCGGGGCGAGCGGCCTTGGCCTCGGGCGGGGTGATTTCGGGCACCGGGTTGGCCATCGCAAAGATGATCGGTTCGGGTGCCATTTCCTTGACATATTCAGCCGGCAAAGCGCCCGCCGCCGACAGGCCAAGAAACACGTCCGCGCCCTTCAGCGCCTGTTCGAGCGTGCGCGCATCGGTGTCGATCGCATGGGCGCTCTGCCACTGGTTTACCGGCTTTTCGCGGCCGCGATAGATCGGCCCGTCGCGGTCGCACACGATCACGTTTTCGTGACGCACGCCCATCGATTTGATCAGCGATGTACAGGCCAGCGCCGCCGCGCCCGCGCCATTGACCACGACCTTGATGTCTTCCAGCTTGCGGTTGGTGATCATGCAGGCGTTGATCAGGCCGGCGGCCGAAATGATCGCGGTCCCGTGCTGGTCGTCATGCATGACCGGGATCTTCATCCGTTCACGCAGGGCCTGTTCGATCACGAAACATTCGGGGGCCTTGATGTCTTCAAGGTTGATCCCGCCAAAGCTGGGTTCCATCAGCGCGATGGCTTCGATCAGCGCTTCGGGGTCTTCGGAATTCAATTCGATGTCGATCGAATCGACGTCGGCAAAGCGCTTGAAGAGGACCGCCTTGCCCTCCATCACGGGCTTTGACGCCAGAGCGCCCAGATTGCCCAGACCCAGAATGGCCGTGCCGTTCGAAATCACCGCAACCAGGTTGCCCTTGGCGGTGTAATCATAGGCGGCGGCAGGATCCTTGGCGATGGCTTCGACGGGAACCGCAACGCCGGGCGAATAGGCGAGGCTGAGGTCTCGCTGGGTTGCCATCGGCTTGGATGCGATGATCTCGATTTTGCCGGGGCGGATTGTGTTGTGGTAGAACAGCGCTTCGCGCTCGGTAAACCTGACGTTGGCTTGCTCGGGGCTTTCCTCGGACACCGACACTTTCTCCTTCTTGCAAGGCTGCCCTAACCAATGTGATCGCACAGCGATAGGGGAAAGCGTGGGTTGAATGCATTCCAATGCAACGATTCTACGGCTAACCCATCATCATGAGTGAGAAGAACACCCCCCAGACCGTGACGCCGATGATGGCGCAATATCTTGGCCTAAAGGATAAGGCCGACGGATGCCTGCTGTTTTATCGCATGGGCGATTTCTTCGAGCTGTTTTTCGAGGATGCGAAATTGGCGGCGCAGATTCTCGACATTGCGCTGACCAGCCGGGGCGAACATGGCGGGGCGCCGATTCCGATGTGCGGTGTGCCGGTCCATGCCGCCGAATCCTATCTGGCGCGGCTGATCAAGGCCGGGTGCCGCGTCGCCATCGCCGAACAGGTCGAAACCCCCGAACAGGCCAAAAAGCGCGGCGGATACAAGGCGCTGGTCATGCGCGACATCGTGCGATTCGTGACGGCGGGGACGTTGACCGAGGAAGCCTTGCTGGAACCGCGCCGCGCCAATGTGCTGGCGGCGGCGTGTCTGCTGCGTGAAAAGGTGGGCGTGGCGGCGGTCGATATTTCGACCGGGCGGATGGAATTGGAAGAATGCGATCCCGAAAACATGGGTGCGGCTCTGGCCCGTCTGGGGGCCAGTGAAATCATCGCGCCCGAAAATTGGGGCGAGGCGCCGTTCGATTCGATCCCGCGTGAACCCCATGAATTTTCCAGCGAGGGCGGGGCCGAGCGTCTTTGCGGCATTCACGGCGTGGCAACGCTGGACGGGTTCGGCACATTCACGCGGCCCATGCTGGCGGCGGCCTGCGGCTTGCTGGCCTATCTCGACCATGTAGGGCGGGGTAAATTACCGTTGCTGCTGCCCCCGGTCGCCCGCCACGGCGAGGCGCATATGGCGATGGACGAGGCAACGCGGGCCAGTCTGGAAATCCTGCGTTCCTCCACCGGCAATCGCGCGGGCAGTTTGATCGAGGCGGTGGACCGCTGTGTCACGGGCGCGGGTGCGCGGCAACTGGCCGAGGATCTCTCGGCGCCTTTGCTCGACCGCGCCGCGATTGAGGAACGGCTCGAACTGGTCCAGTGGCTTTATGACGATGCGCTGCTGCGTGAGGATCTGCGCGGGCAGTTGCGCAGCCTGCCTGATGCCGGGCGGGCGCTGGGCCGCGTGGTGGCGGGGCGCGGTTCCCCGCGTGACCTGGGGCAATTGCGCGATGGTCTGGCGGGCGCGGCGCGGCTGGCGGGGCGTCTGGCGCGTGTGGCGGATCGTCCGACGATGCTGGATGCCTTGCTGCCTGCGCTGGTCGGCCATGATCGACTGATTGATCTGTTCATGCGCGCATTGGTGCCCGCGCCGCCGACCGAGCGGTCGCAAGGGGGCTTCATCGCCGAGGGCTATGACGCGGACCTTGATGAATTGCGCAGCACGTCAAAGGACGCCCGCGACGCCATTTCCAAGCTGGAAGCCAAATATCGCGAACAGACCGGCATTACGGCGCTGAAAATCAAATATAATGGCGTTCTGGGCTATTTCATCGAAGTGCCTGTGCGTTACGGCGACCAGTTGATGGCGCCCGACAGCGGTTTTACCCATCGCCAGACCATGGCGGGGGCGATGCGTTTCAACGCTCTGGCCCTGCATGAGGAAGCGAGCCGGATTGCCGAGGCGGGCGGCCATGCCTTGGCGGCCGAGGAAGCGCATTTTGAGGAATTGACCGCCGCCGCGATTGCCGCGCGCAATGAAATCGCCCAAACCGCCGCCGCCCTTGCCCGCATCGACGTGGCCGCAGGGCAGGCCGAGCGCGCCGCCGAGGGCAATTGGTGCCGCCCGGTAATCAGCGAAAAATGCGAATTGGCCATTGTCGAAGGCCGCCATCCTGTCGTCGAAAACGCTTTGGGCGCGCAGGGTGAGCGCTTCGTCGCCAATGATTGCACGCTCAGCCAGTTCGACCGATTGTGGCTGCTGGGCGGGCCGAACATGGGCGGTAAATCGACTTTTCTTCGTCAGAATGCGCTGATCGTCCTGTTGGCGCAGGCGGGCGGGTTTGTGCCCGCACGCGCCGCCACGATCGGCTTGGTCGACCGCCTGTTCAGCCGTGTGGGCGCCTCGGACAATCTGGCGCGGGGGCGCTCGACCTTCATGGTTGAAATGGTCGAAACCGCTGCCATCCTGCAACAGGCCACCCCGCGCAGCTTTGTCATCCTTGACGAAGTGGGGCGCGGCACCAGCACCTATGACGGCCTTGCTCTGGCATGGGCGGTGGCCGAGGCGGTGCATGGGGTCAATCGCTGCCGCTGCCTGTTTGCCACGCATTACCATGAACTGGCGCGGTTGGCCGATTCGTGTGAGGCCTTGACGCTCCACCATGTCCGCGCGAGAGAATGGAAGGGTGATCTGGTCCTGCTGCACGAGGTGACGACTGGCCCTGCGGAAAGCTCTTTCGGTTTGGCCGTGGCGCGTTTGGCGGGCGTTCCGGGGCCGGTGGTGTCCCGCGCCAAATCGGTGCTGGCGAAACTGGAAAAGGGGCGGGCAGAAACCGGGGGGATTGCTGCTGGGCTTGGCGATCTGCCGCTGTTCGCCAATGTGGTGGAGGAGGAGCCCAAGGGCGATCCCTTGCGCGAAAAGCTGGCCGCGCTGGATATTGATGCGCTTTCGCCGCGCGATGCTTTGGGCTGGCTTTATGAATTAAAGCGCGAGATCGGTTAACCAGTTTTGCGGCGGGAGGTTTAACCGTAACCTGTGTAAACCTCCCGCATGCTTCCTTTCGGCCCCCGCCTGACCACTGTTTTTGCCAGTCGCTGGAAGGCTTTGTTCTGGGCGGCCGGGGTGATGGTGACGGCCTATTTCACGGCCAGCGAGGCGCGGCATGACGGCCGCGCCGACAGTGCCACCGCCCCGGTGGAGCAAGCATCGGCGAGTGGCAATTCAACCTCGCCCTGGGCCAAATAGGCCCTATTCGCGCGCGGCGGCGGGGCCGAGCGAGCCTTCCTCGTCGTCATCATTGCGCTCGCCGCGATAGGCATCCATGTCGATCCGGCCCGATGCTGTCATATCGTGCATGTGGTCGACCAGATCCTGAACGTCGTCCTCCATGTCGCCGCTCGTCACCTTCCGGCTGTCATCCAGCACATATTTGTCATCGGCAAGATGGAGCGCGGCCTCGCCATATTCCTGCGCCTGCGCGGGCTCATCATCCTGCGAGACATTGTTGGTCTCGGGCGGGGGCACGTCGGTCAGGTCGGGCAAATCGGGCTGGGTCTGGGGCGGCTGGGGCACCTGCGGCTCGATGGCGGGCGGGATCTCGGGCGAGGGCGTGTTGGGAACGGGGTTTTCCGGTGTGCTGGCCATGGCGTCTCTCCTGTTGCGCCCGAAAGGACGTTGCCAACAGTAAAGCCGCCGGGGCCATCAGAGGTTCCCTTGCCGCGATGCAATTCAGCGCGTGGGGACGGGCGTTTCGCCGCTGTAGTCATAGAAACCGCGCCCGGTCTTGCGGCCCAGCCATCCGGCCTCGACATATTTTGCCAGCAGCGGGGCGGGGCGATATTTGCTGTCGCCCGTGCTGTTCAACAGGATGCGGGTGATTTCAAGGCAGGTGTCCAGCCCGATAAAATCGGCCAGTTCGAGCGGCCCCATCGGATGGTTCAGCCCCAGTTTCGCCCCGGTGTCGATATCAACCACATTGGCCGTGCCCGCGCCCAGCGTAAAGGCCGCCTCGTTGATCAGCGGCATCAGGATGCGGTTGACGATAAAGCCGGGTTCATCCTGCGACAGCACGACCGTTTTGCCCAATCCGGTGGCGAATTCGCGGGTGGTGGCAATGGTTTCGGGGCTGGTGGCAAGGCCGGGGATGATTTCGATCAGCTTCATCACCGGCACGGGATTGAAGAAATGCAGCCCGATGAAGCGGGCCGGATCGGGCGATTGGGCCGCCATACGGGTGATCGGGATCGAGGAGGTGTTGCTGGCCAGAATCGCGTCCGCGCCCAGCACCTTACCAGCCGCTTCAAAGATTTTGGCCTTGATGTCTTCGCGCTCGGTGGCGGCCTCGATGATGAAACCGGCCTCGCCCATCGGCGCATAATCGCCCACCGGCGTGATGCGCGAAAGCGTGTCTGCGGCGTCCTGCGCGGTGATCTTTTCCTTGGCGACAAGGCGTTCCAGCCCCTTGCCGATCTTCGCCTTGGCCTTTTGCGCCAATTCCACCGACACATCGGCCAGCAAGACGCCATGGCCAAAAGCGGCAGCCGTCTGCGCAATGCCCGAGCCCATCTGGCCCGCGCCGATCACACCCACAATCGTCATCGCATCAACCCCTTTGCGTTCAGGCGCTGCGGCTGGCGCCCGGCACCCACAAAATATCATCGGCGCCATTGTTATTCAGAGCGCGCGCCAGAACAAACAGATAATCCGACAACCGGTTGATATAGGCCAGAGCGGCTGGATTAACCGGCTCGGCGGCGGCCAGCGCGGTACAGGCGCGCTCGGCACGGCGCACGGCGGCCCGCGCAATATGGGTGCGCGCCGCGCCTTCCGATCCGCCGGGCAGGATGAAGCTGGTCAGGGGATTGAGCGCCTCATTCACCGCATCGATCGCGCCTTCCAGCCAGTCGACCTGTGCCCCGACAATGCGCAGCACCATCGGTCCCGGCGCGAAATCTTCCCCCGGTGTGGCCAGATCCGCGCCCAGATCGAACAGGTCATTCTGAATCCGCAGCAAAGCGTCGCGATGCGCCCCATCGACCGCCACCACGGCAAGCCCCAGCGCGCTATTGGCCTCGTCCACGCTGCCGATGGCTTCCATTCTGGCGGCATGTTTGTCGACGCGCGATCCATCCACCAGCCCGGTCGTGCCCTTGTCGCCGGTGCGGGTGTAAATCTTGTTCAGCTTGACCAAAGTCTTGTCCTGTTTGCGATTACCGGGCCGTGGCCAATAGCACCGCAACCACGATCACCGCCAGAGCCTGATATTTGATGCGGGCGAACATCATTTCGTTCTGCTTTAACTGCATCGGGCTGGGGCCAATGCCCGACCCGCTTTCCAGATCGCTGCGCGTGGTGTTCAAAAAGGCGACGATGCCCTTGACCAGGCTGACCAGCACGAAACCCATGGCCACCACAATCACCGGAATGAGAACATATTTCAGCATCGCCCTTCTCCCACCTTGTTATGGGGCGCAGCCTATGCCTGTTGCCAGCGAAAGGCCAGCGGGCAGATGGTGGCGCCGCAGATCATCGACCAGTTTGCGCCCGTCCACCCCGTCCCGGCGCATGTCGGACAGCGAAGGGCTGCCCCGCCGTTTGGCCAGTTTGCGCCCGTCGCCTTCAACAATCAGGCCGTGGTGATACCATCGCGGCACGGGCAGATCGAGCAGCGCCTGAAGCAGGCGATGCACATGGCTGGCCGCGAACAGATCGGCCCCGCGCGTGACCAATGTGATGCCATCGGCCGCATCATCCATCGTCGCGGCCAGATGATAGGATGCCGGAGCCTCTTTCCGCAGCAACACGATGTCGCCAAAGATTTCGGGCGTTGCGGCCTGAGGCCCGGCCAGTTCATCCTCCCACACCAATGGCCCTGCCATCGCCGCCGCCCGCGCCATGTCCAATCGCCAAGCCGCGCCTTCGGGATCGACATCACGCCCCCGGCATGTGCCCGGATAGATCAGCCCGTCCGGCCCATGCCGCGTCGCCGCAGCCGCAATTTCCGCCCGCGTGCATCGACAGGGATAGAGCAGGCCCAGCCCCCGCAAATGATCCGCCGCCACGCCATAGGATGACAGGCGCGAAGATTGCCACACCACCGGACCATCCCAATCCAGCCCCAGCCATTGCAGATCCGTCAGCATTTCCTGCGCCAGTTCGGGGCGTGAACGCGCGGCGTCAATATCCTCTATCCGCAGCAGGAATTCGCCGCCGCCATGGGCCTTGGCGCCGTGGGCCAGATCATGCGCGACGATGGCGGCATAGGCATGGCCAAGATGCAGCAGGCCATTGGGGCTGGGGGCAAAACGGGTTCGGATCATCGCGCGCAACATGTATGTGGATATTGCCCTCTGGCAAGGCTTGACCTTGGCGAAAAGACGGTGTTGATTACGCCCATGATTTGTCGCCAAACCGTCATTCATGCTTGTTATCAGGAGCCATGCTCAACGCGGAGCTGATAGAGCGCGCGGCCCGGTTCCGCAGCGCCGGGGAGGATCCCTCCCGCCATTTGAGCGATTGTCCCGCATTGGTGTTGAACGCGGACTTTACTCCGCTCTCTTATTACCCCTTAAGCCTCTGGCCATGGCAGACCGCGATCAAGGCGGTGTTTCTGGAAAGAGTGGACATTATCGCCAGTTACGAGCGCGAGGTGCATTCCCAGAATTCGGCGATGCAATTGCCCTCGGTCATCGCGCTGCGGCAATATGTGCGGCCTTCGGAATTTCCCGCTTTTACCCGTTTCAACGTTTTCCTGCGGGATCGGTTTTCCTGCCAATATTGCGGCAATCCGCATCAATTGACCTTTGACCATGTGCTGCCCCGGCGGCTTGGCGGCCGCACCAGTTGGGAAAATATCGTGGCGGCCTGTTCGCCGTGTAATCTCAAAAAAGGCGGGCGAACCCCGCGTGAGGCGCATATGCCGCTTCTGACCCACCCTATCCGCCCGACCAGTTGGCAATTGCAGGAAAGGGGGCGGGCCTTCCCTCCCAATTACCTGCACGAAACATGGCGCGACTGGCTCTATTGGGATGTCGAACTGGAGGCGTGAACGGCCATTGACGAGGGCTGGAGCTTGCCTCATGACTTTGACGATGAACAGCTTTTCCACCCCCATCCTTGCCGTGATGACAGGCACCGCCACCCGTTTCCGCGACGCCGATGAACATAGCGCGATTGCGAAGCGCCCGGTCGACGGCCCGGTTCGCGTGGGCTTTCTGGGGATTGAGGGCGATGAACAGGCCGACCGCAAACATCATGGCGGCCCGGACAAGGCGATCCACCACTATGCCTTTGACCATTATCCGGCGTGGAAGGGCGATCTGGGCGACCACGATCTGTTGAATGCGCCGGGCGGGTTTGGCGAAAATATCTCGACGCTGGGCCTGACCGAGGATCAGGTTCTGCTGGGCGACCGTTTCCGTTTGGGCAGCGCCTTGATCGAGGTCAGCCATGGCCGTCAGCCGTGCTGGAAACTGGGCCATCGTTTCGGCCACGCGCCACTGGCGGCCAAGATCGTCAAGAACCTGCGTTCCGGCTGGTACTATCGCGTGATCGAGGAAGGCGTGGTGCAGGCGGGCGATCAACTGGTTCTGGTCGAACGCGGGTTGGCAGACTGGCCGGTGTCGCGCCTGTTCCATGTGCTGATCGGCGGGGGGCACAAGGCGGATCCTTCGGTCCTGCCTGACCTGGCCGCGATGCCGGCGCTGGCGCAGGCGTGGCGGGGGCGTGCGGCGGAACTTTCCGCTTAACGCTTCCCGCTCAGGGCCTTTTGGCGCCGCCGCTGAACCGAGGAGCCAAGCCCGATCGCCTCGCGATATTTGGCCACCGTGCGGCGGGCCAGTTCAAAGCCCTTTTCTTTCAGCAGATCGACCAGCGTGTCATCCGACAGGATCTTTTTGGGATCCTCATTGTCGATCAATTGCTTGATTGCGGCCTTGACCGCCTCGGCCGAAACGCCTTCGCCATCGGAACCCGAAACGCCGCTGGTGAAGAAATATTTGAGTTCAAAGGTGCCGCGCTCGCACATCAGATATTTGTTGCTGGTGACGCGGCTGACGGTCGATTCGTGCAATCCCACCGTTTCGGCCACGGCGCGCAGGGTCAGCGGCTTCAACTGGCTGACCCCTTGGCGGAAAAAGCCTTCCTGTTGGCACACCAATTCGCTGGCCACTTTCAGGATCGTCTTCTGCCGCTGGTCCAAGGCTTTCACCAGCCAGTTGGCATCGGCCAGCTTTTCCGACAACCAACCGCGATCCTCCTTGGCCGCGCTCTTGCCCTTACACGCCCCGCGCATTTCCAGATAATAACTGCGGTTAAGGATCAGCTTGGGCAGGGTGGCCTGATTGAGCGCAACATTCCAGCCGCCATCGGCGCGCGCCGTAATCAGGATGTCGGGCACCACAGGCGCGGCCACCCCGCCGCCATAGCGCAGCCCCGGCTTGGGATCGTAACCCCGCAATTCGGCCAGCATGTCGGCGAAATCTTCTTCATCCACGCCGCACATCCGGCGCAGGCGCGGCAATTCGCCGCGGCCGATCATCTCCAGATTGTCGATCATGCGCGCCATGGCCGGGTCGTAACGGTCCGCCTCGCGGGCCTGAAGCGCAATACATTCCGACAGGCTGCGCGCGCCAATGCCGGTGGGGTCAAGCGATTGGACCAAGGCCAGCGCGGCTTCGGCCTCGTCCATCGATACCTGAAGGTCGATGGCAATTTCGCGCAGGGGCATGGCCAGATAGCCTGCCTCGTCCAATTGATCGATGATGAAACGGGCGATGAAGCCCAGTTTGGCATCGCGCGCCACCGCGCCGATCTGATCGTGCAAATGCTGGGCCAGTGTTTCATCGCCGGCGCCATATTCCTCCATCGCGGGGGCTTCGCCGCCGCCGGAGATCTGCGCCTCGCCCTCAAAGGGTTGTTCATAGCGTTCTGGCGGGGCGTCGCCGGTGTCGCGGTCAATGTCCAGCGTTTCGGCATTGATGTCGAGGGGACGATCTTCCTCGGCCCGCCCTTCGCCGATCAATTGATCGCAGGGGGATGTTTCAAGGCTGGTGCGGCGTTGATCCGGTTCGATGGTTTCAACCGGGGGCGGGGCCGCCTCGCCGATTTCGAGCAGCGGGTTGGCGTCCAGCGCATCGCCGATGAACGCCTCGATTTCCAGATTGGACAGCGTGAGCAGCTTGATCGCCTGCTGCAATTGCGGCGTCATCACCAGCGATTGCGTCTGGCGAAGGTCGAGGCGCGGCCCCAGCGCCATGATCCTTTATGCGCCCCCTGCTGGCATTACAGCGTAAAGCCTTCGCCCAGATAGAGCCGCCGCACGTTTTCATCGGCCACCAGCGCTTCGGGGCTGCCCGCGAACAGCACTTGCCCGCCATAGATGATGCAGCCGCGATCACAGATTTCCAGCGTTTCGCGCACATTGTGGTCGGTGATCAGCACGCCGATGCCGCGCTGTTTCAGATCATGCACCAGATGGCGAATGTCCGCGATGGAGAGCGGATCGATGCCCGCAAAAGGTTCGTCCAGTAGCATGATCGAAGGCTTGGCCGCCAACGCGCGGGCGATTTCGGCGCGGCGGCGTTCACCGCCCGACAGCGCCATCGACGGGCTGGAGCGCAGGCGCGTCAGGCCGAATTCTTCGAGCAGCCGTTCCAGTTCGCCCGCCCGCGTCGCCGGATCGGGTTCGACCAGTTCGAGCACGGTCGAAATATTCTGCTCCACCGTCAAGCCGCGAAAGATCGAGGTTTCCTGCGGCAGATAGCCAAGGCCCAGAATCGCGCGGCGATACATCGGCAGATTGGTAATATCGATCCCGTCGAGCAGGATGCGCCCGGAATCCGGCCGCACCAGCCCCATGATCGAATAGAAGCACGTCGTCTTGCCCGCGCCATTGGGGCCAAGCAGGCCCATGACCTCGCCCTTGGCCACCTCCAGCGAGATGTCGGTCAACACCGCCCGCTTGTCATAACTTTTGGCGATGGACACCACCTGAAGCCCGGAAAACGAGCCTTGTGGGTCGGACTGTCGGCTGGTCTGGCCAGCATCGGGGGCGATTGTCTGCGTCATCTTTTGGCATTTTAGGCGCGGCAGAGGCAATCGGCAAGGGTGATGCGCCCGATTGGCAGGTTTCATGCATGGCAAAATGCAATGCACCTCGGTTCGGCGCTAGGACAAATCGTCCTATCCCGGCGCGGGTGAATGCGCTTGATCGATCGGGGTATCGATGATTTACTCGTACTAAAGGCTAATGGGCCGTGGAAGTTGGGGAGAGGGCCATATGGCCAAGGCACGCGTTGAAGCGATTGCCCGTATTGCGCCGCGCAAAGCGCGCCCGATTCCCCGCACCAGACGGGGGGAGGCGATGCTGGACTGGCGTAAGCGGATCAGCGATCATATCGCCTATGCTCTGCTGGTTTATACCGGATTGCAGATTTTCGTGACCATTGCCGCCCTGCGTGAAGGCAGCGCGTCGGTTTTGCCGGGGCTGGCGCTGGTCGTGCTGGTCGCCGGGATCATCCCTGCCTGTCGCCAGATGGAGCGGCGATGGACGCGGTTGAGCGATGCCGAAGCAGGTGATCCGGCCCGCGCGCCGGCCTTCTACCGCGACCGGGCGTTGGTGTGGGGGGCGGCCATTGGGTTGCCCTTTATCGTCACCGGGGGCTTTCGCCTGCTGGCCATGATGGTGGGGTGATGGTCGTTGCTCTTGGGCGGGCGGGATTGTAGAGCCTGCCCCTCGCGCGAAACTTTGCGCCACCTCAGGAGCTTGCCAGAACACCATGCTTACCACGCTTCAGGCTCAGGAAAGGGCGCAAGCCCTTGTCGAACGCGCGCGCAAGGCTGGGGCCGATGCCGCCGACGCGGTCTATATCGCCGATGCCTCGGAAAGCGTTTCGGTCCGTTTGGGCAAGCTGGAGGATGTTGAGCGTTCCGAGAGCGAGCATATTGGCCTGCGCGTCTTTGTCGGGCGGCGCTCGGCCTCGATCGGCTCGTCGGATCTGTCGGATGAGGCTTTGAGCGAACTGGCCGCGCGCGCGCTGGCCATGGCGCAGGGCGCGCCCGAAGATCCCTATGCGGGCCTCGCGCCGGAGGAATTGCTGTTCAAGGGGCCGTTCCCCGATCTCGATCTGGTCGACAGTGGCGAACCCAGCCCGCAGGCATTGCGCGCCCTTGCCGAGGAGGCCGAGGATGCCGCACGTGCCGTCGCGGGTGTTACCAACAGCGAAGGCGCAGGCGCGTCAAGCGGCGGGGCCGTTATGGCTCTGGCGACCAGCCATGGTTTCGCGGGCGCCTATGCCGCCACCAGCCGTTCGATTTCGGCCAGCGTCGTGGCGGGCGAAGGTAGCAATATGCAGCGCGATTACGCCGCCCGCATGGCGCGCCACCGTGAGGATCTGATCTCTCCGTCCGAAATCGGTCAGCAGGCAGGTGAGCGCGCCGTTGCCCGACTTAATCCGGGGCGGATGAAGAGCGGGCCGATGCCGGTCGTGCTGGATCCGCGTGTGGGCGGATCGCTGGTGGGGCATCTGCTGGGCGCGATGTCGGGTGCGTCCATTGCGCGGCGCGCCAGTTTCCTGATCGGGCGATTGGAAGAGCAACTGTTCGACAGCGCGGTGCGGATTGTCGATGATCCGTTGCGCCCGCGTGGGTTTCGTTCGCGTCCGTTCGATGGCGAAGGTTTGCAGACGGCTGCACGTGACGTGGTGCGTGACGGGCGCATCACCGGCTGGCTGATGGAATGCGCGTCGGCGCGGCAATTGGGCCTGACGCCGACGGGCCACGCCGCACGCGGGGGCAGCGGGGCGCTGGGCGTCGCGCCGGGCAACCTGCATCTGGCGGCGGGCAGCCTGTCAGTGGCCGAACTGATCGCGGATATCGAGGATGGCGTCTATGTGACCGAGTTGATCGGGCACGGCGTCAATGGCGTGACCGGCGATTACAGCCGGGGCGCGTCGGGCTATCGCATCATTCGGGGCGAGATTGCCGGGCCGGTGGCCGAATTCACCGTGGCGGGCAATTTGATCGACATGTTCAAGGGGATGACCCCGGCCAGCGATCTGGAATGGCATCGCACGATCAACGTGCCCACGATCCGGGTCGATGGCATGACGATTGCCGGAGATTAGGCGCGCGGGAGACTGGACAAAGAAAAAGGGGCGGTTTGACCCGCCCCTTTCGCATTCTCAGGCCTTCTTGCCGGCCTGATAGCGTTCGATCGCTTCGGTCACGATCTGGCGCGCTTCGGCGGCATTGCCCCAGGTGCCCACGCGCACCCACTTTTCGGATTCCAGATCCTTGTAGTGGGTGAAGAAGTGTTCAACCTGCTGCGCGATGATGTCGGGCAGGTCTTCCTTTTCCTTCACGTTGGCATAGTAAGGGAAGGTCTTGTCGTCGGGAACGCAGAGCAGCTTTTCGTCGCCGCCGGCTTCGTCCTCAAGGTTGAGCACCGCGATCGGGCGGCAACGCACAACCGAACCGGGCACGAAGGGCGAACGGGCCACCACCAGCGCGTCAAGCGGGTCGCCATCGGGCGAGAGCGTGTGGGGCACAAAGCCATAATTGGCGGGATAGCGCATCGGCGTATGCAGGATACGGTCCACGAACAGCGCGCCCGATTCCTTGTCGAACTCATACTTCACAGGTTCGCCACCAGTGGGAACCTCGATGATGACGTTCAGGTTGTCAGGCGGGCTTTTGCCGACCGAAATTTTGCTGATGTCCATGGCACCGTCATTTTTATATGTGAGCAACACCGCCCCTTGCGGGTGTCGCGCAGGAATCTGCGGGGAAAGCCCTAGCGGTGGGCGTATTGCATTGCAACAGCGGTGCGGTCTTAATACCTGTAAACTTGCGCCCAATTGGTTAAGTGTTCAGCTGCCCGCTGTGACATTGATCGTAAAAGCCAGAACGATCAGATTGTAGAAAAACGCCAGCGCGCCATGGACTGTTGCCACGCGGCGCATGCGTTGGGTGGTGATTTCAACGTCCGATGTGGCAAATGCCATGCCAATGGTCAGAGAAAAATAGAAAAAGTCCCAAAAATTAGGACAGTGCTGTGCCTCGCCCTCTTCGGTTGTGGGGAAGCGCAATCCGCTTTCCTTATTTCCGCCGTAATAGAGATGGGCATAGTGCAGCGCATAAATAAGGTTCGAAAATATCCATGCGATAACCAGACTGGCCAGAATAAGGGCCAGCGCCACCCCTTTGGCATAACCGATGTCGCCGCGGGCATGAGGCAGATCGACAAAGAGCGCGGTGACGATCACCAGCATGATCAACGCGCTGATCACCAGCACGGCAAAGCGATTGGCGTCATTCTGGCGCGCGTGCAGGCGCATCTGGGCATGGGAATTGTCGCGCGATAGCGGCCAGAGCGAGGCGATGAACACCAGCGCGCCCAGATCGAACCCGCCCAGCACCGCCTGACCCCATCGCAACCCTTCGAACGCCAGCAGGCCCGTGCCCAATGCAAAGAGGCCCAGAAACCATGAAAAACGTGCGGGCAGCATCCACCGCATACCCGCACGCCTTTTCATTTACTTCGCGCCCGGACGCTTGGCCGAGAGCAGCAGGTCAAGGCCAGCAGGCTCCTTGCCTTCGACCGCCTTTTCCAGCCACGGATAGCGAAGGCCGTCGTGATAGTTCAGCACCATGGTCGCCACCTTCTCACCGCGCTGGGTGACAAGAGTGATGGGCTTGTCATTGCCCTTGGCGGCGGTGATCGCGGCCTTCATCGCGTCCTCGCTATAGGTCGCGCCATTGATGGCGACGATCTTGGTGCCCGTCACCAGCGCAGCGTCGAACGCGGGGCTGTTCCAAAGGGTCGAGGTCACCACGCCTTCACGGTTCAGCACGATGCCCAGCGAATGGGCAAGGCTGAGCACCTTGGCCGAACCGAAACGGCCCTTGTCATAGGGATTGGGCGTGTCCTTCCACACCAGCTTGTACCCGGCCTTTTCGATCCCCGCCAAGGGGGCGGGCTGACCGGGCTGGTTCATATGCTTGTCAAGGAAGGCTTCCCAATCATAGGGATAAACGCCGTTGAGGGCGGCGGCCACATCCTTGAAATTATAGGTGACTTCGCCCCAATCGCCGTTCTTGATGCCAAAGAAGGCCTTGGCGAAATCGTCCAGCCCCTTCTTGCCCTTGGTGCCTTCGCGAATGATGCCATCGGCCTCCAGCCACATCAGCGCGCCTTCGGTGTAATAATCCTCGTTGCGGTTGATGCTGGCATAGGGCTTGGCGCGGCGGCCCGAAATGACCGGGTCGAACCCGGTGTCCTCGACGCTGCGCCAATCGCGGCCCGCCCATTGGGTGAACATGCCCGCATTGGCGGCAAAGGCGCCCAGGATCGATTCTTTGGTCTGAATGCCCGAACGCGCGGCCAGAACATAGCCCCAGAACTGCGTCTGACCCTCGTAAACCCACAGCAGGTTGCCCTGCATCGGCTGGCGATAATCGGGGGTCCACAGCTTGTCCGGGCGGCGGAATTTGCCGTCCCAGCTATGGGTGAATTCGTGGGAAATCACATTGCGCGCCCAGTCCAGATCCTTCCAGTCGGTCCAGACCTTGGGCATCATCGCGTTTTCCGAAGAACGGTGATGTTCCAAACCAATCCCGCCCATCCGATCGGTCAGCGCCAGCAGGAAGTCGTAATGGTCGAAATGGAACGAACCGAACGTCGCCCATGCTTCGTCCACCAGCGCCTTATAGGTGGCCAGATGTTCGGGCTTGATGTCGAGCAATTCGGGTTTATCGGCCACGACATTCATCGCAACCCCATGGCCAAGGTCGAAACGCTTGAAATTGACGCCCGCGAAAATGGGCGAATCGACCAGAGCTTCATAGTCGATGACATCCCACGTCACCTTGTTGCCGCTCACCTGCTTGCCATCCAGAGCGGTTGCCACCTGCCATCCTTCGGGGAGGGTGACGGTCGGCTTATACTTGATCTGGCGGGTGTAATAGCCGGCGGGGTACAGGCTCATCCGGTCCCATTGCAGGTTGAGCATTTCGGGCGTCATCGTGATGCGCCCTTCGCTGCTGGCCAGAGGCGAGGTATGGGCGAATTTGGCCACGACCGATTTGGCGCCTGCGGGAACGTCGATGTGAAAGGCAAAGACTTCGGTCGGATCGCGCCACCAATGCAGCAGCTTGCCATCGGCATAGAATTTCACATCGACCAGTTGGTCGATCGTGCCGCGCGGATTGTGCCCGCCCGGAACCCATTGCGGCAATTGCAGGATCAGGCTTTTCGCGCCCGGCGCCACCGGCACATTCTGGGTCACGCGGTAAATGCCGCGCGCGATGTCGGTAGCGTCAATGTCCAGCGCAATGGTGCCGCCCGGATAGGGCACATCCTTGGCATCGGGCACGCCCTGTACCACCGGGATGGCCGTGGGGGCGGAACGCTGCGCCATGGCCGGGGTGGAAACGAGAAGAGCGGCGGAAAGGCCCAGCGTGATCCGGGCGCGTACATTCAGGCGTTTTGTCATGGATACACTTCATGGCGCGAAGATCGGCCGCCAGCAAGAGGGGTGAACACGATATTTACCCCTTTGTCAGCATCGGCGTTTTTCCGCCCGATTGCGCCTCGCTTTCGACAGGAAGGGCTTCACCTTGGCCGCGCCAATGTATAGGGGGGCCAGACATGAGCAAGCCCCAGATCGAAACGCCGCAGGCCATCCGCGGCACCCAGGACATTTTCGGCGCCGATGCCGACGCTTTCGCCTTTGTGGTGGAAACGTTCGAGCGTGTGCGCAAACTGTACCGGTTCCGCCGGGTGGAAATGCCGGTTTTTGAAAAGACCACGGTGTTTTCGCGCAGCCTTGGCGAGACGACCGATGTGGTGTCGAAGGAAATGTATTCTTTCGAGGATCGCGGCGGGGAATCGCTGACCCTGCGCCCGGAATTTACCGCCGGTCTGGCGCGCGCCTATCTGACCAATGGCTGGAAGCAATATGCGCCGGTGAAGCTCGCCACGCATGGCCCGCTGTTCCGCTATGAACGCCCGCAAAAGGGCCGCTATCGCCAGTTTCACCAGATCGATGCCGAGGTGATCGGGGCGGGCGAACCCACCGCCGACGTTGAACTGCTGGTCATGGCCGATCAGTTGCTGAAGGAACTGGGGATCAGCGAAGGCGTAACGCTGACGCTCAACACGCTGGGCGATGGGGAAAGCCGCGAAGCGTGGCGCGCGGCGCTGATTGACTATTTCCGCGCGGTGAAGGGCGAATTGTCGGAAGATTCGCAGGAGCGTCTGGAAAAGAACCCGCTGCGCATCCTCGATTCCAAGGACCCGCGTGACAAGGCTTTCCTGCCCAATGCCCCGCGCATTGACGATTATCTCTCGGCCGAGGCGCAGGACTTCTTCGCCGCGGTCACGGGCGGACTGGATGCGGCGGGCGTGGCATGGACGCGCAACGGCGCGCTGGTGCGCGGGCTGGATTACTATCGCCACACCGCGTTTGAATTTGTGACGGATCGTCTGGGCGCGCAGGGCACGGTGCTGGGCGGCGGGCGTTACGATGGCCTGATGGAAAGCCTTGGCGGCGCGCCGACGCCTGCGGTCGGCTGGGCCGCGGGTGTTGAGCGGCTGGCGATGCTGGTGTCGGGCGAGGGCCTAATGGCCGAGGATCGCACCGATGTTATTGTCGTTGTTGAGCATGATGGTTGCTTACGCTCTGCAATCCAATTGCTAGCGATGCTCCGCTCGAGCCATCTGTCTGCTGATCTGGTCTCAACGGGATCGCCCAAGAAGCGGTTCGATAAGGCAGCGCGGATGTCTTCAAACATGATGATCACCCTCAACATGGTGGATGGCGAAGTGAGATCGAATCAACGACAGCAAGTCGGCCCTGATGGATTGTTTACTGAAGATCAGAAGCGGGTTTGGAGAGGTGCGGTCGAGGTGCTCCAGCAATGGAACGCCCGGAGCATGGTTGGCTATCGCTGATCGCCTAAATGACCATCCCCTCCACACGTCTGGCCCAGATTGCGGCGCGTTTTGCCGAGCTGGAGGCGCGTTTGGCCTCCGGCACGCTGGAGGGCGCGGAATTTGTCGCGGCCAGTCGCGATTACGCCGAACTGGAGCCGGTGGCCCGCGCGGCATCGGACGTGGCGACGATGCGCGGCGAGCTGGAAAGCCTTGCCGCTCTGGACGATCCGGACATGCGCGAGCTCGCCGAGGAGGAGATCGCCCGCATCCGCGCCGCGCTGCCTGATGCCGAGCGCGCGCTCTCGATCGCCATGCTGCCGCGCGACAATGCCGACAGCCGCCCGGCCATGCTGGAAATCCGCGCCGGAACCGGGGGAGACGAGGCTGCCCTCTTCGCCGCCGACCTGTTCCGCATGTACGAACGCTATGCCGCCGAGCAGGGCTGGCGCGTGGAAATGGTCAGCCTCAACGCCAGCGAGATCGGCGGCTTCAAGGAAGTGGTCGCCCATGTCAGCGGGCAGGGCGTTTTCGCCAAGCTGAAATTCGAATCCGGCGTTCACCGGGTTCAGCGCGTGCCCGTGACCGAAAGCGGCGGGCGCATCCATACCAGCGCGGCCACGGTCGCCATCCTGCCCGAACCGGACGAGGTGGATGTGCAGATCGAGGACAAGGACCTCAAGATCGACGTCTATCGCGCCAGCGGCGCGGGCGGACAGCACGTCAACACCACCGATTCGGCCGTGCGCATCACCCATCTGCCCACCGGGACCGTGGTGACGTGTCAGGACGGGCGCAGCCAGCACAAGAACAAGGAAAAGGCGATGCAGGTCTTGCGCGCCCGCCTGTTCGAGGTTCAGCGCGAGGAAGCGCAGGGCGCCGAGGCCGAGGCCCGCAAGGCGATGGTGGGCAGCGGGGATCGATCCGAACGCATCCGCACCTATAATTTCCCCCAAGGCCGCGTCACCGATCACCGCATCAACCTGACGCTGCACCGTCTGCCCGAAATTTTGGAAGGGCCGGGGCTGGGCGAACTGGTCTCGGCGCTGATCCATGAGGATCAGGCCAAAAGGCTGGCGGCATTAGGTGAATAATATTGCGCTGGCCATCCGCGATGCGGCGCAAAGGTTGAGCCAGACCAGTGATACCGCAAGGCTGGATGCCGAAGTGTTGATGGCCCATGTTTTGCAATGTTCGCGTACGGATCTGTTGTTGCGACATATGGGCGATTCCGTGCCCGATGGTTTCGACGCTTTGATTGATCGCCGCGCTCGGCATGAGCCGGTTGCCCATATTACCGGACAGCAGGAATTCTGGGGCCTGTCGTTCCGTGTCACGCCCGCCACGCTGATCCCGCGGGGGGACAGCGAGACAATTGTGGAAACCGCGCTCAATGCGTGTACCTCGCCCGCGCGCGTATTGGATTGCGGGACGGGGACGGGGGCCTTGTTGCTCTCGGTCCTGCATGAACGGCCGGGAGCCGAAGGGGTGGGGATTGACGCCTCGCCTGATGCTCTGACCGTGGCGAGGGGCAATGCGGCGGCGCTGGGCATGGGCGAGCGGGTGCAGATGGTGCTGGCCGATTGGACGCAGGCGGGCTGGGCCGATGGGCTGGGCCGGTTTGACCTTATCCTGTCGAACCCGCCCTATGTCGAAAGCGATGCCGCGCTGGACCCCAGTGTCCGTGATTTTGAACCGGCCAGCGCGCTGTTCGCCGGTGCGCAGGGGCTGGACGATTATCGCATCCTGATTCCCCAATTGCCGGGGCTGTTGCTTCCCGGCGGCGTCGCGGTGCTGGAAATCGGCTATCAACAGGCCGAAGCCGTCAGCGAGATCGCCCGCCAGGCCGGATTTGCCGTAGAATTGCGCCTTGATCTGGCCAATCGCCCCCGCGCCTTGCTTCTTTCACAGGAAAGCGGGGGCAGTGCGTAAGATTCTGCTTGGCTTTTGGCGGCGGGCCTTTTAATTGAACTACAGGACCGCCGAGGGATGGGATCTTCCCCTCTGGCTGGTGCTACTCCAGCATCTTCGTCAGGATAGGCCGATAAGGGCCGGACCCGACGAAACAGGGCTACGCTGCGAAATTTCGCGGTGCGGCATAATGACAGGACGAGGAGCACGCCGGCAAAGAGGCCGAGCGGCGATCCGGGGTTAAGGAATACTCACCCTTGAACAACAATCGTGGGAATAACCGCCGCCGTGGCCGGGGCAACAACAACCGGCCGCAAAATGGTGGTCAGCAGCTTAACCGGATCGACAGCCGGGCGCGGGGCAATGCTCCGCAATTGCTGGAAAAATATCGCAAACTTGCCCAGGATGCCCATCTTAACGGTGATCGCGTTCAGGCCGAGTATTACCTGCAATTCGCGGACCATTACTTTCGCGTGATTGCCGACACCCGCCTGCGTCAGGAAGAATCGCGCGCCCGCCGTGACGATCGCTGGCAGGAAAATGGCGAAGGTGGTCGTGACGATGGCGACGATCAGGGCGATTTCACCGTAGAGAGCGATTTCCCCGCTTTCGACGCGCCGCCGGTCTATACTCGCCGCGAACGCGAAGAACGCAGCGAACCGCGTCAGGATGCCCCGGTTCAGCGCCGCGTCGAAGAACCCGTCGAAGAAGCCGGTGACGGTGAAGGCGAAGGTTCGAGCGAATCGTCCTCGAACATTTACGAGCCGGCGGAAAATCCGTTCCTGCGCGAAAACCGTGGTCCGCGCGTGCCGCGTGGCCGCCGTGAAGAACGTCGCCCCCGTCGCGACGATCGCGCGCCGCGTGAAGAACGCGCCCCTCGCGAAGAACGCGCACCTCGCGAAGAACGTGCCCCTCGCACCCCGCGTGTAGCCGCAGAAGTGGTCGTGGATGGTTCGGGTCTTGGCGCCGCTCTGCCCCCCGCCATTTCGGCCAGCCCGCGCAAATCCGTGGAAGCCAAGCCGGTTGCTGAAGCTGCGCCGGTCGAAGTCAAGCCCGTCGCTGAAGCGCCCGCCGTGGTTGCCGAAGTTTCGGCCGAAGCAGCGCCTGCGCCCAAGCGCCGTGCGCCCCGCCGCAAGGTGGCTGCGCCCGCGCCCAGCGACAGCGCGGAATAAAAAGTCCCCTTTGTGGGCACATGATGCCAAGGCGGGGTGACGGCATGGGCCGCCCCCGCTAAAGCATGCCGCCATGGATGATGCGGCTAAGCCTTGGCACGACAGATATTTCGGCAAATATAAGCGCAAGGCAAAGCTGTTTGCCCACGCGTGCTGGCATTGGGGTTGGCGCGGAGCGGCGTTGATGGCGATTGGCGCGGTTGGCGCGCTGGGCTTTCAACCGCTTGGGCTTTGGCCTTTGACCTTTTTCAGCGTGGCGGTTCTGTTGTGGATCGCGGCGCGATTGCCCCATGCGGGCTGGGCGGCGGTGGCGGGCTGGCTCTGGGGTGTCGGGCATTTCACGCTGGGGCTGAACTGGATCGCCACAGCCTTTACGTATCAGGCCAAAATGCCGTCATGGCTGGGCGGATTGGCGGTGTTTCTGCTCTCGCTCTATCTGGCGCTGTTTCCAGCCATGGCCATGGCGGGGGGCTGGTTTTTGCGCGGGCGGGCGGTGTCGCGCGTTTTAGGTTTTGCCGGTTTCTGGATTTTGACAGAGGCACTGCGCGGGTGGCTGTTCACCGGCTTTCCGTGGAATCCTCTCGGCGTGGCGCTGCTCGGCGGTGATGCGAAGCCGGGGCTGGCGTTATTGGCGCCGTGGCTGGGCACCTATGGTCTGTCGGGGCTGGTGGTCATTCTGGGGGGCATTCTGGCCGAAGGGCGTTTGCTGTGGTTGACGGGCCGGCGCCGTGATGGTGGCGGGATGATCGCCGGGCCTTTCGCGCTGGGCCTTGCCGTGATGGCAGTGCCGGGGCCTGCAACGCCGCAAGGCCGTGTCGCCTATACACTGATCCAGCCCAATGTTGCGCAGGAGGATCTGGACGATCCCGCGCATTTCGAGGCCCAATATGTGGCTTCGGCCAAATTGTCGGCGCCATTGAAGGCGGGGCAGAAGCGTTTGGTCCTGTGGCCTGAATCGGGCGTGCCGGATTATGTCCGCGATGGTTATCCGGCATGGTATTATCAATACACTTTTGGCGGCGACCCGTGGCTGGCCCGGTGGCGTCTGGCACGCACGATTGGTGAAGGTGGGCTGTTGCTGACCGGCACGGTTGATCTGGACCTTGTCGGGCGCAATGCGACCGGGGGGCAGAATGTCATTACCGGCATCGATGAACATGGCGATATTGCCGCCCATTACGCCAAGGCTCATCTGGTGCCTTTTGGCGAATACCTACCCCAGCGTCAGTGGCTCAAGATGATCGGGCTTGAGCGACTGGTGCCGGGCGATTTCGATTTTCGCCCCGGTCCGGGGCCGCAAACGCTCGATCTGGGCGCATTGGGCAAGGCGGGGATGCAGATCTGTTACGAGATCATCTTTCCCGGCGCGGTGGTCGATCGGGCGCACCGGCCCGACTACATCTTCAACCCGTCCAACGATGGCTGGTTCGGCAGTTGGGGCCCGCCGCAACATCTGGCACAGGCGCGGTTAAGAGCGATTGAGGAAGGTTTGCCGGTCCTGCGTTCGACCACCAATGGCATCAGCGCCGTGATCGACGCCCATGGCGTGGTGCGTCAACATGCAGGGCGCGGCGTTGCGGCGCGGCTGGATGGTTTTGTGCCGCCCGCTCTGGCCCCGACATTCTTCGCAAAATGGGGCAACTTCGTCTCAATTGGGGTCGCAATTGTTCTTCTTGTGGTTGGCGCCCTTGTGTTGCGGCGCCGTCGCGGCTAGTGACGGTGCCGCATAAAGAAACCTTTATATGGCAGGTCTCCCAATGTCCGATACCGCGCGCAGTGATTACCTCTTCACCTCCGAAAGCGTTTCGGAAGGTCATCCCGACAAGGTCGCGGACCAGATTTCCGACGCCATCGTCGATCTGTTCCTGTCCAAGGATCCCGAAGCGCGCATCGCCTGCGAAACGCTGACTACGACCCAGCTTGTGGTGCTGGCGGGCGAAATCCGTTGCAAGGGCGTCTATGAAAATGGCGCATGGGCGCCGGGCGCACAGGAAGAAATCGAAAAGGCCGTGCGCGATACGGTCAAGCGCATCGGCTATGAACAGGACGGTTTCCATTGGGAACAGTTCGAATTCATCAACCGCCTGCATGGTCAGTCGGCGCATATCGCGCAGGGCGTGGACGCGGGCGACAACAAGGACGAGGGTGCGGGCGACCAGGGCATCATGTTCGGCTTTGCCTGTGATGAAACCCCCGACCTGATGCCCGCGACGCTGTATTACAGCCACAAGATCCTGGAACAGTTGGCCAAGGATCGTCATTCGGGCGCGGCGCCTTTCCTTGAACCCGACGCCAAGAGTCAGGTGACGCTGCGTTACAAGCATGGCAAGCCGGTGGCCGCCACCGCCATCGTCGTTTCGACCCAGCACAAGGCGGGTTATGACGAAGGCGCCAAGAAGGCCGAGCTGGAAGCCTATGTGAAGCAGGCCGTGGGCGCGATCCTGCCCGCCGGTTTCATTTCGGGCGATACGGTGTGGCACATCAACCCCACGGGCAGCTTTGAAATCGGTGGCCCCGATGGTGACGCGGGCCTGACCGGGCGCAAGATTATCGTGGACACTTATGGTGGCGCGGCCCCGCATGGCGGCGGCGCGTTCAGCGGCAAGGACCCGACCAAGGTTGACCGCAGCGCCGCCTATGTCGCGCGCTATCTGGCCAAGAATGTGGTGGCCGCCGGCCTTGCCACGCGGGTGACGATCCAGCTGTCCTATGCCATTGGCGTGGCGCGTCCGCTCTCGCTCTATGTCGATACGGCGGGCACGGGTTCGGTGGCTGACGCGCTGCTCGAAGCCGCGATTGCCAAGGTGGCGGAAGAAAAGCTGGGCGGTCTGACCCCGCGCGGCATCCGTCTGGGTCTGGGGCTGAACAAGCCGATCTATGGCCCCAGCGCGGCCTATGGCCATTTTGGCCGCAAGCCCGATGGCGATTTCTTCCCCTGGGAACGGACCGATCTGGCCGAAGCGCTCAAGGCTTCTCTGGTCTGACAGCTGGCCGGTTGGCAGGAATTGAAGGGCGGTGGCGCATGATGCGCCGCCGCCTTTTTTCATGCGCATGGGGGGCGGCAAAAACGCGAATCCATGGCGTTGCTTGACCTGAGTCATGGTAGGTTACGGTTAGAGGAGTAAATTTGCCCCCGACGGAAGGGACACGGTCAAAAGCGATAAGGGAGACCGACGATGCGCTCTATTCTGGTTTATGCCGACCAAACCGAGGAAACCTCTGCAAGGCTGGAAACGGCCCTTTCGCTGGCGCGGGCCACTGGCGGCCATCTCAGCGTGTTGATCGATACGCCGGTGGCGCGTTTCATGGCGATGGATGCGCTGGGCGGGGGCTATCTGGCGGCCGATGCGGTGCGCGAGGCGGTGCGACGCGACGATGAATATGCCGAAAAGCTGGCCGCGCATTTGCGCAACGAGGATGTGCCTTTCGACGTTTTGCGTGGCGAGGAAGAGCCGGTCGATGCGATGACCGAGGCGTCGCTGCTGTCGGATGTTATTGTGCTGTCGCGCGGTTGCGAATTTGCTGGGCAACTGGCCGTGGATGGCAAGGCACCGATCCTGATCGTGGGCGATGACAAACCTATGTCGGTGCCGGTCAATTGCGTCGCGGTGGCGTGGGACGGTTCGCATGAGGCGGCCGTGGCGCTGCGGGGCGGTCTGCCGCTGCTCAAGATGGCGGGACAGGTCCACGTTCTGACCGTGGGCGACAAGGCGGGCGTGTTTCCGCCGCTGGATGCGGTGCAATATTTGTCGCGCCATGGGGTGAAGGCGGAAATTGATTCGCTGGCGCGGGTTGGTTCGATTGAGGAAACGCTGGCCAGCGCGGTGGCGCGTCTGGGGGCGGATCTGTTGGTGATGGGCGCCTTTGGTCACAGCCGGTTGCGGGAATTCCTGCTGGGCGGGGTGACGCGCTATTTCCTCGATCTGAAAGACGGGCCGAGTCTGCTTTTCGCCCACTGATTCTGATGGGTTATGGTGGTTAAACCGGGGTGTGCGTGGGCACGCCCCGGTTTAGATTTGTATTGCATACGTATTGCGCAACAAGGCATGTTTTGGGGTGGTTTGGTAAGGGCATGATTTGGCGTTAAATTTGCGGTTCGATCCATTTGTTGCATTTCTCGCAATCGTCCATGATGAATCCGCATTTGCCGCAAGGCCCGCTGTTGGGCATACGGAACAGGCCTTTCAGGCATCCTCTCCCAAAACTTCCACGGCCCGACCGGCAACGGTTGGGCCTTTTTTTGTCCGCAATCCGCAGGGTGCGATTTCTTGTGCGTTGCAGCGCAACGGCAGGGCGGATTCATTTTTTGTAACAAGGGTGATGATACGGCGCCACGCAGACGCCGGAATTGCGCCAGTTGCGATTACATTCTCAGTCGTTGCATTCTTTGCAATCGGTACACTGCGTTTCGCACTTGCACAAAAACCTGACTGGGGTCATAAAGACCCTGCCTTTCAGGCATCCTCTCCCAAACTTTTCAAGCCCGGCTTCGGCCGGGTTTTCTTTTGCCCGCAATCCGCGTGATCAGGTTTCGGTGCAGAGCGCATCGGGCGCATTCACCCGCAACCATTCCAGCATGCATTCGCGCAGTTCGTTGCGTAAAGCGCCAAGGTCGGCGGGATTGGTCGCGCTGACCACCAGTTTCAATTCGACCGAGCCAACACGCGATTCTGATACAACCAGATCACCGGTACGTTGATCCCACGCGGGCATGTCGGCCAGAGCGGCGCGAAAGGCCTGTCGGATAGGGTCAATCGCAAAACCGGGCCGGATGGGCAGGATGACCGACCCGGTGATGCCGCCCACGCGGGTCCAGTTTTGAAAAGTCGCGTCGAGGAATTTGACCGTGGGCACGATCAACCGCCGCTCGTCCCCGGTGCGGATCACGACATAGGACAGGCGGATATCCTCTACGCGGCCCTGTTCGCCCTCAACCACCACGAAATCGCCAATGCGGATCGGTTCGGTCAGGGCGATCTGTAACCCCGCGATCAGCGATTTGAGCGCAGGCTGGGCCGCCGCACCGACCGCCAGACCCATCAAACCGGCCGACGCGATCAGTGTCGCGCCAATATGCCGCACCGCCGGCACGCCCAGCAGGATCAGCGCCACGGTCACAAAAATGATCAGGAAGGCCATAGAGCGCGAAATGAGGGCGATTCGCGTCGCTCTGCTGCGCCCGGTCATTTCATCGCCCGATGCGGTGGCGCGGCGGCTCATCAATTCGGCCGCCGTACGCACCAGTGCAAACAGCACCCAGCCGGTCAGGGCCGGGACTACAAAGCCTTCGATCCCGCTCCACAATTTGTCGACCAACCGATTGCCGCCCGCCGCCGACGCCATGCCCCCCGCCAGAAAGGCCCAGCGAAAGGCATGGTACAATTGCGCGGCGGCTACGGCTTCGGCCGGATTTTCGGTGCGCCGGGCCATGCGCCGCAAAAAGGCGAAGCAGGCCAGATGCAGCAACAGCGCCAAGCCCAAACCGATCGCCAGCGCCAGAGCCGCATGGCTCATCCGCCCCGACCAATGCATGATCTCGTTGACCGAGGGCCATTGGTCGGGATCGATCGCCTCATGGGGCAGATCGATCGGCAATTTGCCTTTGGTGAGGTTGGCGATGGTCACTTTCAATGCGCGGCGCCCCAGCTGATGCCCGTGCCGATTTCGACGCCCAGCGGGACCGAGATCGTGACGGACGGCCCGGCGGCTTCTTCCATGACGCGGCGGATCACGGTCTTGGCGGCGTCCACATCGCCTTCGGGCAATTCAAAGACCAATTCGTCATGCACCTGAAGCAGCATCCGCACATTGGGCAGGCCCGCTTCGGCCAGCGCCGGTTGCATCCGGGCCATGGCGCGCTTGATGATATCGGCGCAGGTGCCCTGGATCGGCGCGTTGATGGCGGCGCGCTCGCTGCCTTGCCGCTCGGCCTGGTTTTTCGAATTGATGCGTGGGAACCAGCATTTACGCCCGAACAACGTTTCGGAATAACCCTTGTCCCGCACGGTCGAGAGCGTTTCGTGGATATAGCGCTGAATGCCGGGAAAACGGGCGAAATAGGTGTCGATCATCGCCTGCGCTTCTTCGGGCGTCACGCCCAGACGTGGCGCCAGACCCCAGCGCGAAATGCCATAGAGGATGGCGAAGTTGATCGTCTTGGCCCGCCCGCGTGTCTCTCGGTTGACCTCGCCGAACAATTCCTGCGCGGTGGCGGCGTGAATGTCGGCGCCGCTGGCAAAGGCGTCCTTCAATGCGGGCACATCGGCCATATGCGCGGCAAGGCGCAATTCGATCTGGCTGTAGTCGGCG
This sequence comes from Novosphingobium sp. 550D, assembly GCF_057401885.1. Classification (NCBI taxonomy): domain Bacteria; kingdom Pseudomonadati; phylum Pseudomonadota; class Alphaproteobacteria; order Sphingomonadales; family Sphingomonadaceae; genus Novosphingobium; species Novosphingobium sp. 550D. Next base: position 165,112 of record NZ_CM171613.1, on the reverse strand, counting down.
GCCAGCAGGACATGGCCCGGTTCGGCCACAAAGCAATCGCGGATCTGGCGGCCGATTTCGGTGCGAATCGGGATGTTCTGCAAATTCGGCTCCGTCGAGGAAAGACGGCCGGTCTGTGCCCCAACAAGGCTGTAGCTGGTGTGAACGCGGCCCGTGACGGGGCTGATCGCGGCCTGCAGCGCCTCGGTATAGGTCGAGCGCAATTTGGCCAGTTGGCGCCATTCGAGCACCTTGCGCGCAATCGGCACGCCCTCGGCTTCCAGCTTTTCCAGCACTGATTGGTCGGTCGAATATTGGCCCGACTTGCCCTTTTTGCCACCTTTCAGGCCCATCTGGTCGAACAGGATCTCGCCCAATTGCTTGGGGCTGCCGATGGCGAAGGGATTGCCTGCCAGCGCGTGGATTTCCGCCTCCAGCGCGGCGATGGCCTCGGCAAACTGCTGTGACAGGCCCGCAAGGCGTTCGCGGTCCACCTTGATGCCATAACGCTCCATTTGGGCCACGACGGGCACCAAGGGACGGTCAACGCGCTCATAGATCCTGCTGGCGCCCTCTGCGGCCAGACGGGATTTGAGCAGGCGGTGGAGGCGCCATGTGACATCGGCGTCTTCGGCGGCATATTGCGTGGCGCGTTCCAGCGCGACTTCGGCAAAGCTTATCTGCTTCTTGCCGGTGCCGCAAACCTCCTTAAAGCTGATGCAGGTGTGGCCAAGGTGGCGCTGCGCCAATTCGTCCATGCCGTGGCCGCCACCGATCCCTTCCTCGGACCGCCCGGCATCCATGTCAAAGCTGATGACCATCGTGTCGTCGATGGGCGATACGGCGATGCCGAATCGAGCCATGACATTCAGATCATATTTGATGTTTTGCCCCACCTTCAGCACCGCGTCCGATTCGAGCAGCGGCTTCAACCGGCGCAAAGCCTCCTCACGGTCGATCTGTTGCGGCTTTTCGGCGAACATGTCGCTGCCGCGATGGCCCAGCGGGATATAGCAGGCCTGATTCGGTCCGACCGCCAAGCTGATACCCACCAGATCGGCTCCAATCGCGTCCAGCGCGCTGGTTTCGGTGTCAAAGGCGATCAGGCGGGCGTCAAACCCTGCGGCAATCCAGCGGTCCAGCGCGTCGAGATCCTGAACGCATTCATAGGTGGACAGGTCGATGGGCGGCATAGGCACGACCTCCTGCCGCGCGGCCCCCGTGGCGGGGGCGGCGCTGGCCGTGACGGTCTTGACCGGATGCAATTGGGTTGCGCGTTCGGGGCTGCCCCGTCCGGCATCAAGGCGCTTCAGCAGGCTGGTAAACCCATGTTCGGCCAGAAACGCCGCCAGAGGCTCAGGAGGGATTGCGCCAAGCTCAAAGGCCTCCAAAGGCAGGGGAAGGGTGCAATCCTCCTTGAGCGCCACCAGAACCCGACTCAGACGCGCCATATCGGCATGTTCGATCAGATTGTCGCGCAGCTTGCTGGCCTTCATCGTCGCGGCGGCGGCCAGAGCGCTTTCCAGATTGCCATGTTCCTGGATCAATTTGGTCGCCGTTTTGGGGCCAATGCCGCGAATGCCGGGCACATTGTCCACCGCATCGCCCATCAACGCCAATACATCGCCAACCAGATCAGGCGTCACGCCGAACTTTTCCGCCACCTCTGGAATGAAGATGCGCAGGGACTTCATGGTGTCGAGCATATCCACCCGCGAACCATTCGGGCCATCTCCGACCAACTGCATCAGATCCTTGTCGGAGGAAACGATGGTGACATCCCACCCCTGTGCCTGCGCCGCGCGGGCATAGGAGGCGATGAGATCGTCGGCTTCCAGCCCTTCTTCCTCGATACAGGGGAGCGAAAAGGCGCGCGTCGCATCGCGAATCAGGGGAAATTGCGGAACCAGATCCTCGGGCGCGGGCGGGCGGTTCGCTTTATAGGCGGGAAAGATGTCGTTTCGGAAACTTTTCCCCGCCTTATCCAGAATTACCGCCAGATGAGTCGGACCGTCGGCCTTGTGCAGGTCATCGGCCAGTTTCCACAGCATCGTGGTATAACCAAAAACCGCGCCCACCGGGGTTCCTGCCGGATTCGTCAGGGGGGGAAGCCGGTGATAGGCCCGGAAAATATAGGCCGAACCATCGACCAAATAGAGGTGGGGGCGGCGATTTGTCGTGTTTTCCATGAAACTTTCATAGGGCCAAGCGGCCGCTGCGAAAAGGCGCGAGACCCCCAGTTTCCGGGGGAAACACGGTATGAACGCCCCATTTATCTTTACGCAAATGCGATAGGATGCACATCTAAATGCGACTAGCGCTTGCATCGCGGCAACAAGCCGTTTATTTGGCGCGTGAAGTCTACTCCTGCGGTAGGCTTTCCGCACGGCGCGCCACCTCGGTGGAAAGTGTCGCGCGTGGTCCACTCGCTGTTCAAGGATACTCACATGCGCAAGATCATTCTCGCCGCTGCCGTTGCTGGCGCTGCTCTGTCGCTCGCCGCTTGCTCGAAGACTGAAGAAGCCGCTACCTCGGCTGAATCGGTTGCTTCGGACGCTGCTTCGGTTGCTGACTCGGCCGCTTCGGTTGCTGACTCGGCTGCTTCGGAAGCTGCTTCGGCTGCTTCGTCGAACTAATCTTCTGCGCGAAAGCGCGAAGTTTAGAGGTCAGGGCGCGTGGGACTATCCTGCGCGCCTTTTCCTTTGCCTGCTTTCGGCGTGATGTGGCTTTGCCGGCATCACGGAATACGGACATTAAAAAAGGCGCCGGACGGATATGCCGTCGGCGCCTTTTTTAATGGGCTGCGAAATCGCGGTTAGCGCGATCCGCCCATCATGGCCAAATCGCTTTTGGCTTCGGCCTGATATCCGTCATAGATCGCGCGGGTGATGGTGGCGATGCGCTGATCGCGGCCCGGCCTGCCGCCCTGGCCCGTGACATAAATCGCCACGGCAATCGTGCGGCCATCGTTGCTGCGGATGATGCCGACGTCGCTGGACGTGTTTGACAGGGTGCCGGTCTTGTGCCCGACCATCGCTTCACTGGGCAATGCTGCGCGCATGCGGTGAACGCCTGTGCGGCAACGCGACATGGCACCCAGCAACACTTCTCGGCTGGAGGGCGAAAGCCACTGCCCCTGATACAATCCGGCCAGCAGGACGGCCATCGCCTGCGGCGTGGTCGAATCGCGCAGATCTATCCGGCGGGCAGGGTCGATTTCGCCATCGTCACGAACCATCGTGGCAATGTCGCGGTCAAGGCGGATGCCGCCAATGCCATTGCGGCGCAGCCAGCGTGTCACCACCTGCGGCCCGCCAATCGCGGCCAGCAGCGCGTCCGTGGCGTGATTGTCGCTGCGCGTGATAGCCAGTTCGATCAATTGTTCCGCCGACAGCATGGCGCCGGGACGTACCGGGGCCACCGCGCTGGAAAAGCGGGCCGAGGGCACCGGCATCATCAGCGGATAGCGATCGGTCAGTTTGTACCGCCCCTGATCCACCCCTTCTAGGAAGGTGGCGACAATGGCGATTTTGCCGGTGCTGGCCAGCGGAAAGGGCTGATCGCCCATGACCGAGACGCCGCGACCGGAGGAAAGGTCAACCGCCGCCACGCCGATGCGGCCCTGAGACGCCGCGGCCAATTGCGCAAGGCGCGCCTCGAACGCGTTGATGCTGGCCGAACTCTGGCTCTGGTTCTGGCGGGGCGGGGCGATGGCCGGTTGCGGGGAATGGGTGATGCCGCCGTTGAACACGCGGTCAAAGGCCTGTTCAAGACCATCGACTTCGCCTTTGGCCAGCACAGGGGTAGCGGCAATTGCCACGGTGAGCGCCAAAGCGCCGAGAATCGCGTTCTGAGCTTTAAGCATGTTCTGGATGTTGGCCCGTCTAAGCTAATTTCGAGTAAACGGCATACTTGGCCAAATGTCATCCCACCTGTCGATGAAGCGCCCTGTGGCTGCGATGGGGGCAGGGAACCTCCTTAAACCTAAGCAAAAACCCGAGGGGATCGCTCCCCCCGGGTTCCTGATTTTGCCTTGGATGGCGTGGACTATTAGAAGTCCATGCCGCCCATACCGCCGCCGGGCATGGCGGGCATGGCGGGCTTGTCGTCGGCGCGTTCCACGATACCGGCTTCGGTCGTGATCAGCAGGCCGGCCACCGACGAAGCGTTCTGCAGGGCGGTGCGCACAACCTTGGTCGGGTCGATCACGCCTGCGGCCAGCAGGTTTTCGTAGGTTTCGGTCGCGGCGTTGAAGCCCAGCGTTTCGTCCGACTGATCCAGCAGCTTGCCGGCCACGAGGACGCCATCGACGCCAGCGTTTTCAGCGATCTGCTTGATCGGAGCGGTGATCGCCTTGCGGACGATGTCGATGCCGCGGGTCTGGTCTTCGTTCGCGCCCTTCAGGCCTTCAAGAGCCTTGGTGGCATAGAGCAGAGCCGTGCCGCCGCCGGGGACGATGCCTTCTTCGACGGCTGCGCGCGTGGCGTGCAGAGCGTCGTCAACGCGGTCCTTGCGTTCCTTGACTTCCACTTCGGTCGAGCCGCCGACCTTGATGACGGCCACGCCGCCAGCCAGCTTGGCCAGACGTTCCTGCAGCTTTTCGCGGTCGTAGTCGCTGGTGGTGACTTCGATCTGCGCCTTGATCTGCTCAACGCGACCCTTGATGTCTTCGGCCGAACCCAGACCGTCGACGATCGTGGTGTTGTCCTTGTCGATCGTGACCTTCTTGGCCTGACCCAGCATGCCGAGGGTGACGGTTTCGAGCTTGATGCCCAGATCTTCCGAGATCATTTCACCGGCGGTCAGCGTGGCGATATCGCCCAGCATGGCCTTGCGGCGGTCGCCGAAGCCGGGAGCCTTGACGGCAGCGATCTTGAGGCCACCGCGCAGCTTGTTGACGACGAGCGTGGCCAGAGCCTCGCCTTCGATGTCTTCGGCGATGATGAGCAGCGGACGGCCCGACTGCACCACGGCTTCGAGGATCGGCAGCAGCGACTGCAGGCTCGAGAGCTTCTTCTCGTGGATCAGGATATAGGGATTATCCAGTTCCACGGTCATCTTTTCGGGGTTGGTCACGAAGTAGGGCGACAGGTAACCACGGTCGAACTGCATGCCTTCGACGACATCGAGTTCGAACTCGAGGCCCTTGGCTTCTTCGACGGTGATCACGCCTTCCTTGCCGACCTTTTCCATCGCTTCGGCGATTTTCTGGCCAACTTCGGTGTCGCCATTGGCCGAAATGATGCCGACCTGAGCGATCTGGGCCGAATCGGCCACCGGCTTCGAGCGGCCGGCCAGATCGGCGACCACAGCAGCAGCGGCGGTGTCGATGCCGCGCTTCAGATCCATCGGGTTGATGCCGGCGGCAACAGCCTTGAGGCCTTCGCGCACGATGGCCTGAGCCAGAACCGTGGCGGTGGTGGTGCCGTCACCGGCCTTGTCATTGGCCTTGCTGGCCACTTCGCGCAGCATCTGTGCGCCCAGGTTTTCGAACTTGTCCTTCAGTTCGATTTCCTTGGCGACCGAAACACCGTCCTTGGTGATGCGCGGGGCGCCGAAGCTCTTTTCGATGACGACGTTGCGGCCCTTGGGGCCCAGCGTCACCTTGACGGCGTCGGCAAGCGTGTCCACGCCCTTGAGAATGCGTTCGCGTACGTCGCGACCAAATTTCACGTCCTTGGCGGCCATGATCTATTCCTTTGAAAAATCAGAATGGTTCAGACAATTTGGGTGGCTCAGCCGATGATGCCGAGCCCATCGGCGTTCAGCCGATAATCCCCAGAATGTCGCTTTCCTTCATGATCAGCAGGTCTTCACCGCCGACCTTGACTTCGGTGCCCGACCACTTGCCAAACAGCACGCGATCGCCAGCCTTGACTTCCAGCGGGGTCACAACACCGGCTTCGTTGCGCGCGCCCGAGCCCACCGAAACGACGATACCTTCAGCGGGCTTTTCCTTGGCGCTGTCGGGGATGATGATGCCACCGGCGGTCTTTTCTTCGGCTTCGACGCGGCGGACCAGCACGCGATCGTGCAGAGGACGGAACGACATGGGAGTGTTACCTCTCTCAAGTTGAAAATGCTTCTTGGCACTCCCACCTTGAGAGTGCCAGCGCCCCGGATATGGGTGCAGGCCCAAGGGGCGTCAAGGCATCACCTGAGAAAAAATTTACGGGCGGGGCAATACCAATCCCAAAGCCTCGCGCCGGTTCCATCGCCACAGCAACATCGCCGCCACCACGGCCAGCCCCGTCGCCAGCCCGACCCACACGCCAAACCCGCGCAACCCCGTGCCCAGACCCAGCGCCACCGACACGCCAAAGCCGGGTATCCAATAGCCCAGCAGGGCAATCGCCATCGGCACCTTGGTATCCTGAAGCCCGCGCAGCGCGCCCGCCAGAATGACCTGCGTCGAATCGACCAGCTGGAATGCGGCGGCCACCACCAGATAGCGCAGGGCCAGCGCGACCATCACCGCCCGTTCCGGCGCGTCAACGTCGATATAGGCCGATAGCAGCAAACGCGGCGCCAGCACCATCAGCGATGAGCTGAACAGCGCGATGCACAGGCCGATCTGAAGCGAGGCCCAACCCGCCCGGCCCATAGCCGCCCGGTCTCCCGCGCCGTAATGATAGCCGACACGGATCGTCGCGGCCTGTCCGATGCCCATGGGGATCTGGAACGTAAAGGCCGCGATCTGAAGCGCCACCGTATGCGCGGCCAGTTCCGCCTCGCCAATACGGCCCATCAGGAAAGCGGCGGCGCCAAACAGGCCCGCCTCGGCCAGAACCTGAAAGAAGATCGGCGCACCAATCGCCGCAATTTCGCGCAGCCGCTGCCAATCGGGCCGCCAGAGATGGCCGAACAGATAATGCCGCCGCAGCCGCCGATTGGAAAAAATCGCCCCGGCATAGGCCAGCGCCGTCACGCATCCGGTAATGACACTCGACAGAGCCGAACCCTGAAGCCCCAGCGCAGGCATGCCCCAATGGCCAAACACCAGCGCATAATTGCCCGCCGCATTGACCGCGATGGCCAGCGCCGTGATGAAAGTGGCAAAGATCGGACGCCCCAGCGCCGAGACAACCGAGCGCAGCACATTGCCGATCAGCATGGGCACCATTGCCCATTTCAGCACATGCAGGAATTGACCCGACAATTGCGCAATTTCGGGCGCCTGTCCGGTCATCAGCATGATTTCGCGGCCAAAGCTGCACAGGATCATCGCCAGAATGCCGGTGCCCACGGCCAGCCACAGGCCCATGCGCGTCGAACGCCGCACCGAACGCACCGCATGATTGCGCGCGCCCAATTCCGCCGCGACCAGCGCCGATACCGCCCCGGTCAATCCCGACAGGCTCCATGCCAGCAGGCCGAACAGGCTGACCGAGAGGGAGGAGGCCGCCAGCGGGGTTTGCCCCAGCCGCGCGACAAAGATCACGTCGATTGCGTAAACCGCCATCTGCAACAGATTGGCCGCCGCCAAAGGCACCGCCAGACGCAGCGTCGAGAGCGCTTCATCGCGCCAGAATCCGGTATTTTCCCCCTTGCTCATGCCCGGCGGCATAGGCGGGCTTTGTTTCAGGAGAAAGCGATTTCGTCCGGACCCCAAACAAAAGGGGCGCCCTGATAGAGCGCCCCCGATTGTTCTTACTGGCCCGATCCGCCGCCCAGCGCCTGATAAAGGGCAACCGTATCGACCAGCCTTGCGGCCCGCGCCTGAACCCATGTGCTGCGCGCCTCGGCCCGCGCGGCCAGAACCGGCAGCAGGGTGAAGGTGCCCACCGCCCCCAATTCATACTGTCGCCGCGTGAAATCCAGACTGGTGGCCGAAGCGCGATTGCCCCGGTCGGCCGCGGCCAGAGCGTCGCCATCGGTTTTTACCGCCGTCAGCGCATTGGACACATCGGCAAAGGCCTGTAGCGCGCTGGAGCGATATTGCGCCTGCGCCGCTTCCAAGGCGGCCTTGGCGGCATGGCTCTGGTGCAGCAGGCTGCCCGCGTGGAACAGCGGGGCCGAGACGCCGCCCAGCACGGCCCAGAACGGATTGCCCGTCGCAAACATGTCGGCAAAGCTGTTGGCTGTGCCGCCATAATTGGCGCTGATCGTGAAGGAGGGCAGGCGGGCGGCAACCGCAGCCTTGGCGTCGGCCGATGCGCCTTCCATGATCGCGGCGGCGGCGCGCACATCGGGACGCTGGGCCACGACCTGAGCGGGCAGGCTGAGCGGCAATTGCGCGGGCAGGGTCAGTTCATCCATGCGCGGCAAGGCGGGCAGAGGCGTTCCTGGCGCCACGCCGATCAGCACGGCGATCTGGGCCTCCTGCGCCTTTCGGGCGCGTTCAAGACCGGGCAATTGCCCCTCAATCGCGGCCAGCGCGGTTTCCTGCGCCGCGACATCGGATGCGCCCACCGCGCCCAGCTTTTGCCGAACCTTGATCAGCGCCAGAACGTCGCGATAGGCGTTGACGGCATCGCGGGTGGCCTCGATTTCTTCGCCAAGGGCGGCATATTGGATCGCCGATTGCACCAGATTGGCCACGATTGTCGAACGGGCCAGATCACGCCTTGCGGCCTGCGCTGTGGCCGCCGCCCGCGCCGAGCGGACTTTTGCCCGCCCGCCGCCGAAAATATCGGGCGACCATGACAGGTTCACCTGCGCGGTGTGCAGGGTGTAAAGCATCACGTTCTGGTCGGCCAAAACCGGCGCAATCGTGTTGCTCGTCCTTGCGCGCGTCGCCTGATAGCCCGCGTCCACCTGTGGCAAGAGATTGCCCACCTGCGCGCGCGCCAGTTCCTGCATCTGGCGCAAGGTGGCATCGGCGGCCGCAATGTCCGGGTTGGCGGAAAGGCTGCGTTCGACCAGAGCGTTAAGCGCATCATTGCCAAATTCGCGCCACCATTGCGCGGGGACGGGCGTCCCCACGGCAATGGCCTGCGCCGGATTGCCTTCGGGCGCGATGGGCTGGGTCAACACCGTTTCGGGCGCGTTGCCCGCAGGCGTCGGCGGCAAGGGAAGGGCCGGAACCGTCGCGGCCAGCAGAAGGGCGGTCATGTTCATGCCGGTTCTCCCTCATGTTCGTGGCCGGGAAGGTCACGTTCATCCTTGCCATGGGCCACGGCATATTTGTTGGGCACATGTTTGGAATAACGCCCGATCAACAGCGGCAGAACCAGCAGGATCATCACCGGGGCCAGCGTCATGCCGCCCACGACGACCAGCGCCAGCGGCTTTTGCACCTGTGACCCGATGCCCGTGGCGACGGCGGCGGGCAGCAGGCCGATGGCCGCCACAAGACAGGTCATGATCACCGGGCGCAGCGAATTGCGCGTGGTGGTCTTCAAGGCTTCCTCGCGGCTTTGCCCTTCGTTGAGCGCGGTGTTGAAATTGTTCACCACCAAAATCCCGTCCATCACCGCAATGCCGAACAGCGCGACAAAACCGATGGCGGCCGAAATCGAGAAGGACGTCCCCGTCACCACCAGCGTCAGAACGCCCCCGATGACCGCCATGGGGATCGAGGAAAGCGCAAGGCAGGCGTCACGGATATTGCCGAAATTGGCATAGAGCAGCGCAAAGATGATCAGCAGGCTGATCGGCACCACGACTTCCAGACGGGCGACGGCGTTTTTCAGGTTCGACATTTCACCGGCCCATTCCAGACTATAGCCCGGCGGCAGGGTGATTTTCTGGGCAATGCGGGCCTGCGCCTCGGCGACGGCAGAGCCAAGGTCGCGGTCGCGCACGCTGAACTTGATCGGCACATAGCGGGTCTGATGCTCGCGATAGATAAAGCTGGCGCCCGAAACGAGGCGAATGCTGGCGACTTCGGACAGCGGCACCTGTGTCACGCCGCCCGATGCATTGGGCGTGGCGACGGTGATGTGGCTGATCGTGTCGATGCTGTCGCGTTGTTCGGGGCGGAAACGCACGATGATCGGAAAATGCCGGTCGGTATGCGGTTCGTACAATTCGCCCGGCGACGACCCGCCGATCGCCGCGGCAACCGTCTGGTTGATGTCATCGGGGGTCAGGCCATAGCGGCCCGCCTTTTCGCGGTCGACATCGATGCGCACGGTGGGCTGGCCCAGCGATTGGAACACGCCAAGGTCGGCGATGCCCCGGACCTTGGACATCTCGTCCTTGATCTGATTGGCGATCTTTTGCAGCGTGTCGAGATCGGGTCCGAACAGCTTGACCGAATTGGCACCCTTCACCCCGCTGGCCGCTTCGGCCACGTTATCCTCGATGATCTGCGAGAAAGAGAAGTCGACGCCGGGGAAGCGGTCGGTCAGATCCTTGTTCAACTGGGCGACGAATTTGTCCTTGTCCATGCCGGCGGGCCATTCCTTCTGCGGCTTGAGCGGCACAAAGAATTCGGCGTTGAAGAAACCGGTCGGGTCGGTGCCATCGTCGGGGCGGCCTTGCGTTGAAAGGACACGCTGGATTTCGGGATAGGTCGCGATGCGGCGACGGATCGCATTGGTGGTGGGTTGCCCCGCCTCCAGCGAGATCGAGGTCGGCAGTTCGGCGCGGATGAACAGATTGCCTTCCTCCAGATGCGGCAGGAATTCAACGCCCAGCGAATGGACGCCGAACATGGCCGCCCCGAACAGCAACAGCGCGCCGCCCAGCGTCACCACCGGATTGGCCAGAGCAAACCCGGATGCCGGTTCATAGACCCGGCGCAGACGCTGGACGATGAAGGTTTCCACCTCCGACAATTTATCGGGCAGCAGCAGCGCCGACATCACCGGCGCCACAGTAAAGGTGGCGATCAACCCGCCCGCGATGGCATAGGCATAGGTCTTGGCCATCGGGCCAAAGATATGGCCTTCGACACCCGTCAGGGTGAAGAGCGGCAGGAACGACGCGATAATGATCGCGGCGGCAAAAAAGATGCCGCGGCTCACTTCGCTGCTGGCATGCAGGATTGCGCCAAGGCGGGTGGCGAAGGAGAAATGGCCTTCGCCTTTTTCGACGTGCTCGGACCTTTCGACCATGTGGCGGAAGATATTTTCCACCATGATGACCGTGGCGTCCACCACAAGGCCAAAGTCGAGCGCGCCCACCGAGAGCAGATTGGCTGATTCCCCCTGTAGCGTCAGGATCAGCACCGCAAAGGCCAGCGCGAAAGGAATGGTAGTGGCCACGATGATCGCGCTGCGCAAATTGCCCAGCAGGCCCCATTGCAGCGCAAAGATCAGCAAAATGCCGACCACCAGATTTTCCATCACGGTATGCGTGGTGACATCGATCAGATTGGACCGGTCATAGACCGACTCCAGCTTTACGCCGGGGGGCAGGATGCCGCCCGCATTGATCTTTTCCACCTCATCCTTGACCGCATTGATCGTGGGCATGGATTGCGAACCGCGACGCATCAGCACGATGCCTTCGACGATATCGTCTTCCTGACCAAGGCCCGCGATGCCAAAACGGGGCTGGTTGCCGATTTGAACGCTGGCCACGTCGCGAATGAAGACCGGGACGCCCGCATTGTTGGTGACCAGAGTGTTCTCGATCTGGCTGGGCGACTGGATCAGCGCGACGCCGCGCACGATGGCGGCCTGCGGGCCGAAATTGATGGTTTGGCCGCCGACATTGCCGTCGCCCTTGCCAAGAGCCGCGATGACCGCGCCGACGCTGGTCTGATGCGCGGCAAGTTTGGCGGAGTCGACCACCACCTCATAGGCGCGCTCCTTGCCGCCCCATCCGGTGACGTCGATCACGCCCGGAATGGCCTTGAACCGGCGTTCCAGAATCCAGTTCTGGAGCGTTTTCAAATCCATCACCGAATAGCCCTTGGGCGCCTTGATGCGATAGCGATAGATTTCGCCGATCGGGCTGGTGGGCGAGAGTTCGGGAACCACGCCGCCAGGCAGGCTGCCCAATTGCGACAGGCGGTTGATCACCTGCTGCTGGGCCTGTTCAAAGGTGAAATCGTAGGTGAATTGTACCTTCACATCCGACAGGCCGAACAGGCTGATCGTGCGGATCGCCGTCATATGCGGCAGGCCCGCCAACTGTACCTCGATGGGGATGGTGACGCCGCGTTCCATTTCCTCGGCGCTGCTGCCGGGGGATTGGGTGATGATTTCCACCATCGGCGGCACCGGATCGGGATAGGCCTCGATGTTGAGATTGTAGAACGCAATGCCACCGGCCGCCAGCATCCCTGCCAGCAGCCCCATAATCAGCATGCGCGAGCGAAGCGCAAAGCGAACAAGACCGTTCACGCGCCAAACCCCGCTTCGTTCACAAAGATGGCGCCGGTGGTGACGACCTTTTCGCCGCCCTTCAGACCCGATGTCACATCAACGCGGCCATTGTGGCTTTCGCCCAGTGTCACATCGACACAGCGGAAACGGTTGGCGCTGATCTGGATCCACACGCGGGCCGAATCGCCTTCGCGGATCACCGATTGCGACGGCACCGACAGGACGGCGGGGCCGTTGGCGGGCAGGCTTTCCTGATGACGGATCGTGAAATTGGCGAACATCTGTGGCTTTAACGCGCCATCGGGATTGGCGATCGTGGCGCGCACGGGCAAGCGGTGCGATTGGGGGTCAAGCGCGCTGGCGATATTGTCGACCACGGCGTGGAACACCCGGCCGGGGAAGGCCGAGACATTGACATCCACCGTATCGCCCAGATGCACATGGGGCGCATCGCTTTCGGCCAGTTGCGCCACCAGCCACACCTGACCGGGGTTGGCGATGGTCAGGACCGGCGTGGTGCCGCCCACCTGAACGAACTGACCGGGGCTGACCGCGCGGGTGGCGATCACGCCGCCGATGGGCGCGCGGAACGTGGTTTCGGGGTGATAGCCATTGACGTTGCGGCTGGCCTCCAGCCCGGCGATTTCGCCCTGACTCTTGCCGAAAATTTCCAGCTTGTCGCGCGCGGCGCCAAGGTTGGCTTCGGCGCTGCGCAGGGCGGCTTGCGCAGCGACGGCATCGTTGCGCGCCTGCTCATAGTCGCGCAGCGCGCCACCGGCGGTGCGATAGATCTGTTCCTGACGCTTGAGGTTATCGTCGGCAAGCTTGGCCGCGGCAACCGCGCTGGCGCGAGCGGCGGCGGCGCTGAACAGCGCATTGCGCGCATCCACCACATCGGTCGTGCGCAGCGTCAGAAGCGGCTGGCCTTGCGCAACCTTGGCGCCGGGTTGCACCATGACCTGCGTCACCTGACCCGAATAGGGCAGGAAGACGGGTGTGGCATGGGTTTCGTCCACCGCGATCATGCCGGTGGCGGCTGTCTGCTGCCAGCCATCGCCGCCCCCAACGGCTTCGACCTTGAGCGTGGCCAGTTGCGAAGGCGTCATCTCGACAATGCCTTCGGGCAAAGGTGGCGGCGTTACCGGCTCTTTATACGTAAAATGACGATAGGCCAGAACCAGCAATGCCAGCACCGCCACCCCCACGACCGCCTTGACCAGAAGGCCAAGCTGATGCCTGACCGAAAGTGTTTCAACCAACTGATTATCCGCCACTTTTATACCTCGCCTGCATCGCGCCGCCGATCCCAATCAGCCTCCAGCACGCCCAGCTTTTCCAGCCTGTTCCAAGCACGTTGGGCGCTGAATTCAAGATGAACAGATATAAAAATTTTATATAAAAATTGAGGTCGTGTTGCGCCTTTTGCATCTGTAGCCGCACCGGCGTTTCGGTCATTGCCCGTTCACCCTTTTTCGCTACAAAGCTGGATTGGAAGATATACGAGCAGAAGATGACAGAAGAAGAAAAACGTCTTTCCCGCCGTTTTTATAAGGCCGAGCAGGAAGCCGGCTTTGTTGAAAAACACGAAACCCACACCGCCCAGACGCAAAGCGCGAGCTACAAGCTGGCATTTCGCGACACCGAATTCCTCCTTCGTGAAGAATTACGTCCGGTGCGGTTTCAGCTTGAACTGCTGAAAACCGAAATGCTGATGGAAGAAGCCGGCATCGGTTCGACGCTGGTCTGTTATGGTTCGGCGCGTATTCCCGCCCCGGAAAAGGTCGAGGAAAAGCTGGCCGCGGCCACCACGCCCGAGGAAAAGGCGATTGCCGAGCGACTGGCCGCCAATGCGCGTTATTATGACGAAGCGCGCAAACTGGCCCGCATCGCCAGCCAATGCGCCATCGTCGAGCAGGGCAAGCGTCAATTCGTGATCTGTTCGGGCGGCGGCCCCTCGATCATGGAAGCGGCCAATCGCGGCGCATCCGAAGTGGGGGCCGAGAATATCGGGCTGAACATCGTGTTGCCTCATGAACAGGCGCCCAATCCCTTTGTCACGCCGCGGCTTGCGTTCCAATTCCACTATTTCGCGCTGCGCAAGATGCATTTCCTGCTGCGCGCTCGCGCCGTGGCGGTGTTCCCCGGCGGGTTTGGCACGTTCGATGAATTCTTCGAACTGCTGACCCTGATCCAGACCGGCAAGATGAAGCCGATCCCGATCCTGCTGTTCGGCGCGGAATTCTGGAACCGGGTCGTCAATTTCGAGGCCTTGGTCGAGGAAGGCGTGATCAACCGGCGCGATCTGCAACTCTTCACCCCTGTCGAAACCGCCGAGGACGCGTGGGAACACATCACCGGCTTTTACGGGATCGACTGTTTCCCCAAATTTGCGGAGTGATCAGAGCCTGACGGCCTGACGGCCTGATGCAAAGCTTGATGCCCAAGCGGCCCATGGCCCGCGCCGAAACCCGGCGCGGCCAGCAGGGCGGCATGAACGAAATCGCCCGCGCGTTTGACGGCTTCGACCATGCTCATCCCTTGCCCCAGCCCGGTGGCAATCGCGCTGGCCAGCGTGCAGCCGGTGCCATGGGTGTGGCGGGTGTCGATACGGGGATGGTGGAACTCCCATTCCTGCCAGCCTGCCTCGGCATCCAGCGCGTAGAGGCAGTCGAAAATCAGATCCTCAGTCCGGGCATGGACCGGGCTACCGTTCTGGTTGGAGCCATAAAGAAAGCCACCGGGCCGGTGCCCTCCTTTGGCCAGAATGGCTTTGGCGCCATATCGAAGCATCAACGCCTCTCCGGCCTCTCGCATGCTAAATTCATCACCAATGTTCGCGTGGCCGGAAAGCACTTCCAGTTCCGGCAAATTCGGCGTGGTGAGCGCCGCCAGCGCCATCAATCGGCCAAAGGCGGCGATGGTTTCGCTATCCGCCAGAATACCGCCGCTCGTGGCGATCATCACCGGATCGAACACCACGGGCGCATCGATCTTTTCCAGCCGGTCGGCCACGACATGCGTGATCGCCGCGCTGCCTAACATGCCGATTTTGACCGCATCGACGCCGATGTCATCAATGCAGGCGTCGATCTGCGCGGCCACCATGTCGGGTGAGAGCGGTTCGACCGCAAAGACCCCGCACGTGTTCTGGGCCGTGATTGCGGTGATCGCGCTCATGCCATAGCCGCCCAGCATGGTGATCGTTTTCAGATCCGCCTGAAGCCCCGCGCCGCCGCTGCAATCCGATCCGGCGATGGTCAGAATCCGGGCAGGCTTCATCCCTTGAAATGCCGCACCGTCGAGGGCGGGTTCTTGGCATGATGCTTTTTCGCGCGCGTAGGGCGGTCCATCAATTCACCGCCGCAATTGGGGCACAGATCGTCCAGTTCCTCGGTGCATTCGGCACAAAAGGTGCATTCAAACGAGCAGATAAACGCGCCGGGGGCCTCGGCCGGGAGGTCGCATCCGCATTTTTCGCAATCGGGGCGCATTTCGAGCATTGTTTTGGGTTTTCCAAAAAAAGGTATGAGCAGGGGATCTAGACCCCCTGCACCCCCATTACTGTCATTGTTGCGTCACAGGTTCAACCTTGGCGCAACGTCGCTGCGCCGCAGGCTTTATAAACCGCTTCGTGGATCATGTCATATGGCAGGCCATACGCCACCCCAAAACGGGATTGCAAAGGGTCGAGACCCTTTGCCCGCCGGAGGCAAGCTTACTACCTTACGCCGCCGCCGCCTTCACCGCATCGCAAATGGCATCCACCACCTGCTCGACC
The DNA here is from genome assembly GCF_057401885.1 of Novosphingobium sp. 550D. Lineage (NCBI taxonomy): Bacteria > Pseudomonadati > Pseudomonadota > Alphaproteobacteria > Sphingomonadales > Sphingomonadaceae > Novosphingobium > Novosphingobium sp. 550D. The sequence continues at coordinate 149,134 of NZ_CM171613.1, read as the reverse complement.
TCGGCCGCATCATCGCCCTCGGCCATCACGCGGATGACGGGTTCGGTGCCCGAAGGCCGGATCACCAAACGACCACGCCCGGCAAGCTGCGCCTCTGCATCGGCAATGACCTTTTTCACGCTCTCGGCCTCCAGCGGCTTGCCGCCAGAAAAACGCACGTTTTTCAGCAATTGCGGCACGGGGTCGAACAGGTGGAGCAATTCGCTCGCCTTCTTGCCCGATTGCACCAGCGCGGAAAGCACCTGAAGCGCGGCTACGGTGCCATCGCCGGTCGTGCCATGGTCCAGCATGATCATGTGGCCCGACTGTTCGCCGCCGACGTTGAACCCGCCTTCCTTCATGCGTTCGAGCACATAGCGGTCGCCGACCTTCGTGCGCTCAAGGTTCAGGCCCAGCCCGTTCAGGTAACGCTCCAGCCCCAGGTTCGACATGACCGTGGCCACCACGCCCCCGCCGCGCAATTCGCCGCGTTGGTGCAATTGCGTGCCGATCAGCGCCATCAATTGGTCCCCATCGACCGTCTGGCCCATTTCATCGACGACAATCAAACGGTCCGCATCGCCGTCCAGCGCAATGCCGATATCCGCGCCCGACGCGACGACGGTTTCCTTGATGAGATCCAGATGGGTCGAGCCGCATTTGTCATTGATGTTCTTGCCATTGGGCGACACGCCGACCGCGATCACTTCCGCGCCCAGTTCCCAGACCGCCGAAGGGGCCACCTGATAGGCCGCGCCATTGGCGCAATCGACGACGATTTTCAGGCCATCAAGACGGATGTTATGCGGCACCGAACCCTTGACCGCGTGGATATAACGCCCGCGCGCGTCCTCAATGCGGCGCGCCCGCCCGATCTGCGGACTGTCGGCCAGAGGCAGCGCCTGACCCAGCATGGCCTCGATCGCCAGTTCGTCCTCGTCCGACAGTTTGAACCCATCCGGCCCGAACAGCTTGATGCCATTGTCCTCGTAAGGGTTATGGCTGGCGGAAATCATCACGCCCACATCCGCGCGCAATTCGCGCGTCAACAGCGCCACGGCGGGCGTCGGCATAGGGCCAAGCAGAACGACATCCATGCCCACGCTGGTGAAACCCGCCACCATCGCATTTTCCAGCATATAGCCCGAAAGACGTGTGTCCTTGCCGATCACGACGCGGTGGCGATGTTTGCCGCGCAGGAAATGCGTACCGGCGGCCTGTCCCACCTTCATCGCGATTTCGGCGGTCATCACCCCGGCATTGGTACGTCCGCGAATGCCATCGGTGCCGAAAAACTGTCGTCCCATTCGTCTATCCCTAAACCGAATCCGTCTTTTCGCGCATGGCGAAGCGCCGCTTATCGGCCATGCTGAACTGGGCATGGCATGTGCAGCCTGCCTTGCTATGTGACGGCATGAAGTTAATGTCACGCAAACAATGGTTAATTGAGACCTTGCTTAATTCATGGGGTGTTCCTTGACGGATCAGGTTGGACCGCAGGTCGGGCAGGCGGAAAAGGGTGGTTTCAACCTGCCCGAAATCCGTGTGGCATCGCTGGGGGCGTTGATTGCATTGGCTGCGGGTTTGGTGTGCGGCCTTGTTTTGTCGCAATTTCCCGCCGCCATGCCGGTAGCCAAGGTGATCGAGCCTTTGGGCACTTTGTGGCTCAAAGGGTTGCAGATGACGATTCTGCCGCTGGTGGTGGCGCTGTTGGTGCTGGGGTTGGTTCAGACGGCGGCGGCGGCGCGGGCGGGGGCCATGGCGCGGCGGGCGATTTTCTGGATTTTGGGATTCTATCTGGTCAGCGGGGCGGTGGCCGTGGTGGTCATGCCGCTGTGGCTGGAAATGTGGCCGATTCCCGGTGCGGCCGCTGGTGCCCTTGCGGGCAGCGCGACGCAAAATGCGGGGCCTGTGCCGGGCCTGTCGGAATTCCTGCTGGCGGTGCTGCCGTCCAATATCGCCTCGGCCGCGGCCGGGGGCGAGATGTTGCCCGTGGTCGTGTTCTTTGCCGTTTTTGCTCTGGCCATGGGGCGGCTGCCCGATGGGCCGCGCCAGCATATGATAGGTTTTTTTGAAGCGCTGGCAGGCATCATGATGGTGATGATCGGCTGGGTGCTGTCGATTGCGCCGATTGGTGTTTTCGCGTTGGCGCTGGGGCTGGCGGTCAAGACGGGGACGGCGGCGGTGGGCGCGTTGGCGCATTATGTCGCGCTGGTGGCCGGGATCGGCGGCCTGGTGCTGCTGGCCGCGCCGGTGATTGCGGTGGTGGCGGGGCGCATGGCGCTGGGCCATTATCTGCGCTCTATGTTGCCGGTGTCGGTGGTGGCGCTCTCCACGCAAAGCTCGCTGGCCAGCCTGCCCGCGATGCTGTCGGCCTGTTCGCGCCTTGGCATCCGTTCGTCCAGCGCGGAATTCAGCCTGCCGCTTTGCGTTGCCCTGTTCCGCGCGACGGGGCCGGCGATGAATCTGGCGGTGGTGATCTATGTGGCGCATCTGACGGGAACGCCGCTGGGCATGTCGGCCATGCTGGCGGGCATTGCCGTGGCGGCGCTGACCGAGCTTGGTACGCCTTCCTTGCCCGGATCGATCAGCTTTGTTCTGTCCATCGGGCCGGTGGCGATTGCCATGGGTGTGCCGGTCGGGCCATTGGCGTTGTTGGTGGCGGTGGAAATGTTGCCCGATCTGATGCGTACTTTGGGCAACGTCTTTATGGATGTGGCCGTGACCAGCAGCGTGGACCGGGCAGGGCGGGAATAGCGCCCGCCCTTATTCCTTGGGCGCGATCCGGGCGAGTTCGGCCATAAGCGCCTGACTGCTCTGGCTGGCATTGCCGCGTGTGGGCAGTTGCCCTTCCTCGATCATCGCGTTCAATTGGGCGCGGCCACGCCCGACGCGGCTTTTGATCGTGCCCACCGCGCATCCGCAAATCGCGGCGGCTTCCTCATAGGAAAAGCCGCCCGCCCCCACCAGCAACAGCGCCTCGCGCCTTTCGGCGGGCAATTCCATGAGCGCGCGCGACAAATCGGCCAGATGCAGCGGCGCCTCTTGCCCCGCAGGCGTTGTCATGATGCGGTCCACCTGCGCCTCGTCATAATCGGCGCGAAAGCGGTTGCGGCGCATTTCGGTGAACCACGCATTGCGCAGGATCGTAAAAGTCCACGCCCGGATCGATGTGCCCGGCACAAACCGGTCCCGCGCCGCCCATGCGCGCAGCAGCGTATCCTGAACCAGATCATCGGCCAGATCGGGCCGCCCGCAAAGCCCGCGTGCAAAGGCGCGCAAATGCCCCGCGACCTGGGTTAATTCGCGTTTGAAATCGGGGGGCTGATTGTCGGGGCTGCTCATTCGGTGTCGCGGTCAAGCCGGGACAAGAGGTCGGACAGGAAATCGGGCAGCGGTTCATCGACCACTTGTTGATACATGTCGCGCAACGGGGCTGCCCATGGCGGCGCCTCGTCCGATGTGGATTTTCCGGGCTTGGGGGCATGCTTTTCCTGATCCACGGCATCAGGTGTTATGGCAGGATTTTGCGAGACGATATCGCCCGAAATATTTGCCTCTTCTGGCTCTTGCTTGCGATTCACATCAACCTGCCCAATTTGAGCGCCCCCGCCCAATCCACATATCGCGCATAATCACGATGGGACGGGAACGAAGCTTGCCCAGCTTGGTTCCCACACGCAACCGTTTGTTGCATGATGACGTTGCAAAGTGGCACAATGCGCGGCGTAAGGGGTGGGTTTTGGATCGTATCGTGGCGCATCGGGTGGGTTCGCAAGGTTGGTATGAACGGATGCCGCGGGCCTTGCCTATGGCCGGTTTCCTGCTCGTGATGCTCGCCACGTCGCTTTATGTCTATGCCACCGAACGCAGCGAAGCCGCCCAGCGACAGCAGGAATCGCGCGCCGCTGCCAATGTGGTGGGCGCGGCCTTGGGGCGGCGGGTCAATGCACATACGGCCTATCTGCGGGCCGCCGCGTTGCTGCTGGAAAAGCGGTATGACATGACGCAGGCGCAATTCATCGCCCTGTCGCAGGAATTGTCCGAGGATGAGGAATATCGCGGCTCTGAAGGTATTTCATGGGCCGAGGCGATCACGCCTGAACAGATCCCGGCGTTCGAGGCCGCGCGCCGGGCCGAAGGTCTTGAGAATTTTACTGTCCACCCGGCGCCCGCGCCCGGCACGAGGCTTTTGACGCCGGTCACCTATCTGGGCGATCCGACGCCGCGCCGCCGCCTGTCCTATGGTTTTGACATGTACGCCGAGGCGCAGCGCCGCACCGCCATTGAACGCGCCAGACGAGAGCGCCGCCCGATCGGAACCGGCCCGATCCGGCTGGAAATGGACAAAGGGCGCCCAAGCTGGCCCGGTTTTCTGATCTACATGCCGCTGTTCGATCGCGGCGCGGGGCGTTTTCGCGGCGTGCTGGGCGCGCCCTTCAACGCGCAGGTCTTTTTGCAGTCGGTCATCGATCTGGAACCGGTGAAGAATTTCTCGGTCTCTCTTTATGACGGGGTGGTGCGGCCGGAACGCCTTCTGGCGCAGGTCGGGCCGACTCAGGCGGGGGAAGGTCAGGTGCAATTGCCGGTCATGGTGGCCCACCGCGCGATGGTGGTGGTGGTGCGGCCACCGGCGGGGCCGGGTCTATCAAAAGTGGCGATTACGACATTGGCGCTGGGGTCGTTGGTGGCGGGGTTGCTGGCGGGCATGGTCTGGCTGTTGGCGCGACAGGCGGCCGAGGATCGCGCCTCTTTGGCATGGCTGCGTGAACAGGCCTCGATCCGGGGGATGCTCAGCCGGGAATTGAACCACCGGGTCAAGAATACTCTGGCCAATGTGTTGTCGATCATCGCGCTGACCCGGCGGCGGGGCAGCGATCCATCCTCACCCGCGCTCAATGAATTTGCCGATGCGCTGGAGGGACGCATTCGAGCGCTGTCGGCCACGCATGACCTGTTGATCGCCAGCAATTGGGGGACAACGCCCTTGCGCGGGGTGATCGAGGCGGAATTGGCCCCCTATGCGCGGGGGGATGACGGCAAAGTGGTGATGAGGGGGCCGGATGTCGTTCTGGCGCCCAATGATGCGCTTTCGCTGGGGCTGGCGATGCATGAATTGGCGACCAATGCCAGCAAGTATGGTGCCTTGTCGGTCCATGGCGGATGCGTGTGCATCGATTGGGCGCTTTTCGGTGCGGACCGGGTTCAGGTCATCTGGAAAGAATGCAACGGCCCGCCCGTTCCCGCCGAGCGTCAGCGCGGTTTCGGCACCGAATTGATCGAGCGCATCCTTGTCCATGAATTGGGCGAGGAGGTCGATCTGGATTTTGCGCCCGATGGCGTGCGCTGTACGATGATCCTGCCGCTGCGATCACCCGCGATGTTTCAGATGCGCGCCAAACAGACGCAGGCCGCCGATCAGGCCTGAGGTGGCTGATGGAAGAACAGCGCCTGCGCCATGGCGGCCTGCACCGCGTCCTCACGAAACGGCTTGGTGATCAGCCATGTCGGTTCCGGCCCGTCGCCGGTCAACAGCCTTTCGGGAAAGGCGGTGATGAAGATCACCGGCACATCGGCAATCGCCAGCAGGTCGGCCACCGCATCCAGCCCCGATGATCCATCGGCCAGTTGTATATCGGCTAGCACCAGTCCCGGCACGCCATCGGCCATCAGCTTTTGCGCCTGAGTGCGCGTTGCGGCGGTGCCGAAAATTTCATGACCCGTCGTTGAAACCAGCGCTTCAAGCTGCATCGCGATCAGCGGCTCATCCTCGATGATCAATACGCTGGTCGCGCTGTCGCGGGCGATCTCGGCCACCGCGCCCTTGGCCAGAGCTGTCGTTTCCTCGGTGGTGAGGTCAAGGATGGTGGCGGCCTGATCGGGCGTGAAATCCTCAATCGTGGTCAGCAACAAGGCCTGACGAGCGAGCGGTGCAATCCGGCCCAGCCGGACATCGGCGGGATCGGTGCTGTCAACATGGGCCGGGGCAGGGCGCCCGGCGAACAGGTCGGCAAAGGCACGATAAAGCGGCAGGCGCCCCCCGCTCAGGCTGGCGCGCAATTCCGGCTGCGACAGGGCGGTTTCCAGCAGGCTGCGTACAAGGCCGTCACCTGCCTGCTGATCCCCGGTCAGCGCGCGCGCATAGCGCCGCAGGAACGGCAGATGCGATGCGATTTCAGTTCCCAAAGGCATATCGACCCTCAAAAGCGGCTGTATTCCCGCGATTTTCTGACGCAATCGGCGGTTTGTCGACGGGCTATCCTAGCCGTTCCCATCTTTTGTGCCACCGTTTGCGTTGTCGCGAAAAAAAATTTCAATTTTCGGGAACCAACGTCGATGACCGTGGTTTCCTCTATGTCACTGCTGCAGACCCCCCTCCCGTCCTAAGCGCGGCGGTGACGCGATCCCGTGAAGGCCCTTGCTCCCCCCAGAGCAAGGGCCTTCTAATTTTACGGATCACAGGTCCTTTTGATAGATCTGATATTCCTTGTTCACGGTGGAATGGATTTCACGTGCGATGGAATTCATGCCCTGATTGTCGTCAAGGATCCAACCGATCTCGCCCCGGCTGGCGCCATAGTTGGCGACAGAATTGCGGCGGATATATTCGATCATCATAAAGGCCAGCTGGCTGGCCATGCGGCTGGATTGCAGGCGTTTGCGCACACCCATCAAAGGCACGCGCATCGTGCGGACCTTGGGCCGCCAGATCCACAGCAGCAGCCGGATCCAACCCAGCGGCGAGGGCTTGGGGCCGATCTTCTTCAGGATCTCGTTCATATCGGGCAGGGTCATCATGAAGGCGACCGGTTCGCCATCATATTCGGCAATTTGCACCAGATCGGATTTCACCAAAGGCTTCAGCTTCTTGCCCGTATAGGCCACTTCGCTGTCAGTGATGGGAACGAAACCCCAATTGTCGCTCCACGCATCATTCAGGATGTCGAGGATGATCGCGGCTTCTTTGTCAAATTCCTTGAGGTTGACGCCGCGAATGTTGATGCGCGGGTTCTTCTCGCCCGATTTGACGATGCGCTGGATGAGCGGCGGGAATTCCTGTGTGATGTCCAGCTCATAAGTGTTGAGCATCTTGGCAGGCGTGTAACCGGCGGCCTCGATCCAGGGCTGGAACTTGGCGTTTTGGTGGCCCATCATGACCGTCGGCGGATGGTCGTGGCCCTTGACCAGCAGGCCCGGCTCTTCCCAGACGGACAGGTTCATCGGGGCGACCACGCGCGTCATGCCCTTGACCCGCAACCAATCCTCGGCGCTGGCGATCAGGATATTGGCGATTTCCTGTGTTTCGGCCTCCAGCGCGCCCCAATTGCCGGTGCCCGGACCCATGCCCTGTTCGACGGGCTGGCTGGTGGCCTGATGGTCGATGATGGCGGCGATACGGCCCACAATCTGCCCCCCGCGCTTGGCCAGCAGCAATTGGCAATCGGCATGTTCGTGAAAAGGGTTGCCGCCGGGCGTGACCTTTTCGATCTCTTCCATCCGCAATTGAGGCACGAAATTGGGGTCTGCGGCATTGGCCACATAGACGTAATCGACCCATTGCGCGCGCTCGGCCTTGGTTTTGGCGGGCGTGATGGTGATCGCGGTCATCGAAAGGTTCTCCCTGGTACTCTTGGGCGATTGTGTAGCGAGGGCGTTCAGGAAGAAAAGAAAAATGCGAGGGGTGGGCGCCCCTCGCATCGTGTTTTCGTGCCTGATGTGCCGGGTTCAGGCTTCGGTGTCCATCCCCACCGCTTCGGCGGCATGGGCCAGAATCTGTTCCCCGGTCGGCGCCTTGGCGTCGGCGGCCAGCTTCTTGGCATTGGCCAGAGCGCGGCGGCGCGGATGGTCGCTGGCGATGCCGCCCGACAATTCCTTTACCCAGGGATATTTCTTGGCCACTTCCTCGGTATATCCCAGGTTGAACACCGTGGGGCTGCGGCCCGGGCGGTCCTTCTTTTCATAATAGGTGCCCAGAATGTGGTCCCACATGTAATTGGTGATGCCGAAATTGCCGTCTTCATCGACATAGTGATGTTCGTTGTGGCGCTGCTTCATGTGCTGCACCCACTTCCACTTTGGCTTGAAGGCCAGATGCTGGATGCAATGCATGAATTCATAATAGCAGGTGGTCAGGATGCCGATCGAAAAGGCCAGCGCGGCCCCGCCGATGCGGTGGCCATCTTCGGCAATCAGCGCGCCAACCGGGGCCGTCGCGATAAAGATCGTCGGCACAGTCGTGTGCAGCGCGCCGAACAGAACCTCCAGATGGTTGGGGTCCTGATGGTGGTCATAGTGGATGCGCTTCCACGTGCTGGCCAACAGCTTGAATTTATACGGCCACTGACCATGCAAGATATATTGGTGCAGCAGGTGCCACACCAGCGGATAGACCGCCGCCGCCGCCGCCACGATGGCCACCGCGCGCCACAGGCCCGTCGGGTTCCACGCGAAAACGACAAAGCCCGCCGTCGCCAGCGCCAGATAGGCCACGATCGTGTAATGCTGGAAATAGGCAAACACCAGATCGCGCAGGGTCATGCGGTCCAGATAATGCGATCGCTTCCAGAAAGGCAGCTTGGCTTCATCGATGGCGGCGTTGTTGGTGGCCACTTGGTCGTTTCCTTGAAAGTCTTGGCGCATATTTAAGTGTCGGGGCCATGCTGGGCAAGCACCTGTGCCCATCAAGGCAACAGGTGCCCGGCTGATTGTGGCCCTAGACCATGCAAATGGGGCATAAACGGGGCAAAAGACAGATCGGCGTCAGGGGTGAGACGATTTGTGCCTTTTGAGTTGACCAGTCGACGACCTATTCCTCGGTCCGCACCAGCACGGTTTCGCCCACCAGCAGGAACAGGATAAAGGGTGCCCACGCCGCCACCAGCGGTGGGTATCCACCGAAATTGCCTACCGCCAGGCTGAGATTGTCGACCACGAAATAGGTAAAACCCAGTGCCATGCCGATGATGGCGCGCACGAACAATTGCCCCGAACGCGCCAGGCCAAAGGCCGCGACCGAACCCAGCAGCGGCATCAACAGCGCCGAAAGCGGGCCCGACATCTTGTGCCACCACTTGCTTTCCAATTCCGATGTGCGCCGCCCACCGGCGCGCAGCGACTGGATCGTGTGATAGAGTTGAAAGATGTTCATGCGGTCGGCATCGGCCTGGGTAATATCGATTTGCGACGGGGTGATGCCCTGTGCCACGATCATCGAGGCCGATGTGGTCAACTTGGCGCTGGCCACATCAAAGCTTTCCGGCTTGTCCAGCCGCCAGCCCGGCGCGGCATAGGTGGCCAAGGGGGCAATAACCCGCTTGGTGATCAGCCCTTGCGGGTCGCGTTCATACCATGTCACCCCGCGCAGACGGATGGTCTTGCCGCTGCCGTTCATCATATCGGCGCCAAGGATATTATGCCCATCGGCCAGATAGATATTCGTCCGCTCGGCCGGTTCGTTCGGGATTTCGCCATATTGCACATTCTGCCACGCCTTGAGATCGGCGGTGGCGCGCGTGACGACCATTTCGTTGAACACAAAGCTGATGCCCGACACGACCATGGCCGTCGCCAGCATCGGGGCAAGGATCTGATGCGCGGAAAGCCCGGCGGCGCGCATCGCGATGACTTCGCTGTTCTGGTTCAGCGGGAAGAAGGTGAAGAGCGTGGCCAGCAGCACCGAATAGGGCAGAAAACGCGCCACCAATTGCGGGCTGCGCAGCGTGACATAGTGCCAGATCTGCGCCTGACCATTGCCGGGATGGGCCAGAATATTGCCGCTCTCCGACAAGAGGTCGAGCATTTGCAGGACCAGCACCAGCATCACCAGCACGCCCAGAATACGCGTGATAAACAGGCGCGACAAATAGAGCGTCAGGGTGCGCGAGGGGAACAGGTCCATCATGCGTCACCCCCGGCGCGGGCCTTGTTGGCGGCGGTGCGGTCCAGCATGCGCGTGATCGCCTTGCCCAATTTGCCCGAAACACGTTCCAGCGCGCCGATCGGCTGACCACCGGGCACATAGGCCAATGTGTAATACATCCAGCCAATGATCGCGGCGAAAATGGCAAAAGGCACCCAGAGCGCGATGGCCGGATCGATGCGGCCCAATTCGGCCACCGATTGCCCGTATTCATTGACCTTGTGATAGGCCACGACCATCACAATCGACACGAACACGCCCAGCGATGATGTCGAACGCTTGGGAGGCACGGCCAAGGCCACCGCCAGCAAGGGCAGCATCAGGATCATCACCACTTCGACCAGACGATAATTGAGGCTGGCCATGACCACGGTTTTTTCATGGTCGCTGGCGCCTTGGCCCCAACCGATCTTGAGCAGTTCGGGCAGGACATATTCGCGTTCACGCCCACCGCGCTTGCGGAATTTTTCCAGCGCGGGAAGGTCAATGGGCAGATCATGGGTGCTGAAACTGAGCACGCGAGGGCTCAGGCCCTTGGGGCTCTGCACAATTTGGCCATCGGTCAGGCGCAGGATCACGGTGTCGAGATTTTCCTGAAGCGCGAGGAAGCGGCCGTGATGCGCGCTGATGGAAAGGACTTCGCCATTTTCCTCGGTCACGCGGGCGAAAATGCCGACCAGTTCGCGACCGTCGTCACGGCTCTGCTCGATGCGCAGGCTCATGCGGTCCTTGAGCGTGTTGAACTCACCCACCTTGATCGAGGCGCCCAGCGCGCCGGTGCGCAATTCGAAATCAAGCTGTTCGTAATAGTAACGCGCCAAAGGCTGCACATAGCCGACAATCAGCAGGTTAACCCCGGCCAACAGGATCGCGATCAGGAAAGGCACGCGCAGCAACCGCGTATAACTCAGCCCCACCGCGCGCATCACGTCCAGTTCGCTCGACATGGCCAGCTTGCGAAAAGCCAGCAGCACGCCCAACATCAGCCCCAGAGGGATCGCCAGACTGGCATATTCGGGCAGGAGGTTGGCCAGCATCTTGAACACGACGCTGACCGGGCCGCCTTCGGTCGACACGAATTCGAACAGGCGCAGCATCTTGTCCAGAACCAGCAGCGACGCGGCGATGACAAACACCGCCAGCATCGGCATCAGCACCAGCCGAAAGATATAGCGGTCCGCCGCCGTGAAGAATTTCATGCGTGACCCTGTGCGTCGGCGCCCCGTTGGCATGGGGTCTGGCGAGGGGACTGGCTGGTTTTCACGGGATGGCGGCTCTCTTGGCAGAACGGGCAAAGAGGGTCGACGCAAGCGACGGCATCAACCCAGACTTTCCGGTTCAGTTAAGCGGGCCCGCGCCCAGGCGCAAGAGGGGCGAGGCATATGGGAGCCAAATCCGCGTCAAACTGTGGCTTTGACGCTTATGCCTTTTCCAGCGTGCATTGCAGCGGGTGCTGGTTTTGCCTTGCGCAATCCATCACCTGATTCACTTTCGTCTCGGCGATTTCATAGGGGAAAATGCCGCAAACGCCGACGCCGCGCTGATGGACATGCAACATGACGCGGGTGGCCTGTTCCAGATCCATATTGAAAAAGCGCTTGAGGACCATGACCACAAACTCCATCGGAGTATAGTCATCGTTCAACATCAAGACCTTGAACTGGCTCGGTTTCTTCGGCTTTGCACGGGTGCGCGTGGCCAGGCCGATCTGCCCCTGACCGCCGCGATCATCATCATCGCTGTTGGCCAGGATGGTCAGGCCATCGAAAGCGGCATCGACAGACGCCGCGTCCATACACAGGGCCGACGAGCCAAGTGTGGCCGAGTTAGGGATACAGGAGAGAATCATCCGGCCCAAATACCGCGAATCAGGGGGGCAGGACAAGCGCTTCTGTCGCATGCCTTTGATGATCTCCGGCTTAACGGTAAGCCGGGCCGAAACAGGCTAGCGCGCGAGACCATTCGACACAATAGAAAAGCGGATGTGGCCTAGGCGCCGAAAAACCCGGCTGTCCAAGTGAGAGGGCGGACAACCGGGTTTTGGCAGCCATGAGCGGCGATGTGCCGCCCACCATCTATCGCTTAGGCAGCAGTCTTGATCTTTTCGACCGCCATCGAAACGCGGGTCGAGATCGGCTGAGCAGCTTCATTGGCCAGCTTGATCAGGGCTTCCGAATGCTTCGAGGCAGCAGCGACGGCTTCGTCGAAGTGCTTCTTGGCCAGGTCGTTCTGCAGCTTGAGGAAATCGGTCGGGCTTTTGGCTGCGGCCAGTTCCTTGACTTCGGCGGTCAGGGTTTCAAAACCGCTGCGGCCTTCCGACACATACGCCGAGGTCATTTCCTGAAGGCCAGCGGCCAGGATCTTGCTCGATTCGACCAAGGCTTCAACGTTGCCCTTGGCGAATTCGCTGTAATCACCAAACACCGAGGTGCTCTTTTCATAGGCGGCCTTGGCCTTTTCCTGCATGTCGGCAAAAGCGGTCTGGAAGGGGGCGGCAAAATCGAAGCTCGGGAAGGTGGACATGGCAAACTCCTTGGCGAAGATGGTGGGCCAGCGCGGCGGCTGGGCGGCAGTTTCGGTCGGCATTGGGGTTTCGGCGCTCACCTCCACGGCGGGTGCTTCAACCTTGGAAACGGGGGCTGGGGCGGCAGGCTTGACCGTCGGCTTTTTGACGGCAGGCTTGCGAACGGGCTTTTGGGCCACCGGAGCGGGAGCCGGCGCCTCGACCGCGGCGGGAGCTTCAGGCTCCACCACCGGGTTTTCAACGGGCGGCGTTTCGATCGGTGCCTCTACAACGGCAATCGGAGCTTCTTCGGCCGGCGCAGCTTCGACGACCGGGACTTCCTCAACCGGTGCGGGCGCGGGTTCTATTACTGTTTCTTCAACAGCAGGCGTTTCAACCGGAGCTAATTCTTCGGCCACAGGCGGCAACTCCGCATCGGCCGCAATCACGGGCGCCGGTGCGGCGGGTTTTGCGGCGACGGCGCGCGCGGGGGTTCTGCGAAAGTTAGCCTTGATATTGGGCTTCTTGCTCATTGGACCTGCTTCCCGCTCAACCGGCTGTTGATAAGGTGAATGATGCCAGCGTTTCCGATTTGATCGGACCTGCCGAAATCCTCGCCTTTGTTGCGGTGCACAATGACGCGCCGGGGTGATCGAGTCAAGAGGTTTTTGTGCGCTGCAGCATGCGATTCCGCCATTTCGGTTTCGATATGCGCAATGCTTGATCTAAATCAAATGTATCCGGGCATTTCGTAACAGAAACCCAACGCGAAAAGCTGGGGGAGCTCGCGGGTGCACATGTGGCATTTCGCACTTGCAGCATAAGGGGCAACTAAACTCTCCCTTATGACATCTTTACGTAATTGCCCGGCGCATCGGCCAGAACCTTGTCACCTCTTCCGCCCGGTACGCGCTTGGCCTTTGCGGCCACTTCGCCCGGCGCTTGTTCTTTCAACCAGCCCAGCCAGTGATTCCACCAGCTGCCCGGTGTCTCCGTCGCTTGCGCCACGAATTCAGCCAGAGTGTCAGTCTTTGCCTCATTGGTCCAGTATTGATATTTCTTGGCCGCAGGCGGATTGACCACACCCGCAATATGGCCCGACCCGGCCAGAAGAAATACATTCGGACTGTTCTTCAACTGCGCCGCCAAGCGCCATACGCTTTCGGCAGGCGCGATGTGATCCTCGCGCCCGGCCTGAATATAGGCGGGGGTGGTGATGCGTGACAGATCAATGGGCGTGCCGCATCCCGACAAGGCGTCGGGTTTGACCAACAGATTGTCACGATACAGATCGCGCAAATAGGATTGGTGCCATCCTGCGGGCAGATTCGTGCTGTCCCCGTTCCAGAACAACAGGTCAAAGGCCGAATAGTCTTCGCCCAGCAAATAGTTACGCGTCACATAGTTCCAGATCAGATCCTGGCTGCGCAACAGGTTGAAAGTGGCCGCCAAATAGCGTCCGTCGATCACCCCATTCTTGGCCAGAGCGCCAATCGTTGCCAATTGCTGATCATCGATAAAGGTTTTGAGTTCGCCTGCCTTTTCGAAATCGACCTGCGCGGTAAAGAAGGTTGCGGTGGCCACCTTATCCGCCTCGCCCCGCCGTGCCAAAATTGCCAGCGTCGCCGCCAGCGTCGTTCCGGCCACGCAATAGCCGATCGTATGCACACTGGGCACTTTCAGGCGGGTGCGCACAACATCAATCGCTTCGATCTGGGCGCCGATATAATCGTCCCATGTCACCGCGCCCCAATCGACATCGGTGTCCTCCGGGTTGGCCGAGCGCCAGCTGACCAGAAACACAGTGATCCCCTGATCCACCGCCCATTTGACGAAGCTTTTTTTGGCGTTGAGGTCGAGAATGTAAAAGCGGTTGATCCACGGCGGAAAGATCACCAGCGGGGTTTCCATCACCTTCTCGGTGGTGGGCGAATACTGGATCAATTCAAAGAAGGGGGTGCGATGCACCACCTTGCCGGGCGTGGCGGCAATATTTTCGCCCACTTTAAAGGCGTTGCGGTCGGTATGGCTCAACTGGCCACGTTTCATGTCGTCCAGAAGGTGTTCAAGCCCCTTCACCAGACTTTCGCCGCGCGTCTCGATGGCCTTTTCCATGACCAGAGGATTGGTCAGCGCAAAGTGATCCGGGCTGAGCGCCTCAATCAAGGTGCGCGTATAGAAACGCAGTTGATCCTTGCGCGGTTCATCCAGCCCTTCGACCGAATCGGCCATGGCGGTGATCTGTTCGGCCATCAACAGATAGGTCTGATGCACCAATGCAAAATAGGGCATCTCGCGCCAGGCCGCATCGGCAAAGCGGCGATCGCTGCGGGGCAGGGGAATGGCATGCGATTCGTCGCCCTTGGACTTCAGCCCCCATTGCGCCAACACGCCTTCCCACAGCTTGATCCCGTCGGACAACAATTTCTGCTGTGTATCGGGGCGCACCAGCGGGATCTGGCGGCTCCACATTGACACCATTTCATTCATCGCGGGCGACAAAGACGCCAAACCGTTGAGTTCCGCCTTGAACAAATCGCCCGACAACAGGCCCGACATGGCCTTTCCGGTTTGTTCGGCCTGAAATTCCATCCATTTGGCCTGCATGCGTGATGCGGCATCGGCCCAATGGGCGGCATCCTCGCTATCGCCCAGAATGGCTGGCGCATCGGCCAGCAATGCACCAGCCTGTTCCAACGCATCGGGGATCGCGGTTTTCGGGTTAAGCCATTGATCCATCGTCTGGCTGGCCACCTCGAAAGGGAGCATCATCAAGCTCGACAGCGGATCGAGGGAAGGGGCCTTGGTGCCGGTGCCTTCGATCCCGTCGGTTGCGCTGCTCATCCGCTTTTTCTCCCGGTTGCCTCAATCGGTCCGCAACATGATACGACTGTGCCCCTACGGCAAGCGTTTGATGCGCCAGCATGGCGTAAAATTCATGACGCCCATCGCAGTTTTGGTTGCCGCGCAAATTTTTTGCATCCCGCTCTCGCGTTTCGGGGCAAAAAGGCGCATGGGAGCGGCCTCCCCCGCCGTGGTGGCGCCGCTTGGGCGCCTGCACTACGTCATGGTGGCGTATGTGCCGATGCGTGTTCGTGGGGGGCTAATACAGGAAAGGTCCAATGTCCGAAGAATTCTACCGCATGAAGCGACTGCCGCCCTATGTCATCGCCGAAGTCAATGCGATGCGGGCCGCAGCACGAGCTAGCGGGCAGGACATCATCGACCTTGGCATGGGCAATCCTGATTTGCCCCCGCCCGCCCATGTGATCGAAAAACTGTGCGAAGTGGCGATGAAGCCCAGCGCGCATGGCTATTCCGCGTCCAAGGGCATCCCCGGCATTCGTAAGGCGCAGGCCAATTATTATGGCCGCCGCTTTAACGTCGAACTGGACCCCGAAACCGAAGTCGTGATGACGATGGGTTCGAAGGAAGGTCTGGCCAGCCTGGCGACCGCGATCACCGCGCCCGGTGATGTGGTGCTGGCGCCCAACCCGTCCTATCCGATCCACACGTTCGGTTTCATCATCGCGGGCGCGACGATCCGCAGTGTGCCCACGACGCCGGATGAGCGTTATTGGGATTCGCTGGACCGCGCGATGAAATATTCGGTGCCGCGTCCCTCGGTGCTGATCGTCAATTATCCCAGCAACCCCACGGCCGAAACGGTCGATCTGGCGTTTTATGAACGGCTGGTGGCGTGGGCCAAGGAAAACAAGGTGTGGATCCTGTCCGACCTTGCCTATTCCGAATTGTATTTCGACGGTAATCCGACGCGCTCGATCCTTGAAGTGCCCGGCGCCAAGGATGTGGCGGTGGAATTCACCAGCATGTCCAAGACCTTCAGCATGGCCGGTTGGCGCGTGGGCTTTGCGGTGGGCAACAAACAATTGATCGCGGCGTTGACGCGGGTGAAGTCTTACCTTGATTACGGCGCCTTCACCCCGATTCAGGCGGCGGCCTGTGCGGCGCTTAACGGCCCGCAGGATATCGTTGAACAGAATCGCCTGCTCTATCAAAAGCGCCGTGACGTGATGGTCGAGGCTTTTGGTCGCGCCGGTTGGGATATTCCCAGCCCCAAGGCGTCGATGTTCGCATGGGCGCCTCTGCCGCCCGCGCTGGCGCATCTGGGTAGCCTTGAATTTTCCAAGCAATTGTTGACCCATGCCGAAGTCGCCGTGGCGCCGGGCGTGGGTTATGGTGAAGATGGCGAAGGCTTTGTCCGCATCGCCATGGTCGAAAATGAACAGCGCCTGCGTCAGGCGGCGCGCAATATCAAGCGTTACCTGACCAGCATGGGCGTCAATGTGCCTTCGGGTAAAACGGCCTGATTTTTCAAAATTTTGGAAAATTCACCTCGCCCGGTACAGAAATGTGCCGGGCGATTTTGCTTCATCCAAAATTTACCTTATTAGACCGATTTTCGGGAGGTGAACCCTAAAAGAGCCTTAACCAATTGAAATTACCTTTGGCTCAGCTATTGTGCCCAGTGTCCCCCCCCGTCATATCGCTGTTATGTTTTGGGGAGTGTGCAGTGCGCTGTTTTTATTGGCTTGCTGGACGCGCAATTTTCGGGGCGGCGGATCTCCGATTATGTGGATGGCGATTACAGACAGCGTTCGTTAATGATGTGGAGGCGGTCGAGGCGTTAAAGCCGGACGGCCCTGTGTTGGTTGATGTTGAGACGGTCGATCCTTTGGTCTGGAAATGGATCAACAGCGCCCGTGCCGTATCGCTGCGTCGTTGGTGCATTCCTATCGGCATTGGTGAAGGGCAGGAACGGGCGCGCCTGTTGCGGCGTGGCTTTGGCGACGTTTGTGATCCGTTGATCGGTCTGGCCGAACTTCATGCAAGAGGTTTGCGGATTAAGGAGCAGGCAGAGATGTTGGTGCGTTGGCGGCACCACGGGCCTTTGCGGCTTGATCTGATCGAGCGTGACGCCTTTGTCGGCAAAAAGGCGGTGGGATTACACCCCAGGGAATTCGCGGTTCTTTGGCGCTTGATGGATACGCCGGGCGAAACCGTCGACAAGCGTGAGTTGCTGCGCGACGTCTGGAATCTGACTTTCGTGCCTGAAACGAACAGCGTTGCGGTCCATGCGAGTCGTTTGCGGTCAAAACTGGCTGCGGCAGGGCTGCCGGGGTGGATTCAGACGGTTCCTGGCGGTGGATATCAGCTGTTGAACTGGATAAATCCGGATGCGGAAGATTTTAAAAATATCCAAATAGGTGTTTAATTGTTGAAATTATCCAAAAATGGATGATGCGTTAGTTATTTTATCCTATTTGGAATTTAACATCATTCGGCGCTTGTCGATTCGCAGGATCCGGCCTAATCCGGCCTTGCCTTTCAGGCATCCTCTCCCAAACTTCCACGACCCAGCTTCGGCTGGGTCTTTTTTTGCCCTCGAAACGTGGGGTTGTAACCTATTTGGCGATGCGTCAAAGAAAACGCCCCACACCTTTGGGGGTGTGAGGCGCTTTTTCCGCAATTCAGGTTCTCTGACCGTTATCGGCGTCAACCGCCAACCTGTGCCGTCCAATCCGCCAGATTGTAATAGACCGAAACCCGCGCGATCAACCCATCGCGAAAGGTGAAAAAGGCGCCTGCCGGCAGGACATAGGTTTGCCCATTTGCATCGGGCAATCCATCATCCGTAGCCAGATAGGCGCCATGCACCACAAATTCGGCGGCCCCGCGCGTGCCATCCGAATGGGCCATCAGGGTGATTTCCTCCAGCCGCTCACGATAACAGCGGTCCATATGGGCCAGAAACGCGCGAAAGGCTTGCCTGCCGATCTGGCGCGAACCCTGATTGATGTCATGCGCAACGTCATCGGTCAGACAGGCCAGCATAGCCTCATTATCCCCCGCATTGAACGCGTCATAATAGCGCGCCAGCAGGGCAAGAGCTTCATTCTGATTCATATCAGGCCTTTGTCGTAACGATCTTGATGGCGGCGCGGGCGATGTCGGACAATCGGGCCGGATCGACGGTGGCGATACCCGCCTTCATCCGAGGATCCCAGAAATCCACGATATGCTGGGCTGTCTCGCGGATCGCCACCTCCTGCCCCTGGGCGGCAAGGTTGGCGGCGATCTGGTTGGCCATTTTGATCAGGTGGTCTGTGGTACTCATTCGGCTGCCTCAATCCTGCGCGCCTGAAGGGTTTGCGCTTCATATTCACGCTGCCACGCGGTCGGCCCGTTCGACGGCGTGACCTGAACCGCCGTCACCTTGTACTCGGGGCAATTGGTGGCCCAATCGCTGTTCTCGGTGGTCACCACATTGGCTTGCGTGTCGGGGTGGTGGAAGGTAGTATAGAGCACGCCCGGCGCCACACGATCCGTCACCAAAGCGCGCAGCGTCGTCTCCCCAGCGCGGCTGGCCAGCTTCACCCAATCGCCGGTGGACAAGCCGCGATTTTCCGCGTCGGTCGGGTGGATTTCCAGCACATCCTCGGCATGCCACACGCTGTTGGCGGTACGCCGCGTCTGTGCGCCGACGTTGTATTGCGACAGAATTCGCCCCGTGGTCAGCAAGAGCGGATAACGCGGTCCGGTGCGTTCATCGGTGGGGATATATTCTGTGACGACAAACTTGCCCTTGCCCCGGACAAAGCCATCGACATGCATGATCGGGCTGCCATCGGGATGGGCCTCGTTGACCGGCCATTGCAGCGACCCTTCGGCATCCAGCCGCGCATGAGACACGCCCGTGAAGGAAGGCGTCAGGCGGGCGATCTCGTCCATGATCTGGCCCGCATCACTGTAATCCCAATCCAGCCCCATCGCGCGGGCCAGCAATTGCGTGACCTGCCAATCCTCGAAACCGTTGGCGGGGTCCATCACGCGCCGCACCATCTGGATGCGCCGCTCGGCATTGGTGAAGGTGCCGGTTTTCTCAAGGAAAGTGCTGCCCGGCAGGAAGACATGGGCGTAATTGGCGGTTTCGTTGAGGAACAGGTCATGCACGATCACGCAATCCATCGCCGCCAAACCGGCGGCCACATGATGCGTGTTGGGGTCGGACTGGAGAATATCCTCGCCCTGAATATAGATCGCGCGGAACGAACCATCGACCGCCGCGTCCAGCATATTGGGAATGCGCAGGCCCGGTTCGGAATCCAGCGTCACCCCCCAATCGGCCTCGAACAAGGCGCGTGTGTTGTCATCCGCGATGTGGCGATAGCCCGACAATTCATGCGGGAACGAGCCCATATCGCAGGCGCCCTGCACATTGTTTTGCCCGCGCAGGGGGTTCACCCCCACGCCGCGCCGCCCGATATTGCCCGTCGCCATGGCCAGATTGGCAATGGCCATCACGGTGCTGGAGCCTTGGCTGTGCTCGGTCACGCCGAGGCCGTAATAGATCGCGCCGTTTGGTCGTTTCCTCTGGTCTGACGACCAACCGGGGCCGCCCGTCGCAAACAACCGCGCTGCCGCCCGCAATTCCTCCGCCGGAACCCGCGTCACCGGCTCCAGCGCTTCGGGGCTGTGGCGCGCGTCCGACACAAACCGCGCCCAATCCTGATACTCATCCCAATCGCAACGCTCACGGATAAAGGCCTCATCGGCCAGACCCTCGGTCACGATGACATGCGCCATCGCCGACAGCACAGCGACATTGGTGCCCGGTTGCAGCGCCAGATGATGCGCGGCCTCGATATGCGGGCTGCGCACCATGTCGATCCGGCGCGGGTCGATCACGATCAGTTTCGCGCCCTGACGCAGCCGCTTCTTCATGCGGCTGGCAAACACCGGATGCCCGTCGGTCGGGTTCGCGCCGATGATGAGGATGACGTCTGAATCCTCCACACTGTCGAAATCCTGCGTCCCCGCGCTGGTGCCGAAGGTGGTCTTCAGCCCATAGCCCGTGGGCGAATGGCAGACCCGCGCGCAAGTATCGACATTGTTCGAACCAAACCCGCCGCGCACCAGCTTCTGGACAAGGAAGGCTTCCTCATTGGTGCAACGGCTCGACGTGATCCCGCCCAGCGCCCGTGCGCCATATTGCGCCTTGATCGTCTTCAGGCGGTTGGCGGTAAAGCTGATCGCCTCGTCCCACGACACTTCGCGCCATGGCTGGGTGATCGCCTCGCGGATCATCGGACGCGTGATGCGGTCGGCGTGGTTGGCATAGCCCCATGCGAAACGGCCCTTAACGCATGAATGCCCGCGGTTGGCCTTGCCATCCTTCCACGGCACCATGCGCACCAGTTGATCGCCGCGCATTTCGGCGCGGAATGTGCAGCCAACCCCGCAATAGGCGCAGGTCGTCACCACGGCGCGTTCGGGCTTGCCGATTTCCGCCACGGATTTTTCATTCAGCGCCGCCGTCGGGCATGCCTGAACACAGGCCCCGCACGAGACGCATTCGCTGGAAAGAAAATCGTCCTTGGCCGCGCCTGCCGACACGCCCGAATCAAAGCCGCGCCCCTCGATGGTCAACGCAAAGGTGCCTTGCACCTCTTCACAGGCGCGGACGCATCGCGAGCAGACGATGCACTTGCTGGCGTCAAAGGCGAAATAGGGGTTGGACAGATCGGGCGCCTGACCCAGATGGTTTTCGCCCGCATAGCCATAGCGCACATCGCGCAGGCCGACTTGGGCGGCGGTGTCCTGCAATTCGCAATCATTGTTCGCGCTGCACGTCAGGCAATCGAGCGGGTGGTCGGAGATGTAAAGCTCCATCACCCCGCGCCGAATTTTTTCCAGCCTTGGCGTCTGGGTCTTTACCACCATGCCCGCCGAAACCGGCGTGGTGCAGGACGCAGGCAATCCGCGCGCACCCTCAATCTCGACCAGACACATCCGGCATGAACCAAACGCCTCGACATTGTCGGTGGCGCAGAGTTTGGGGATCGCGCCCCCGATCTCGGCGGCGGCGCGCATCACGCTGGTGCCGGCCGGAACGGTGACAGCGCGCCCGTCGATGGTGAGTGTTACCGGGGCGCCTTTGCGCGCCGGGGTGCCGAAATCAGGCTGCACTTCATAGGCCATGGATTGCCTCCTCGCATTGGGCGAGATCTTCGGGGGAATTGATATTGGCGGGCGGTCGGGGGAGGGTGATGCCCCTTGCCCCCGTCGCCTCGACCAGCGCGCGCAGGGAATGTTTGCCTGTTCCCCGCAGGATTGCCTCGACCGCATCGGCGGCATGGGCGGGCCACAGGCCGATCACCGGCTGGCTCTCGACATAGGCGGGCGAGGGGAATAATCGCCCCAGCAGCCGATCATCCAGCCCCACCGCATCGACCGAAACGCACAGCACATCGGTAAACCCATTCTCGCGTGCATGGCGCAGCGCGGCGGCCAATCCGCCCAGCGGCCCCATGCCCGGCGCGGGCCAGTCGGGGATGCAGGGGGCGGGGGCCTCTTCACGCCCGACCACCACCACCGCGCTGCATTGGCGGCGCAGCAGGGCGACCGAGCGTTCGATCAGCGTTTGCCCGTCGAGCACCGCCAACGCCTTGTCGCTGCCAAAGCGGGTGGAAAGACCACCGGCAAGAACCGCGCCCAGGATCATGTGAAATCCTCCGGCCAGTGGCGCAAGGCCGACAACACCGGATAGGGCGTGAACCCACCCAGCGCGCAAAGCGAGCCGAATTTCATCGTCTCGCAAAGCTCTTCAAGCAGGACGATATCCTCCTGCGCGCTGCGCGCCACCTTGGGGGCATTATGCATTTGCGGCAGCGCGCCGACCGGATCGAGCACTTTGGCCCCCGCGCGGATGCGGTCGATCAATTCAACCCCGCGGGTCGATCCGATCCGGCACGGCGTGCATTTGCCGCAGCTTTCCACCGCGCAGAACTCCATGGCGAAACGGGCGAGGCGGCCCATGTCGGCGCTGTCGTCCACCACCACCACCCCGCCGTGGCCGATCAGTGCATCGGCGCGGGCATAGGCTTCATAATCAAACGGCAGATCGAATTGCGCAGGGGGAATATAGGCGCCCAAAGGCCCGCCCACCTGCACGGCTTTTACCGGGCGCCCGGATGCTGTGCCGCCGCCGATGGTGTACACCAGATCATGCAGCGAAATGCCAAAGGCGGTTTCATACAATCCGCCATGCTTGATATTGCCCGCCAACTGGATCGGCTTGGTGCCAAGGCTGCGATCCACGCCCAACGCCGCATATTCCGCTGCCCCGCCCTCGGACAGGATATGCGGGATGGCCGCAATGGTCAGCACATTGTTGACCACCGTGGGGCAACCAAACAGGCCCTCCAGCGCGGGCAGGGGCGGTTTGGCGCGCACCACACCGCGCTTGCCCTCGATGGAATTGAGCAAAGAGGTTTCCTCGCCGCAGACATAGGCGCCCGCGCCCTCACGCACTTCCATATGCAGCGGGGCGATGATGTCTGAGGCCAGTTCAATCGCCGCGCGCATCTTGGCAATCGCGTGGGTATATTCGCTGCGGGTATAGATATAAGCGGTTTGTGCGCCGACGGCATGGGCGGCAATCGCCAGACCCTCGATCAATTGAAAGGGGTCGCCCTCCATCAACATGCGGTCGGCAAAGGTGCCGGAATCGCCTTCGTCGGCGTTGCAGACGACATATTTGCGCGGGGCCTGCGCCTTGGCCACCGTGTTCCATTTGATGCCCGCAGGAAAACCCGCCCCGCCGCGACCGCGCAGGCCTGACTGCGTGACTTCGGCAATGACATCCGCGCCGCTCATCGCTTTGGCGCGGCGCAGGCCTGCCCAACCACCGGTGGCCTCGTAATCGGCAAGGCTGAGGGGACGGGTCTTGCCGGCGCGGGCAAAGGTCAGGCGTTGCTGGGGCTTGATAAAGGGGTGTTCGGCAATCGGACCGATGGAAAGCGCGCTGGTGCCATCAAGGATCGCGGCCACATCCTCAACCGTGGCGGGGCCATAGCCGATCCCGTCCACGTCCACCAAGGGTTCGAGCCAGTGCATGCCCCAACTGCTGGTGCGCTCGACTGTGCATCCCGCCGCAGCAAAGGCATCGGCCACAGCATCTGCGCCCAGAGCGAGGGCGAGCGAATCATCGCTGATACGGATCGTGGTCATGCCGCCTCCACCAATTTGACAATCTTGGCCGCGTCCAGCCTTGCGTGCAGCGTGTCGCCCACTTTGGCGGCAGGGCCGACGCTGCACAGGCCGAGGCAATAGATGGGGGCGAGGCGCACGCGATGGCCTGCTGCCGCTTCGGCTGCGTCCATCAGGGCCTCGACACCGCGTGCCTGACATGCTTCGGCGCGGCAGATCTGCACGCAGGGGCGCGGGTCGGCCTCGGATGTGAAATCGTGATAGAAACTGACCACCCCATGCACCTCGGCACGGGACAGGTTGAGCGCCTTGGCGATCTCTTCCTGCGCAGAGGCCGACACGCAACCAAAGGCGCGCTGAACATCGTGCAGGATCGGCAACAGCGGGCCTTCTGAACCGCTGTGCAAGGCGATGATGTGGGAAAGGCGCTCAACGTCCATCGAACTTACCCTGCGTTGGGCGCAAAGGCGCAGATCTTGTTGCCGTCGGGATCACGCAGATAGGCGCCATATTGCTTGCCCGGCGAATTGGGGCGGACGCCCGGCGCGCCCTCGCACGATCCGCCATGGGCCAGACCCGCAGCATGGAAGGCGTCCACCTCCGCATAGGACTTTGCCTTGAAGCCCAACGTGTGGCCGTTCGAAACGGTATGGGCCTCGCCATTGCTGGGGCGCCCGACGATCAGCGCACCGCCATCGGTCGGAAACAGCGTGGCATGGGGCAGAGGCACCGCCGCATGACCCAGCGCGCCCAGCGTGGCGGTGTAAAAGTCGCGCGACTTTTCAAGGTCATTGGTGCCAAGGTAGCAATGGGTGAACATGCCTAAATCTCCTGTTTGCGCGACGAATCAGAATTGCACGGCGCGGGCGATATTATAGTTTTCATGGGCGGCGAGAGGCGCAGCGACAAACCGGGCGAGCGATACGGCATGCATGCGGCCAAGCGCGGCGAGATTTTGCCGGATTTTGGGCGCAAAGCCAGCAGTGGCGCGGGTTTTCATGGGCAATCTCTCGTAACCTGGCCGATGAGTCTCGACCATTTTGTTTGCCTTGCATACAAACGCGATTGGGGTCGCGTCAACGGCGCAATGATGCCGTTTTGATTGAAAGATGATTGTGATCCTGCGTTGCGCCCTTGGCAAGGCGGCAAAGCCTCCATCGGGCCGTCGCCGGTCGCGCCAAAACAGTGTTCACAGATTTGCACAAATCGTGGTTGCCAAGCGCGCCGACCTCGTCTAGTGGCAGCGCCTCACCGCATGGATGGCCCGATGGCGGAGTGGTGACGCAGCGGACTGCAAATCCGTATACGCCGGTTCGATTCCGGCTCGGGCCTCCAGACTTTTCCAAATCAGCGATGACTATGGACCTCTTCCCGAAAGGGAGGAGGGATGCGTCATGCGTCGGGTATGGGCACCGGGCTGCGCGGTTTGATTTCGCGGATGACGACCAGCGTTTTGAAATTGCGGATCTTTTCGTGCGCGGCAAACAGCCGTTGGGCAAGGATGTCATAGTCCTCCATATCCCGCGCGACGACCCGCAAGGCAAAGTCATATTCGCCGGTCACGTTCCATGCCTCCAGCACTTCGGGTTCATCGCGAAAGATTTCCATCATCTCGTTGACCGTATGTGCGTTCTCGTGCGCCAGCGAGATGAGGACGATCATCGAAAGCGGGTATCCGACGGTCTTGGGGCGGATGACGGCGATCTCACGTTCGATAATCCCGCTGGATCGCAACCGGCGGATGCGACGGTAACAGGCGGGCGCGGACAATCCCACCGCTTCGGCCAAAGCGGAAACAGGCTGCTGAAAATCGACCTGAAGCAATTCGAGCAATTTGCGGTCGAAGGAATCGAGCGGATCATTTTTCATCATATCGGCACATTATATGATAATTTTTATCGCAAAAGTGAAAATTTAGAGCGCCATTATCGCAATGCTCACGCTAATTTTCCGGCGGTCCGGACCAATCGCCCTGTTCTTCTCCGCCAAAATATAGAGTGTTGCATGTCTGTTTCCGCTGCGCCGCGGCCGGTTTCCGCGCGTATTGATCTTGTCGCCATGGGGGCGCTTTCGCTCTCGCTGTTTTCGGTCACGTTTGGCGCCACGCTGGCCAAGCGGCTGTTCCCTCTGGTCGGGCCGGAGGGGGCCACGACGCTGCGCCTGTTGGTGGCGGCCATCATTCTGTCGGCGGTGTTTCGCCCTTGGCGGCTGGATCTCAAGGCAGGCTGGCGGCCGCTATTGGCCTATGGCGTGGTGCTGGGGGTGATGAACCTGTCGTTTTACAATGCGTTGGCCTATATTCCCTTGGGTCTGGCCATTGCGATTGAGTTCACCGGCCCCTTGGTGGTGGCGATCAGCACGTCGCGGCGCAAACTCGATTATTTCTGGATCGCGCTGGCGGTGCTGGGATTGGCCAGCTTGCTGCCGATCTGGGACAATGCTTCGCGGCTCGATTGGCGGGGCATTGCGCTGGCGCTGGTCGCGGGGGTTTGCTGGGGGGCGTATATCCTGATCGGGCGCCATGCCGGGCGGATCCATGGGCCGGCGGCCTCGGCGGGCGGGATGTTGGTGGCCTCGGCTCTGGTTGTGCCCTTTGGCCTTTATCACGCCGGTCCTGCCTTGCTCAGTCCGCATGCGCTGATGCTGGGGCTGGGCGTTGGGCTGGTGTCCAGCGCTATTCCCTATTCGCTGGAGATGGTCGCCCTGCCGCGCCTGCCGTCCAACACGTTCGGCATTTTGATGAGCGCGGAACCTGCTGTGGGCGCCTTGATGGCCCTGTTCCTGCTGGGCGAGGTACTGACGCCATCGCAATGGCTGGCCATCGGGCTGATCATTCTGGCCTCGGTTGGCGCGGCGATCACATCGACGTCTGGCGCGGCGATGGAGCAGGTTTAAGCCTTACTTGCTCGCCCGCATGATGGCGGCAATCTGACGCCCGATCTCGGCCGGTGAAAGTCGGCCGGGGCGATACCATTCCATCGTGTTGTTCAACATGGTGAGCAGCGCGTTGCGATAGATCGAGCGGTCGATGTGGGGCGGCAGGTCAAGCTGGGCAATGATCCCGGCAAAGGCCGTTTCAAACGCATCGCGCTTTTCCACCAACATGCGCCGCAGCGCCTCGGGCGCATTGCGGAAATCATTCATCAGCGGCGTGGTCAGAGATTGCGGATCCAGCTGGATTTCCAGCATCGTCACGCAGGCCGCCTCCAGCTTGTCCCATGGATCATCGATGGGCTCGATCACCTCTTCTATCCTGGCAAGTGCCTGATCAAGCGCATGATTGTGCAGCTCGGCAAAGAGAGCGTCCTTGGATTTGACGTGATGATAGAGCGATCCGCCCAACACGCCCGCCTCGACGCCAATGTCGCGCATCGATGTACCGGCATAACCTTTGGCCGCAAAAAGACGTGCCGCAATTTCAAGAATTTGCCCGCGCCGATGGCCACCTTGTTCGGTGGTCGGACGTTTGCCTGACGTGCCCTTGGTCATACGCGGACCTTTCGGTTAAGCAGGAGCAAATTGTGAGTCCTTGTTTGACTGTAACAGATGTTTGGTATAGGCCTTGATCAAAGGCCATGCAAGCGTCACGAGAATCGACGCTCAAAAGGTAAGGGTGAGTAGCGATGAAGCTTTTGGTGCCGATCAAGCGCGTGCTTGACTACAACGTGAAGCCTCGTGTGAAGGCGGATGGTTCGGGCGTTGATTTGAGCAACGTCAAGATGAGCATGAACCCGTTTGACGAAATCGCGGTCGAAGAAGCGGTTCGCCTGAAGGAGCGGGGCGTGGCGAGCGAGGTCGTGGTGGTCTCGATCGGTCCGGCCAAGGCGCAGGAAACGCTGCGTTCGGCGCTGGCGATGGGCGGTGACCGGGCGATTTTGGTCAGCACGGAGGACAATGTCGAACCTCTGGCGGTGGCCAAGATTCTGGCCAAGATCGTGGCGGAGGAAAACCCCGGCCTGGTGGTTCTGGGCAAGCAGGCGATTGACGATGACAGCAACCAGGTGGGCCAGATGCTGGCCGCGCTGACGGGGCGCCCGCAGGGGACGTTTGCGTCGAAGGTTGAGGTCGAGGGCGACGCGGTGCTGGTGACGCGCGAGGTTGATGGCGGGCTGGAGACGGTGAAGCTGGCGCTGCCCGCGATTGTGACGACCGACCTGCGTTTGAACGAGCCGCGCTATGCCAGCCTGCCCAACATCATGAAGGCGAAGTCGAAGAAGCTCGAAACCAAGTCGCCCGCCGATTACGGCGTGGATACGGCGCCGCGTCTGAACGTGCTCAAGGTCTCCGAACCGGCGGTGCGCAGCGCGGGCGTGAAGGTGGCCGATGTCGATGCGCTGGTGGGCAAGCTTAAAGAACTGGGAGTAGCATAAGATGGGCGTTCTGGTTTGGGCTGAACATGACAATGCGGCCTTGAAGGATGCAACCCTCTCGGCGGTGAGCGCCGCTGCGAAGCTGGGCGAAGTGCATGTGCTGGTCGCCGGTTCGGGCGTTGGCGGCGTGGCCGAAGCGGCAGCCAAGGTCGCGGGCGTGGCCAAGGTTCTGGTGGGCGACGATGCGGCCTATGAACATGGTTTGGCCGAAAATGTTGCGCCGCTGGTGGTGGGGCTGATGGGCGGCTATGACGCCTTTGTCGCGCCCGCCACGACCACGGGCAAGAACATCGCCCCGCGCGTGGCGGCTCTGCTCGATGTGGCGCAGATCTCGGACATCCTGAGCGTCGAAGGCCCCAAGACCTTCACCCGCCCGATCTATGCGGGCAATGCGATTGCCACGGTGGAATCCTTGGACGCCAAGCTGGTGATCACCGCGCGCGGTACCGCCTTTGCCAAGGCCGATGCGAGCGGCGGCAGCGCGGTAATCGAAACCGTCGCCACCACCGGCGATGCTGGCCTGTCCAGCTTTGTCGGTGCCGAATTGGCCAAGAGCGAACGCCCCGAACTGACCAGCGCCAAGGTGATTGTCTCGGGCGGGCGGGCGCTCAAGGATGCCGAGACCTTTGCCGCCACCATCTTCCCGCTGGCCGACAAGCTGGGCGCGGCGGTGGGCGCATCGCGCGCGGCGGTTGATGCCGGATATGTGCCCAACGATTATCAGGTGGGCCAGACCGGCAAGATCGTCGCCCCCGAAGTCTATGTCGCGGTCGGCATCAGCGGCGCGATCCAGCACTTGGCCGGCATGAAGGACAGCAAGACCATCATCGCCATCAACAAGGACGAAGACGCGCCGATCTTTCAGGTGGCCGACATCGGGCTGGTCGCGGACCTGTTCAACGCCGTGCCTGAATTGACGGGGAAGCTGTAAGCCATGAGCGACATCCAGCGCGATACGATGCCCTATGATGTGGTGGTGGTGGGCGGAGGGCCTGCGGGCCTTGGCGCGGCCATCCGGATCAAGCAGTTGAATGCGGATCTGAGCGTCTGCGTGCTGGAGAAAGGGTCCGAGATCGGGGCGCATATTCTGTCGGGCGCGGTGGTTGATCCGCGCGCGATGGATGAATTGCTGCCCGATTGGCGGACCGATGGTTGCCCGCTGGCGGAAGTGCCGGTGACGGACAATTGGCATTGGGTGCTGACCAAAGGTGGCAAGTACTCAGTGCCCCACGCGTTGATGCCGCCGTTCATGAGCAACGACGGCAATTACACCGTCAGCCTTGGCAATCTGTGCCGCTGGCTGGGGGGCAAGGCCGAGGAACTGGGGGTGGAGATCTTCCCCGGCTTCCCGGCGGCGGAACTGCTCTATGACGGCGACCGGCTCATCGGCGTGCAGACCGGCGACATGGGCGTCGACCACGAGGGCCAGCCCAAGGGTGATTACCAGCCGGGCATGAACCTGACGGCGAAATATACCATTCTGGCCGAGGGTGCGCGCGGGCATCTGACCAAGCGGGTGAAGGCCAAGTTCGACCTTGAACGCGATTGTCAGCCGCAGGTTTACGGCCTTGGCATCAAGGAATTGTGGGACATTGACCCCGCCAAGCACGTTCCGGGCCGCGTGCTGCATACGCAGGGCTGGCCGCTGAGCGAGAGCGATAGCTGGGGCGGCGGCTTCCTCTATCATCAGGCGGGCGGACAGGTCGCGCTGGGGTTTGTCACGGCGCTGGATTACAAAAACCCGCATGTGTCTCCCTATGAGGAATTCCAGCGCTGGAAACAGCACCCGGACATTCGCGCGATCCTCGAAGGGGGTAAGCGGGTCAGCTATGGCGCGCGGGTGATCAACGAGGGCGGGTGGCAATCGGTGCCGCATCTGGCCTTCCCCGGCGGGGTGCTGGCCGGGTGCAGCGCGGGCTTTGTCAACGTGCCGCGCATCAAGGGCAGCCATACCGCCATGAAGAGCGGCATGCTGGCCGCCGAGGCGATTGTCACCGCCATCGCCGGAGGCGAGGAAGGCACGCAGCTTGACAGCTATGAAGCTGCCTTGCGCGAAAGCTGGATCGCCGATGAGTTGAAACTGGTGCAGAACGCCCAGCCCTTGGTGGCCAAGTTCGGCGGAGCGCTGGGCACGGTGCTGGCGGGCGCGGATATGTGGGCGCGATACCTGCGGGTGTACCCGTTCGGTGCCATGGCTCACCACAGCGACGCCGAGGCGACGGGCCGGGCGGATCTGTACCAGCCCATCGCCTATCCCAAGGCGGACGGGGTCATCTCGTTTGACCGCCTCACCAACGTCTCCTTCTCCTTCACCAACCATGAGGAGGACCAGCCGTGCCATTTGCGCCTCACCGACCCGACCGTGCCGGTGGCGGTCAACCTGCGCCAGTTCGCAGGACCGGAAGCGCGCTATTGCCCCGCAGGCGTGTATGAGTTCGTGGGGGATGGCGCGGACACCCGCCTTCAGATCAACGCCCAGAACTGCGTCCACTGCAAAACCTGCGACATCAAGGATCCCACCCAGAACATCACATGGATCGCGCCCGAAGGCGGTGGCGGGCCCAATTATCCGAACATGTGAAGAAGGATAGGTGCGAGGGTCTGGACCCTCGCGCTCCCGTTACTGTCTGCGTTGTGCATTACCTCGGCCAAGGTTCACGGTACGCAGTCTTGACCATTAAAAAGCCTGCGGCGCGGCGAACTTATACCTATCCGCGCCGCAGGCCTTTAAACCATAACCATAACGCCGGCCAACCTCCCACCACCCCAAAACGGGATTGCAAAGGGCCCCCGCCCTTTGCCCGCCGGAGGCAAAACCCAAAAAACCACAACAACGAGAGGACCACCCATGCAAACCCGCATCACGCAAATGCTAGGCATCGAGCACCCCATCGTTCAGGGCGGCATGATGTGGGTGGGCACGGCCGATATGGCCAGCGCTGTGTCGAACGCGGGCGGGCTGGGGATCATCACCGCGCTGACCTGTCCCACGCCCGATGCGTTGCGGGCCGAGATCGAGCGGTGCCGCCGCCTGACCGACAGGCCGTTCGGGGTGAACCTGACGCTGCTGCCCTCGCTCAACCCGCCGCCCTATGCCGATTATCGCCGCGCGATTATCGAGAGCGGGATCAAGATCGTTGAAACCGCCGGCCACAACCCGCGTGAGCATGTCGAGGACTTCAAGAGCCACGGCATCACCGTTCTGCACAAATGCACCGCCGTGCGCCACGCGCTGTCCGCCGAACGGATGGGGGCCGACATCATCAGCATCGACGGCTTTGAATGCGCGGGGCATCCGGGCGAGGATGACATCCCCGGCCTGATCCTGATCCCGGCGGCGGCGGACAAGGTGCGTGTGCCCTTGCTGGCCAGCGGCGGATTTGGCGATGGGCGCGGGCTGGTGGCGGCCCTTGCGCTGGGGGCTGAGGGCATCAACATGGGCACGCGTTTCTGCGCCACGGTCGAGGCGCCGATCCACCCGGACATCAAGCGCATGCTGGTCGAGGGAGATGAGCGGGCGACCCAGCTTATCTTTCGCAGTTTTCGCAACACCGCCCGCGTGGCGAAAAACGCCATCTCGCAGGCCGTCGTTGAGGCAGAAGCCCGCGGCGAACCCTTTGAAACCATCGCCCCGCTGGTCAAAGGCGCGCGTGGCCGCGAAGGGTTGAACACCGGCGACATGAACCATGGCGTTGTCACCGCTGGGCAGGTCATGGGGCTGATCCACGACATCCCGACATGCCAGCAATTGATCCAGCGTATCGTCACCGAGGCCGAGGGGATCATCAAGGGGCGGCTTGGCTCTTGCCTGTCCGTATAATGTCTGGCCATGCCTGCGCGGTTGGATCACCCGGCGCGGGCATGGCCAATATCAATCCGGTTCTCAGGCCAAAGCGCTGGCGGGCAGAACAATCGTGTTGAGCGAATCCGCCGCCAGTTCCAGCGTCAGCGCCTTTGCGCCCAGCGCATAACGCACCTTCTGCTTTTGCCCCATCGCATTGTTGGCGATCAGCACCACGCTGCCATCGGGATTACGGAAGGCGATATTGTCGTCAAAGCCAAGGAAGCTGTCGACCGGCAGGACCTTGGCCCCCGGTTTCACATAAGACGATAGGTGACGCATCAGCCAGTAATCGGGCGTAAGACGCCATGATTTGGTGGCCGGATCAACCACGATCAGGCTGTTCTGCGGCCAACCCCAGGGCGAGAGGCCCCCGGTCGGCAGGACCGCGTTCCAGTAATCCCACGCGCCCGCGCCAAATTCGATATAGCGTCGCAGGTTCGCCCAGCCATAGCGGGCATAGTGCCAGTCATTGGTCGAGGTGCCGCATTCCCATTCGGTGCCCCAGATTTCCATATTCGGATATTGCCGCGCAATCTGCGGCAGGGCGCGTTTGCCGTCCCATTGCACGCCCACGCCCTTGATGACGGCGGCGGCTTTCGGGTCGGACATTACGGCGTCCAGCATCTCGACCTTGCCGCGCTCCAGCGTGCCGAAGAATACGCGCGCGCCCACCTTGTCCATCTCGCGGCCAAGGAAGGGCAGGAAGCGTGCCAGACCAGCAGGCGTCCATGTGCAGGAGGAATAGGGCTGGGCCGAGTTGAATTCGTTTTGGGGCATGACCGTACCGATGGTGATGCCCGCCTTGGCGTAATCTTCGACATAGCGGCGGAAATAGCGCGCATAGGCGTCGAAATAGCGGTCTTCCTGAATGAAGGCGTCCTCGCCCTCCTTGCCCGTCTGATCGTCGCGGATGCCGGTTTCGGGCGTGCCGGGCCAAGGTTTGGCCATGGCGTAAAAACCATTCTTTTTCATCCAACTGGGCGGGCTCCACGGGCTGGCCCAGAGTTTGAGGTCGGGGTTAAAGCCTTGCGCTGCCTTGATATAGGGGATCAGCGTTTGTCGGTCATTGGCGGTCGAAAAGCTCTTGAGATCGAAATCACCCGGCGTTTCGTCATAGGAATACCACCGCCGAGCAAAATCATTGGCCCCCACCGGCGTGCGGCACAGGGTAAAGGCGGCCTGATCGGGGGCAAACATTGCGGCCATGGCCGATTGGCGATCGGCGGGCGACAGATGCGACAGCGCGACCCAGCCCAGTTCGTTGAAACAGGCGCCAAAGCCCGCCACCGTCTGGCGCGGATTGGCCAGATTGACCGTGGCGTCGGTGCCGAACAGGCTGGCCCTGCTGACCTCGCTCAGGGGCGGGACGGTCTGCTTTTGCCATGGGGCGTCGGCCTGTGTCGCAAACCACAGGGCGCCGGGCAGGGCGGGCGTTTCGGCCGCGCGGGCGGCGACAGGCGCGACAGCCCCGGCCCCGATCAGGCCCAGCGCGGCGCGGCGGGAAACGGAAAGATCAGTCATTATCGGACACCTCGATCAGAATGCGGCGATAGCGGGTCAGCGCGGGCGTGCCATTGTCGGTGACGGCCAGAATTACGTGGGCAGTGCGCGCCGACGGACATTTCAATTGCGGCAGGTCCAGCCAGCTTTTGGCGCAGCGTGCGGCAATTTTGACCGTGGCGCGCGCGGCGTCGCCGTGGGTGATTTCAAGGGCGGGGTTGGGGCCTTTGCCGTCAAATCCGGCCTCGTCATAGGCAAACCAGCGATAGGTCAGCTTGTTGCCATCGGGATCACGGCCGGCCGAGGCGTCCAGCGTCAGGCTTTGGCCGGTCTTCGCCTTGATGGCGATGGGGGCCAGTCCGGCCTGTCCATTGACGATGGGTTGGGGGGCATGATTGGCCTTGGCATAGGGCTGGATGGTCCAGTCCATACGGGCGGCAAAATCATTCTGGAATGCCTCACGCCAGCGCCAGATGGTCGCCTGATCGCTGGTATGGCCATCGACCGTGTCGGCGCTGGTGGTGCGCATGAAGGCGTCGCCGCCCTGCGTCCAGATCTTGCGGCTCTCGCCCACCGACTGGCGCAGCAGATAGCGCCCGCCCCAGCCGCCCCAGTCGGGCTTGTCCTGAGCATCCAGGCCATTGGGAATAAGGCCGAGGAAAGAGGGCGTGTCGCCTTCCATGATGAACATGTGGTGCGGATAGGCCGCGCCCAGCGGGCCTTTCGACCGGATGTTTTTATCCAGCCATGCGTTGGAAACGGGCGTGAAATTCGCGCCCGCGCCATTGCGATAATATTGGTCGCCCGAAATGCCGGTCCATGTGGCACCGGCATATTCCGCGCCATCCTGTGACGAAGGCGTGCCGATCCAGAACAGGCCGGGATAGGTGCGGCGCAGCGGCGCGCCCGCATCGTCCTGATCGCTGATCGCATAGACGCGCAGGCGGGCGATCAACGCGTCAAATTCCGCCGCCGCCATGGTCTTTTTCGCATGGCCCAGCGCTTCGGCCAGAGTGTTGCCGCCGCCCCACAGACCCACCCAGAGCGGGCGCGGGTCGGGCCGCTGCGCCGCCGCGATCAAGGCCAAGGCGGCGGGCGAGGGGTGGTCCACATCAACCGCCGCCATGCCATATCCGGCGCGGCCCGCATAAACCTTTGCGGCCATCGCCTCGTCCGTGGGATAGGCCGGGTCGTGCAGGCGCAGATTGCCCGCCACCTTGGCATAGGCGTCGATGACCTTGTGCATGATTTCGGGGCTGACCTTCTCGCGCTGCCACACCGATGTGGTGGCACCAAGCCCCTCGATATCGATCTCGTTGGCATAGAGCAGCAGGCGGACCAGCGACATCTGATCGTCCGGCTCGTTGCCAATGTCGGACAGGACGAAAAGGCGCTGATGGGGCGTATCCGGCGCAGCCTGAACCAGCGGGGCGGCACCCAGCAACAGGGCTGCGCAAAGCAGAGGCTTAACGGGCATCACTCTGTCCTTTGTTATGGACCCCGCTTTGGATCGTTCCACAGCGGGGCCTAGGCTCTATGGCCCATTGATAGCGTTATCAATTGCAGGGATTAGCCGTCAATTTTGACCACGACAACCGATTTTGCCGGAATATCCAGCCACAATTTGCCGCCGCTGATCCGCCCGCCATTAAAGGGTGCCGGGGCAATCTCTTCCTTCTGTCCCGGCGTATTATGCGCGTCCAGCTTGGCCGCCGTCAGCACTTGTCCCGAAACCTTCGTCCCCTTCAAGGTGCCAAGGTCGAGCGAGAGTTTATAGCCCTTGTCCTTGTCGGCATTGGCGACAGCGACATAGGTTTTGCCGTCCTTTGCCCGCGCCGCGCTGACGGTAAAGGCGGGGAAGGATCCGCTTTCAGCCTTTAACATGGGGGCGGGGGCGTTGACCGGGATAAAGGTCGCGTCCTGAAAGGGCATATACATGGCAAAGGTGTAATAGGTCGGCGTCTTGGCCAATTTATCGCCATCGGTCAGCAGCATGGCCTGAAGCACATTCACCGCCTGGGCAATGTTGGCCATCCGCACCCGGTCGGCATGGACGTGGAAGATGTTGAGCGTGATCCCCGCCACCAGCGCGTCGCGCAATGTGTTCTGTTGATACAGGTGCCCCGGTTCCGTGCCCGGTTCGGGGCGATACCACGTGCCCCATTCGTCAACGAACAGGCCGATCCGCTTTTTCGGGTCCACCTTGTCCATCACCGCCTCATGCCCGCGCAACACTTCGTCCATGCGCGAGGCCTGATAGAGGATCTCGTTCCAGTGGCTGACGGGAAAACCGGTGGCCATGGCGGTGTCGCGTTGCGCCCAGTCGCCATGCCACACGGTGTAGTAATGCAGCGAGATGGCATCCATCTGCTGACCTGCATTGTTCAGGACGACTTCCATCCATTTGGTGTCGTCATTGTTCGGACCCGATGCGACCCGGAGAGCCGAATTGTCATTATGCATATGGAAAGTTGAGCCGTTCTTGTGAAAGAAGGTTGCAAATTTCCGATAGTCATTTGCGAAATATTCCGGAGTCTGCGCACCGCCACAGCCCCAAGCCTCGTTGCCGATGCCGACGAAATCCACCTTGAAAGGGGCGGCATGGCCATTGGCGCGGCGTTCCTGCGCCAGCGTGTCCTCGCCCTTGGACGTCAGATAATCCATCCAGTCGCGCATGACGGCGGGCGTGGCCGTGGCCATGTTGATCGCGACATAGGTGTCGGTGCCCAACTGCTCGGCAAAGTCGAAAAACTCGTGCGTGCCAAAGGCGTTGGTTTCCAATCCGCCCCACCAGTCATTCTTGCGCACCGGACGCCGCGCCGCCGGACCAATGCCGTCGCGCCAGTTGTAGATGTCGGCAAAGCATCCGCCCGGCCAGCGCACCACCGGCGCCTTGATGGCTTTCAAGGCATCGACCACATCGCGGCGGATGCCGCGCGTGTTTGGGATCGCGCTGTCCGGCCCGACCCAGATACCGTCATAAATATCGCGGCCCAGATGTTCGGCAAATTGCCCCTGAATGTGGCGCGAGATGATGGGGCCGGGCTGGTCGGCCCGGATCGCCCCATTGATCGTGTCCTGCGCGGTGGCAGGCGTTGCAAGGGCCACCGCCGCGGTGGCCATCAGCGAAGCGATCCGGCGCATTCCCCTTACTCCTTCCAGCTCTTGGCGGGCAGGCTGATGCTCACCTTCTCGCCCAGATTTTCCGCATTGCGGCCCAGCGCAAAGCTATAGGCGCCCTTTGGCGTGGTCCACATCCCGTCCTTCCAATCGGCCAGCAGGCGCGGGTCGATGGTCAGCGTGACGGGCTTGGATTCCCCGGCTTTCAACGAGACGCGGGCAAAGCCGACAAGGCGCTGCTTCACTTCACCATTGCGCGTGGTCAGGTAAAGCTGGGCCACTTCGTCGCCATCACGCGTGCCGGTGTTCTTGACGGTAAAGGTCGCGGTCAGGCCCTTGAGCGACAGGCCGGTGGTCTGGAACGTGGTGTAGGACAGGCCATAGCCGAAGGGGAACAGGGCCTTTTGCCCCTTGCGCGCGAACCAGCGATAGCCCACGTCTGAGCCTTCGATGTCATAATCGGCATGAAGCTGGTCGCTGCCCGAGGTGGGGTCACCGGCAAAGTTGGGCTCAACCCAATCGCTGCCGTCCAGCTTGGGACGGGGCAGCTGCTCGGTGCTGGCCGGGAAGGTGAGAGGCAGGCGGCCGCCGGGGTTGGTTTCGCCGAACAGCACGCTGGCGATGGCTTCGCCGCCGCGCGCGCCGGGATACCATGCCTCGACCACGGCCTTGACCTTGGACAGCCAGGGCATGACCACCGGCCCGCCGGTTTCCAGCACGACAATGGTGTTGGGGTTGGCCGCCGCCACCGCGGCGATCAGCTCATCCTGACCGTTGGGCAGGTGCAGGTCGGGCACGTCCAGACCTTCGGTCGTGTATTGCGTGACAAAGATCACCGCGACTTGCGATTGCTTGGCTTTTTCCACCGCATCGGTGATGTAACGGCCATCGCGGAACGTCACATTCGCTTGCGGGGCCTGCGCCTTGATCGCCTTCAACGGGCTGGAGCGGTGATAGTTCTGACCAATCAGGCCGGCCCAGACGCCGTCGCCCATCAGGGGGATGGTCACGGCCGCCCCGCCTTCGCCTTGTACCTGCGACGAACCGCCGCCCGACAGCACGCCGCCGTCGGCATAGCCGCCGATGACCGCAATCGACTTGGCCGTCTTCATCAAAGGCAGCAAACCGCCTTCGTTCTTGAGCAGCACGATGCCCTGCTTGGCGGCGTCTTCGGCCACCTTGGCATTGGTGGCGAAATCGATCTTGCCGCCGGGGTTGGCGGGGAATTTGTCCACGCCCGCCGCATAGATTGCGGTCAGAACGCGCCGGTTCATGTCATCGACGCGCGCGGCCCACTTGGGGTCGGCCTTGGCCTTGGCGGCCAGTTGGTCGGTGAAGAACACGCCCTTGTCGAGCTGTTCGCCCGATTGCTGGTCAAGGCCGTTGATCGCCGCTTCGACGCCCGGCACCGCGCCCCAGTCGGACATGACAAAGCCCTTCCAGCCCCAGTCCTTCTTCAGCACCTTGTTCAGCAGGAAATCGTTCGAGCAGGCATTGTGCCCGCCCACGCGGTTATAGGCGCACATCACCGAGAGGGGCTGGCCCTGTTCGATGCCGATCTTGAAGGCCAGCAGGTCGGATTCCTTGGCAGCGGCTTCGCTGATCTTGATGTCGACATATTTGCGGCCGGTTTCCTGACCGTTCAGAGCAAAATGCTTGATCGTCGAAATGATGTGGTTCGACTGGATGCCGCGGATCGCCGCGCCCACCAGCACGCCCGAAAGCAGCGGATCTTCGGACAGATATTCAAACGTGCGCCCGTTGCGCGGATCGCGCATCAGGTTGACGCCGCCTGCCAGCAGGACGTTGAAACCCTTGGCACGGGCCTCGCCGCCGATCATCGCGCCGCCCTTGTACAGGATGTCCGGGTTCCACGTCGCGGCCTGAAGCACGCCCGAGGGAAGCGCGGTCGCGCCATCCTTGCGCAGGCCCATCACATAGGACACGCCCAGCGACGCGTCGGTTTCCTTGAGCGCAGGCACACCAAGGCGCTCAATGCCCGCCACATAACCGGCACCCGGCACCGCATCGGCCGGAATCTTCGTCGTGCCAATGCCCAGATCCATCGGCATGATGCCATGGGTCAGGATGGTCTTTTCTTCCGTCTTCATCGCCTGGACGGTGGCGGCGGCGCGCGCATCAGCCTTGGTCACATCCTGCGCCGTGGGCGCTTGGGCAAAAGCGGGCTGGGCCGAAATGGCCAAAGCCATCACGCTGAGCGAAGTCCAGAGCTTGGGGGTGCTGATCACTGTCATCCTCGTTTCGTCGGTAGGCAAATTTTTTGGGGGCAGACATGACAAAGGCGGGTGTGGCCTAAGACCACACCCGCCCTCCCTCATGACTTTTGAAGTCTCACTTAGAACTTCACACCAGCGCGAACGCCATAGGTGCGGGGTTCTTCCATGGTCACGCTGGGCGTGTTGCCGGCGACGGCATTGGCCACAGTGATCACGTTTTCCAGATTCTTGGCATAGCCCTGAATGTACCAGCGATCATGCGGCGCCTTGTAGGTTAGCGTGATGTCGGTCTTGGTGTAGCTGGGCATGCGGAACTGATACAGCATGTTCAGGTCGGAGATGTAATATTCCGAGGACAGCTGGGTACGGACACCGGCTTCGACATGGGCGTCATTGGCCAGATCAAAGTTGCGGGTATAACCCACCGTCGCCGTCCACTTGGGGGCGTGGTCCAACTGCTTGCCGGCGAAATTCACGCTCTGGCCCGACGAGTTCGTGGGCGAGAAGCTGGAATAACGCGCGTTGGTATAGTTGCCCGCGATCGTGAACGTATCGTCCGGCGTCGGCTTCAACGTGGTTTCGGTTTCGATACCGTCGATCTTGGCGGTGCCTGCGTTCTGGATCAACGTCTGGAGCACGCGGGCGCCCGTCGTCGGATCGGTCAGCGTGGCCGCCTGCGACAGCTGCAGGTTGCTGTAATCATAGTGGAAGGCCGAAGCGTTGAAGCGGACCTTGCCGTCGGCGAACTTGAACTTCACGCCGCCTTCATAGGCGGTGAGC
This sequence comes from Novosphingobium sp. 550D, assembly GCF_057401885.1. NCBI lineage: Bacteria > Pseudomonadati > Pseudomonadota > Alphaproteobacteria > Sphingomonadales > Sphingomonadaceae > Novosphingobium > Novosphingobium sp. 550D. Next base: position 109,869 of record NZ_CM171613.1, on the reverse strand, counting down.
TGTTCAGGACGATAGTACAGCGTGCTGGCCGACAGGGCGCAACCCAGACCCGACCCGGTGACGCAGCCATCGTTGAAACCACCGGCCTTGTAACCGGTCGAAACGTTGAAATAGGCCAGACCCAGACCCGGAACGTCATAGTCCAGACCAACCTTCCACGTCACCTTTTCAAAGGTGGCCGAGGCGATGTTCTGGTTGAGCGTGCAGGTGGTGCCCACGCACTGCGAACCGAACGAAGAAGGCACCGAAGCCTGATTGGGGAAGTACAGCACCGTCGAACCGTTACGCGACTTGAAGTCATTCGTGTAACGCACGCCGCCGGTCAGGTGCAGGTTCGACTGGATATCATAGGTCAACTGGGCAAAGCCGGCCTTCGAACGCGACACCGTGGGGCCTTGCGGGAAGGCATAGCCCGAAGCGCCGGGGTAAACCATCGAGGAAAGCGGGTTGCCCAGCGTGTAGTTCAGATAAGACTTTTCTTCAAAGTAATAGCCGCCAGCCTGACCGTGCAGCTTGTTGCCCTTGCCAAAGGCAATGCGCAGTTCCTGCGAATTCTGGTGATAGCGGCCCCAGAAAGTGGCCGGGTTTTCCAGAACGCCAAGGAACAGCAGATCCTGCGTGAAGTCCTGCTTGGATTCGCGGTACGAACCCAGATAGGTCACATCGATCGTGTCGGTCAGAGCATAGGTGAAGTCACCCATCACGCCCTTGGTCGTGTTCCACTTATAGCTCGAATACTGCTGAGCATAGCCCAGAGCGCGATAAGCATTGGCGCTCTTGCCGGCGATGAACAGGGGGTTCACGCCCACGGTGCCGGTGTTGGTGTAGAAATTGCTGAGCGGCACAACGTTGGTCATCGAACCGCGCTGGCTCGACCAGTCACCGCGCACGACGAACTTCAGGCGGCCGATATCGCCACCAAACGACAGGCGCGTCGAGAAGATCTTGCGATAGGGGTTGATCGGATAATTCGTGTTGTTGGCCGTTTCCAGAACGTTGCTGTCCTGACGGTCATAGTTGGCGGCCAGACGGATGCCCAGCGAGTCGCCGATCGGCGCGTTGATCATGCCGGTATAGTTCTGGCTGTTCAGATTGCCGACCTTGGCGTCGAACGAACCTTCCCACTTGGCCTTGGGGCGGGCCGACTGAACGTTGACAACGCCCGCGGTCGTGTTGCGGCCATAAAGCGTGCCCTGCGGACCGCGCAGCACTTCGACCTGCGCCACGTCAAAGAAGGCGCCCTTTTGATCCTGCGGACGGGCGATATAGATGCCGTCCAGCAGGAACGCAGCCGAGGGGTCACCCTTTTCGGTGCCGTCGGTGCTGGTCACGCCGCGGATGGCGATGCGCACGCCGTCACCGCTTTCGGTAATGGCAAGGTTGGGGGCGACCTGGGCCAGCGAACGCGGGTCGGTGACACCGGCCGAACGCAGGCTGTCGCCGGTCACGGCGGTCATCGCGACGGGGGTCTTGGAGAGCAGCGTGCTCTGGCGGGTTGCAGTCACGACGATGTCGCCCGAATTGGCGGCGGGGGCATCGGCGGTCTGTGCGAAGGCGGTCGTTGCGGACAGGGCAAGGGCAACGGCAGCGCCGCCCATCAGATACGACTTCATGAAATTCCTCTCTTTTAATCCGGCAAAAGATTTGCGGGGCAACGCTCGTTGGGTTGCCGTCGTCTTTGGCTGGGTGTCGGTTGGCGCGCTATGTCAGCGCTGTCAACAAGTGGGTCATAAAGTCCTACCAAATGACACGCGTTTTTTGCGTATTTGCGCAGGGATGTTGCGTAAATGGCACAGGCTATCCTGTCATTCCGTTCAGAAATGGCGGATTTTGGCCGTTCATTGATCCGACTCAAAGATCGATACGAGTCTCTGGCCAAGCAGGCGTTCACGCGCTAGGTTTGTATTAGTTGATCAAAATATCGGGGGAGCCGAAATGGCGCGCTTTGGAAAGTCCACTCTGGCATCGCTGTGTGTCGGAGCGATTGCGCTGATATTGCAAGGAAACGCCGTGGCGCAAACCGCGCCAAAGAGCAAGGATCATGCGGTTTTGCCCGATCGTATCCTGTTTGGTGCGGCCTATTATGATGAATATGCTCCGACTGATCGACTCGCCGAAGATGTCGCCTTGATGAAGGCGGCCAATATCAGCGTGGTGCGAATTGCCGAATCGACATGGGGCACGATGGAAACCGCGCCCGGCGTGTTCGACTTTCACCATATCGACCGCACTTTGGCCGCGATGCACAAGGCCGGGATCAAGGTGATCATCGGCACGCCCACCTATGCCGTACCGACATGGCTGGCGCGTCAGCATCCCGATGTCCTGGCCATTACGGCGCAGGGGCCTTACACCTATGGCCGCCGTCAGAACATGGACATCACCAACCCCGAATTCCGCAAGGCGGCAGAGCGCGCGATTGTCGCGCTGATCGACCATGTAAAGGATAATCCCGCCGTCATCGGTTATCAGCTCGACAATGAAACCAAAGCCTATGGCACCAGCGGCCCCAATGTGCAGGCCGCCTTTGTCGAGCATATGAAGCAGAAGTTTGGTGGCAATCTCGATGCGCTGAACAAGGCTTACGGTCTCAACTACTGGTCGAACCGCATCAACCGCTGGGAGGATTTTCCCTCGGTCAACGGCTCGATCAACGCCAGCCTGAACGCCGCCTTTGCCGAATTCCAGCGCTCGCTGGTCAATGAATATCTTGGCTGGCAGGCTGGATTGGTCCGCGCCCATGCTCGGCCCGATCAGTTCCTGACCCAGAATTTCGACTATGAATGGCGCGGCTATTCCTATGGCATCCAGCCGGACGTGAACCACTGGCAGGCGGCGCGGGCCCTCGATGTGGCGGGTGTCGACATTTATCACCCCGGACAGGACAAGCTGACCGGCACGGAAATCGCGCTGGGTGGCGATCTGGCGCGATCGATCAAGAATGGTCAGAATTACCTCGTGCTGGAAACCACCGCGCAGGGGTTCCCCGAATGGACGCCCTATCCGGGGCAATTGCGGCTTCAGGCCTTCAGCCATCTGGCATCGGGCGCCAATATGCTGGAATATTGGCATTGGGGCACGACGGCCAACGCAATCGAAACCTATTGGCGCGGACTTCTGTCTCAGGATTTCAAGCCTAACCCCACCTATCGCGAGGCCGCCACGATTGGCGCGGATCTGGCGCGGCTTGGCCCCAAACTGGTCAATATGACCAAGGCGAACAAGGTGGCGATCTATGTCAGCAACCGGGCGTTGACGGGGTTTGAATCGTTCAAGCCCAAGGGTGAAAACGGCGCTGTCGGCTATAATGATGTGGTGCGCGGCTATTACGATGCGCTCTATCGCATGAATGTCGAGGTGGATTTCATCACGCCCGATTCCACCACGCCTTTGTCCAATTACAAATTCGTCGTCGTCCCCGCGCTTTATTCGGCCAGCGATGCCGAGATCGACAAGCTGAATGATTACGCCAAGGCGGGCGGCCATCTGCTCTATACGTTCAAGAGCGGCTTTTCCGACGAGAACGTGACCGTGCGCTATGCCGACCAACCCGGCCGCATCGCGCAGGCCGCCGGTATCCGTTATCAGCAATTTGCCGCGCCGGTTGGCGTTACGCTGGACGGCGACCCGTTCCATGTGGGCGAGGCGGCCAACAAGGTGCGCTGGTGGATGGAATTCGTCGAACCCACAACCGCGCAGGTCGTGGCGCGCTACAAACATCCCTCATGGCCCAGCTATGCCGCGATCACGCGCAACAATTGGGGCAAGGGGCAGGTGACCTATGTCGGCTTCATGCCCAGCGACGAGACGCTTTCGGCGCTGCTCAAGCAGGAAGTGGCGCAGGTCGGCGCGCAAAATCCCGAAGGGCTTGAATATCCGCTGGTCCTGCGTCAGGGCGTGCTGAACAACGGGCACAAGGTTCGCTATGTGTTGAATTATTCACCCAACAGCGTGTCCTATACCGTCCCTGTCGCATCGGGCGAATTGCTGTCCCAGCGGAAACTGGCTGCGGGTCAGAAGCTTGATCTGGGCGCATGGGGCGTGGGCATTCTGGAGGAGGATGCGCGTTGAACTTGACGGATGGGCGCGCGTACTCTCGTATGCGCGCCGGGGGGGCGATTATGTTGAATGCAAAACCAGTCATGTCGGGGGTGACGCATTGACCGAGCCGGAAGAAGGCAGCGAAAAGAAGGCCAAGCGCGGTACTGGGCGCCGGTTGCAGGGGGCCATTGCGCATCGTTTGGGTACGGATATCGTATCGGGCGTCTATCCGCCCGGCACGGTGCTGTCGAGCGAGGTCGAATTTGCCGAAGCGCTGGACGTATCACGCGGCGCCCTGCGCGAGGCGATGCAGGTGCTGGCCGCCAAGGGATTGGTGGAAAGCCGTCCCAAGGCGGGCACCAAGGTCTTGCCGCGCACGCGCTGGAATCTGCTTGATCCCGATGTTCTGGCCTGGGCCTTTTCGGGCGAACCGGACCCGGTTCTGGTGCGCGGCATCTTTGAATTGCGCGCAGTGGTCGAACCGGCGGCGGCGCGTTTCGCCGCGCAAAGGCGCGACCGTGAGGATCTGCGCGCGATGAAGGATGCGCTGGCGACCATGCGCCGCCACACGCTGGCCACGGACGCGGGCAAGGCGGCGGATCGTGATTTCCACGATGCTATCCTGCGCGCGACGCGCAACCCCGCGCTGGTGGTTCTTTCGGCCAGTATTGGTGCGGCGGTGCATTGGACGACACAGTACAAGCAGCGCTCTCGCGCCCTGCCGCGCAATCCGATTCCCGATCACGCCAAGGTTTATGAAGCGATTGCCGCAGGCGATGGTGATGCCGCCGCCGCCGCGATGGGCGTGCTGGTGGATCTGGCGATGAAGGATACGGCCAAGGAAATGGGGCTTTCCTCGCTTCAGCCCGAAATCGATCCCGCATAAGCATAGGCCGGGTTGCCGCGCAGCCCGGTCTCCACTTCAAAGATCGCGCCATCATCATCCGAAGGCGCAAGGCCGATGGCCGCCGATGTCACGAACATCCGGTCCAGCCCCTCGCCGCAAAAGGCCATATTGGTGATGCGCCGCGCGGGCAGGGCAATGGTGCGATCCAGCGAACCGTCGGGGGCAAAGCGGCTGATCCGTCCGCCATCCCAATGGGCGACCCACAAATAGCAATCGGCATCGCAATTCATGCCGTCGGGATAGCCGTCCTCTTCGGAAAAACGGACAAAGACCTCGCGTTGGGCGACGCCGTCATCGGTCCGTTCAAAACGATAGATGGTCCGCAACCCGCTGTCCGCATGATTGAGCCAGCGCCCGCAGGGTGAGAGGCCCGGCCCATTGGGCACATTGTATCCGGTGTCGATCTGTGCCCATTCTCCGCCGGGCGACAGGCGATAGAGCGACCCGCTGGCCATTTCTTCGGCCATGTCCATGGTGCCGCACCAGATGGCGCCGCTGGCGTCGGCCTTGCCGTCATTCATCCGGTTTCCGGGCAAATGGGGCTCTGGCCCATGGCGAAGGCCGACGGTGAGAGGATCCAGCGTGATGCGCGCCACCCCGCTGCGGAAACCACCGACAAATCCGCCGTCGACGTGTTCGACCACCCAACCCAGCGGTTCCGGCATGTCCCAGCGGCGGATCTCGCCCGTGTCCAGCACAAGGCGGTTAAGCGCAGGGGCAAGGATGTCCACCCAATAGAACGCCCCGTCACGCGCGCACCACAGGGCGCCTTCGCCCAGAGTGTCGCGGATCGGCCGGTCAATGCGTGTTACCTTGCCCATGCATTCTTTCCTTAGTGATTGTCGCGCGGAAGGCCCATGGTCTGGGCGATGCGCTGATATTTTTCCGCGCCTTCCAGAATGGCGCCGGTGTTCATTTGGCCCACCAAGGCGCGCTGGATTTCCTGCCACGGGGTCTGGCTGGCCGGATAGGCATAGCCGCCCGCCTCGATCAGAGCCTTGCGGCGGGTGTCGAGTTCCTCATCGGAAATCAGCACATTGACGCTGCCCTTGCGCAGATCGATTCGCACCCGGTCGCCGGTTTGCAGCAGCGCAAGCCCGCCATTGGCCGCCGCTTCGGGCGAGGCGTTGAGGATGGAAGGGCTGCCGCTGGTGCCCGACTGACGCCCATCGCCGATGCAGGGCAGGGCCGATACGCCTTCGGTGATGAGATAGGCGGGCGGACGCATGTTGACGACTTCGGCCGCGCCCGGATAGCCGATGGGGCCGGCCCCGCGCATGAACAACAGCGTTTCGGGCGTGATGCCCACGGCGGGGTCGTCGATGCGGTGGTGGTAATCTTCGGGGCCGTCAAACACGACCGCGGGGCCTTCAAAGGCTTCGGGATCATCGGGGTTGGACAGATAGCGGGCGCGGAATTCTTCCGAAATCACGCTGGTCTTCATGATCGCCGCATCAAACAGATTGCCGGTCAGGACGAGGAAGCCCGCCTCTTCCTTGATCGGTTCGTTGAACGGGCGGATGACCTTTTCATCCTCGATCGTGGCATTTCGGCAGTTTTCGCCCATGGTCTTGCCATTGACCGTCATCGCGCCTTCGCGGATCAGCCCCTGACCCATCAATTGCGCGACCACGGCAGGCACGCCCCCCGCGCGATAGTAATCCTCGCCCAGATATTCGCCCGCCGGTTGCAGGTTGACCAGCAGCGGGATCTTGTGGCCGATCTCCTGCCAGTCCGACAGGGGCAATTCGACGCCGACATGACGCGCAATCGCGGCCAGATGGATCGGCGCATTGGTCGATCCGCCGATGGCCGAATTGACCGCAATGGCATTGTGGAACGCGTCCAGCGTCAGAATGTCGGAGGGCTTGAGATCCTCATGCACCATCTGCACGATGCGCTTGCCGGTGTGATAGGCGCATTCCTGACGGTCGCGATAGGGGGCGGGGATTGCCGCGCTGCCGGGCAGCATCATGCCCAGAGCCTCGGCAAGGCTGTTCATCGTCGTGGCCGTGCCCATCGTGTTGCAATAGCCGGTGCTGGGGGCGCTGGAGGCCACCAGCTTGATGAACCCTTCATCGTCGATTTCACCGGCGGCCAGCATCTGGCGGCCCTTCCACACGATGGTGCCGCTGCCCGTGCGCTCGCCCTTGTGCCAGCCATTGAGCATCGGCCCGACCGAGAGCGCAATCGCGGGGATGTTGACCGTGGCCGCCGCCATCAACAGCGCCGGCGTGGTCTTGTCGCAACCCGTGGTCAGCACCACGCCGTCCAGAGGATAGCCATAAATCGCCTCGACCAGACCCAGATACGCCAGATTGCGATCAAGGCCAGCAGTCGGGCGTTTGCCGGTTTCCTGAATCGGGTGGACCGGAAATTCCAGCGCGATCCCGCCCATTTCGCGGATGCCTTCGCGGATGCGTTCGGCCAGCACGAGGTGGTGGCGGTTGCAGGGCGAAAGGTCGCTGCCGGTCTGGGCAATGCCGATGATCGGGCGGCCAGAGCGTAATTCCTCAAGGCTGATCCCGAAGTTGAGATAGCGCTCAAGATAGAGCGAAGTCATGTCGATATTGTCGGGATTGTCGAACCAGGCGCGGCTGCGCAATTTGCGTGTTTCGGTCATAAAGCCTTCAATCAATGCGAAATGGTGAGGCGATAGATCATGGCATGGCGATAGGGCTTGCCGGGATCGACGCGGGCGGAAATGAAATTGCTGTGGTTGGGCGCATCGGGAAATTTCTGCGGTTCCAGCGCGATGCCGTCGCCCATGCGGTACAGGTGCCCATGTTTGCCGATCAGCGTGCCGTCGAGGAAATTGCCCGAATAGAATTGCAGGCCCGGTTCGGTGGACAGCACCTCCAGCGTGCGGCCCGATGCCGGATCGACAAGGCGCGCGCATAATTGCGGCGTGGCGGTCGCGCCTTTGTCCAGCGCGAAATTGTGATCGTAACCGCGCCCGGCGACAATCTGGTCGTCATGGCCATTGCGGAGCCCATCGTTCAACCGGCGAGGTTTGCGGAAATCAAACGCCCCACCTGCGACCTTGCGCAATTCGCCGGTGGGGATGAGGGTGGCCGACACAGGCGTATAGGCGCTGGCCGGAATGGTCAGGCGGTTGTCCATTGCGCCGGCGGGGTTGCCTTCGCCCGCCATGTTGAACAGCGCGTGGTTGGTCATATTGACGATGGTGGGCTTGTCACTTTCCGCCTCGAACAGGATGCCAAGGTTGCCCTTTTCATCAAGGCTGTAGGTGACACGGGCCTTCAATGTGCCGGGATAACCGGAATCGCCATCGGGGCTGGTGTGGGTCAGAACCAGTTTCGCCACCGGGCCGGAGGTGACGGACTCGACCTTCCACAGCACCTTATCAAACCCGCGCCCGCCGCCGTGCAGCGTCTGGCCATGGTCGTTTTGCGGCAATTGATAGGTCTTGCCGTCCAGCGCAAACCGCCCATCGGCAATGCGATTGGCAAAGCGGCCAATGGTGGCCCCGAAATAGTTGGGGTGATTTACATAGGAATCGAGGTCGTCATAGCCCAATGCAACATCGGCTTTGCGCCCTTTGGCATCGGGCGCGATCAAGGATTGCAATGTCGCGCCATAGGCCAAAATGCGCGCCGAAACCCCGTTGGCGGCCTGTAATGTTACCGCCTCCACCACCGCGCCATCGGCCAGTTTTCCGGCATTTTCGCGGTTGACGGTCACGGCCATCGCGTCACCCGCCATCATTGCCGCACATAGGGCGATGGCGGATGTCAGGGCGTAAAATTTCATGCCTTCGCTCTCCCGGCAATCTTGGGCCATTGACGAGGCCTTGCGCTCTCTATAGTCCGACAAATATGATGAGCGCAAGTCGCTATGCCATATCAATGGCAAGCGCATGGCTTTTGAGAGGATCGTGATGGCTCCCCCTGTTGGTTCAAGTGTGAATGCTCCTGTCGCGGATGTCGGGCATGGGGCGGTTCGGTATGGTCCGGCCCTGTCGCTGCTGGCCACGCTGTTTTTCATGTGGGGCTTTATCACGGTCATCAACGGCACATTGTTGCCGCACCTGCGGTCGGTCTTTGAACTGAGCTATTTTCAGGCCGCGTTGATCGAATCGGTGTGGTTCATCGCCTATTTCTTTGCCTCAATTCCCGCGGCTAAATTGATCGAGCGGATCGGCTATCAGAAATCGCTGGTCACCGGCCTGCTGATCATGGCGGGCGGGGCGGTCGGCATGATGGTGGCGGCCTCGATCCCTTCCTATGGCATCACGCTGGCCATGCTTTTCGTGATCGCCAGCGGGATCACCCTGCTGCAGGTTGCCGCCAATCCCTATGTGGCGGTCATTGGCCCGGCTGAAACCGCATCCTCGCGCCTCAATCTGGTGCAGGCGATGAATTCGGCCGGAACGATGCTGGCGCCGATGTTTGGCGCATGGCTGATCCTTGGCCGGTCCAAGGGCGGCACGGCGGCGGCGGGCACGGTGCTGACGCCCGCGGAACGTCTGGCGGACGCGCATTCGGTGATCCTGCCCTATGGCATTGTTGCGGTGGTGCTGACGGTTCTGGCCATTGTGATCGCGCGCTTTCCTCTGCCCGCGATTGGTGCGGCATCGCGCCGGGTCAAAGCCGCCGTGGTCGAGGGTAGCGCTTGGAGCCGGTTCTGGAACCATCCCCTGTGGCAACATCGCAATCTGGTGCTGGGGGTTCCGGCGATTTTCATCTACCTGATCGCGGAAATCGGCGTCGGCAATCTGTTTATCAATTTCATCAGCCGCCCCGACATCGGCGGCATGACCACCGAACAGGCCGGGCGTTATCTGACGCTGCTGTGGGGCGGGATGATGGTCGGGCGGTTCATCGGTTCGGCTATCATGCAAAAGGTCGATGCCGGGATCGTGCTGGCGGTGTTTTCGATTGGCGCGTTTATTGTGATGGCGGTTACGGTCGTCTCCTCCGGCCCGGTGGCCATGTGGTCGCTGATCCTGGTCGGCCTGTTCCATTCGATCATGTTCCCCACGATCTTTACGCTGGGCATTCGCGGCCTTGGCCCGCTGACCGAGGAGGGTTCGGGTCTGCTGATAATGGCGATTGCGGGCGGCGCGCTGGTGGCGGTGCAGGGCTGGCTGGCCGACCATTACGGCTTGCAGACCTCCTTCATCCTGACCGCCGTCTGCGAGCTTTACACGCTGTTCTACGCGGTTTGGGGATCGCGCCCGACCCATGCTCTTCCGGATCTTGAGGTAGAGTGACTTTACTCTGACTAAACGCGCGCCCGTTTCGATGGCCGTGTTCCATGGAGTTTTCAATGACTGAATTTCGTTCGATGGATGCTGCGACCGGCCAACCGGTAGGCCCTGCCTTTGCGGTTGATGGTCTGGCACAGGTGGATGCGGCATGCGCCGCCGCCGATGCGGCTTTTGACGCCTATCGCGCCACGGACCGCGAAACCCGCGCCAAATTCCTTGAAACCATCGCCGATGAAATCCTTGCCCTTGGCGACGATTTGATTGTGGCGGCTTGCCGCGAAAGCGGGCTGCCCCGCGCCCGCCTTGAGGGCGAACGTGGCCGCACCATGGGCCAGCTTCGCCTGTTTGCAGGCGTGGTGCGCGCCGGGGCATGGCAGCAATTGCGCATCGATCCGGCTCTGCCCGAACGCGCGCCTTTGCCGCGTCCCGATCTGCGTTTGCGCATGATCCCGGTGGGGCCGGTGGCGGTGTTTGGCGCGTCCAATTTTCCGCTCGCTTTCTCCACCGCTGGCGGCGACACGGCCTCGGCGCTGGCGGCGGGTTGCCCGGTGGTGGTCAAAGGCCATCCTGCGCATCCGGAAACCGGCGCGCTGGTGGCTTCGGCCATTGCGAGGGCGGTGGCGGCCTGCGGTCTGCCCAGCGGTGTGTTCGGCCACTTGGTCGGTCCTTCGAATGAACTGGGCGCGGCGCTGGTCAAGGATCCGCGCATTGCGGCGGTGGGCTTTACCGGGTCGCGCGCTGGCGGTCTGGCGCTGGCCAATCTGGCGGCATTGCGCGCCGTGCCGATCCCGGTCTATGCCGAAATGAGCAGCATCAACCCCGTCCTGTTGATGCCCGAAGCGTTGAAAGCGCGCGGCGCGGCGCTGGGCACGGCTTTCGTCGGCTCGCTGACCATGGGCGCGGGGCAATTTTGCACCAATCCCGGCCTGCTGCTGGCCATTGAGGGCGAAGGTCTCGACGCATTCATCGCCACCGCCACGGGCGCCGTGGCGCAGGCACCGGCGCAGGTCATGCTGACCAAGGGCATTGGCGCGGCCTTTCGCGATGGCACGGCCGCTCTGGCGGGCGCCGATGGTGTCGAACAACTGGCCGCGGGCGAACCGGGCGAGGGCACCGCTTGCGGCGCGATCCTGTTCCAGACCACGGCGGCGGCATTCCTTGCCAATCCGGCACTGGCGCATGAAGTATTTGGCGCGTCTTCTATCCTCGTACGCTGCGCCGATGAGGCGGAATTGACCTCCGTGCTCAAGGGGTTGGAAGGGCAATTGACCGCGACCCTGCATATGGACGATGGCGATGCCGATCTGGCGGGCCGCGTCCTGCCGGTGCTGGAACGCAAGGTGGGGCGTATCCTCGCCAATGGATGGCCCACGGGCGTCGAGGTCTGCCACGCGATGGTGCATGGTGGCCCGTTCCCCGCGACCAGCGATCCGCGCACGACTTCGGTGGGCAGCCTTGCCATCGACCGTTTCCTGCGTCCGGTCAGCTATCAGAATATCGCGCCGGCGCTTCTGCCCGCCGAATTGCGTGATGATGCACGCGGCGATGGCGCGCCGCGTTTGATCGATGGCGTTCTGACGCTCTGATTTTTGTTGTTTATCCCGCCGGTGCGTCCGGCGGGGCAAGGAGTTTTGACCATGGCCCAGCGCCTTTTGCAGCACCGCGCCGATGATGGCGCACGTTCGGTTATCTTTGCCGATGGGGATCAGGCTTGGTTCCTGAACGGCGTGTCCTCCACCCGCGAGTTGGCGCATCGCGCGATTGCTGCCGGTCGCTCGCTGGTCGATGAAGCGGCCGTGGCGGGCATGGGCGCGGGCGTTGATATTGCCGCTGAACTCTCCGCCGGGCGTTTGTTGGCCCCGATCGATCACGAAGACCCCGCGCATCTGTGGATGACGGGCACGGGCCTGACGCATCTGGGTTCGGCGGAAGGCCGCAACAAGATGCATGCAGCCGCCGCTTCGGGCGAAAAGCTGACCGATTCCATGCGCATGTTCCTTGAAGGCGTCGAAGGCGGCAAGCCCGCAGCCGGACAGGTCGGCCAGCAGCCCGAATGGTTCTACAAGGGCGATGGTTCGCAATTGGTCGGCCCCGGCGATGCTCTGCTCAGCCCCGCTTTTGCGCAGGATGGCGGCGAGGAGCCTGAACTGGCGGGCATCTATATCATCGGCCCCGATGGCACGCCGTTCCGCCTCGGCCTGGCTCTCGCCAATGAATTTTCCGACCATGTGACCGAGCGGCACAATTACCTGTGGCTGGCTCATTCCAAGCTGCGGGTGGCGGCGCTGGGCGCCGAATTGCTGATCGGTGACGTGCCCGATGACATTCGCGGCGCCAGCCGGATCTATCGCGACGGCGCGCTGCTCTGGGAAAAGCCTTTCCTGTCGGGCGAGGCCAACATGTCGCACAGCCTGAGTAATTTGGAACATCACCATTTCAAATATGGCCTGTTCCGCCGCGCGGGCGATGTGCATGTGCATTTCTTCGGCACGGCCACTTTGTCCTTCTCGGACGATGTGCGCACGGCCCCCGGCGACGAGTTCGAAATCAGCGCCGCGCCCTTTGCCCTGCCTTTGCGCAACCGCCTTGCCATCGCCGATGCGCAGGCCGTTTCGGTCAAGGTGCTCTAAGCCATGGCCATTCGCATCGCTCTTGTCGGCGTGGGCAAGATCGCCCGCGATCAGCATATTCCCTCTATCGCGGGCAATGCCGATTACGAACTGGTGGCCACGGTCAGCCGTCATGACCCGCAGATGGATGTGCCGTGGTTTGCCGATCTGGACGCCTTGCTGGCATCGGGTATCGCGGTCGATGCGGTGGCGCTCTGCACCCCGCCACAGGTGCGATACGAATTGGCGGTCAAGGCGTTGCAGCACAAGCTGCACGTCTTCCTCGAAAAGCCGCCGGGCGCGACTTTGGCCGAAGTTGAGTCCCTGCGCGCCATTGCGAACGAGGCCGGGGTGACGTTATTCGCCTCATGGCATTCGCGCTATGCGGCGGGGGTTGAACCGGCCCGGGCATGGCTGGACGCGCGGCGGATTGATGACGTAACGATCATCTGGCGCGAGGACGTGCGCGTATGGCATCCGGGGCAGGCGTGGATCTGGCAGGCGGGCGGTTTGGGCGTGTTCGATCCGGGCATCAATGCTCTGTCCATCGTCACGCATATCCTGCCGCGTCCCTTCTTTCTGACCGAGGCCACGCTGGAGGTGCCGTCTAATTGTCAGGCGCCGATTGCGGCGGATCTGACCTTTACCGACAGCCTTGGCACGCCGATCCACATGGATCTGGATTTCCGCCAGACCGGCCCGCAAAGCTGGGACATCATCGTCCAGACCGATGCGGGCGAATTGAAGCTGGAAAAGGGCGGCTCGGTCCTGACGCTGCCCGAAGGCGTGCGGGAGGCGGAGGACCGCGAATATCCCGAACTCTATGCCCGTTTCGCCGGTTTGGTAAAGGGTGGGGTAAGCGACGTCGATATCGCGCCCTTGCGCCATGTCGCGGATGCTTTCCTGCGCGGGCATATGCGTGCGGTGGAACCCTTCATCGAATGATCCCTCTGGCCCGCGCCGTCACACTGGGGTGGGGCGCGGGTCATCTTTGAAAAGGGCGCCTTTCCGCAGCAGAGGGGCCCTTTTCTTTGTCCGGGTTTCAGAAGCGGTCCATGTCGTGGGCGATCACCACCGGGCCACGGAATTGTTTGCCGATTTCATCGCGGTAATGGGCATCGGCTTCGCCCTGACGCGATCCGCCCCCGGCGATATGGGTGACGACCACCTTGCCCACGCCCGCCTTGGTGGCCATGTCGCCAATCGCGGCGGTGGACAGGTGGTGGCGCGCCAGATGGGCGGCCATATTGGCCCTTTCCGTATCGGAAATATGGCGCACCCGGTTGTTCATCTGGGCCAGCGTATCATCCAGATCGATCATTTCCGTCACCAGCACATCCGCCCCTTTGGCCAGAGCGGTCACTTTCTCGCTGGGGCCGGTGTCGCCGGTATAGATGATCGAGCGGCCCGGCAGGTCGAACCGATAGGAAAGCGAGCGGAAGGTCTTTTCCTCCGCGCTGCCGGGGGTAAAGCTGTAATGGGTGTTGCTGGCCACGCGGACGTTGAAATGGTCCAGTTTCACCACGGCGCCATCGTCCAGTTCCACGACCTGAATATTGGTGGCCGGGTCAATCGGCACTTCGCCCGGAATGCCAAAGCCCGAGCGGGCGCTGGGGCGCATGGCGGCGATTAGGCCGGATACGATGTCCTTCATTCCCGGCGGGCCGTAAATGGTCAGCGGCGTCACCGTCCTTGTCTGAAGCCGCAGGCCCAGCACCGCGAACAGCCCGCCCAGATGGTCGAAATGGATATGGCTGATCCAGATGCTGCGCAATTCGGGGTAATCCGCCCCCGCATCGGCAAGCCCGGTCATGGCGCCATCGCCGGTGTCGATCAAATGCGCCTCGCCCTTGCGCCAGAGCAGGTTGGCCGGTTCATGGCGTCCGGGGCGCGGCATCGGCCCGCCCATCGTGCCCAGCGTGATCCAGCTATAGGCGTTTTGCGCCTCTTGCGCGGCGGCGGGTGTGGACAGCAGCAGGCTGACCATCAGCGCGGCCAGAAGCGGTTTTTTGGGCATGGCATTCTCCCCATGGGCGCGGATATGGATGCGCCGCTTTTGTTAAAACTCGATGTTTTGCAGGTCTTGGCCCAGCACGACGGGGCCGGAATAATGCGCGCGGACCTGCGCCAGATCCTCCTCGCTCACCTTGCCGACATGGCTGAGGACCAGTTTGCGCACCCCCGCCTTGGTTGCCAGATCGCCCACCTGTGCGGGCGAAAGGTGTTCGACATCCATGTGCCGCTGAACCGGGGGAGGGACCATGGCGCGGTCGGCGGCGGTCGCCATTTCGGCCACCAGAATGTCGGCCCCTCGCGCAAATTCGGCCAGACCCGCCGCCATGCCGGTGTCGCCGGTAAACACCACCGATTTGCCGCCCATGTTAAACCGATAGGACAAGGATTGCGCATCGGGATTTTGCGCCCGGTCGATCAGCGAATAGTGGCTGTTGACCATCGCGTGGACCGTCACGGTCTTGTCGTCAAAGGCCCGGCCCGGCGGCAGATCGCGCGCGGTCAGAAAACCTGAGATCGGGCGGGCGCGACCCGATTCCGCGTTTCGGATATGCGCGTTGATCTCCATCACCCCGCCCAGCGCCTTGGCCAGATCCTGCGTCCCCTTGGGGCCAAGTATCTGCAATCCCGTCCCCCGCGTTGACCAGGCAAAGCTGGCCAGGCTGAGCAGGCCCGCATAGTGATCATCATGCAAATGGGTGAGGAAGACGAGCGGCACATCCTTTTCCGCCACCCCTGCCATCGCCAGTTGGCGCGAAACGCCGCCGCCCGCGTCGATCAGATAGCGATGGCCGTCGACCTCCAGCAACGTGGCGATACCCGAACGGTCCACCCGCCCGCCGGGGCCGCCCCCGGTGCCCAGCAGAACAAGGCGATCACCCGCCAGACCTGCGGTCGCCTGAAACAGGGCCAGCGCCGCCAAACCCCATCCGATCCTCATGTCTTCACTCTCCAATGATGTGGGCGGGCATGGTGTGCCGCCGATTCCTCTTATGACTTCTACATTTGTAGAATACATCTGTCCTTGTCAACCAAGGCGCGGCGGGGCAGGGTCGGACATGGATGAGAGAGTGAAGATGAGCGTTCAGCCCGGTAACAAGCCCCAGCCCAACCGCCGGGACAAAAGCAACCGGCGCGAGGAACTGGCGCAGGGCGCGCTCGAAGTGCTGGGCGAACATGGCAGCAGGGGCTTTACCCATCGCGCGCTGGACCGGCATCTGGGTCTGCCCGAAGGCACGACATCGGCCTATTTCCGGCGGCGAGAGGATCTGGTCGCCATGGCCATCCGCACCGTCTTTGCCCGCGATGCGCAGCAGATGGATGGAATTGTCGACCGCATCGAAAGCCTTTGCGGCGATCGGCCCAGCGTCGAGGTCGTGGCGCAATGCTGTTTCGACATGTGGCAATTCGTTTCGGCGCAGGCGCGCGGTACGCTGGTATTGGCGCGTTATGAATGTTTTCTGATGGCGCGACGTGATCCCGAACTGATGCAATTGGTCGAAAACGTCATGTTGGCGCGCCAGACACGGTGGGAGCCGATCTTTGCCCGGCTGGGTTCACGCGATCCGGCGGCATCGGCGCGCCAGATCGGCCTTTTGCTGCGCAGTCTGTTTTTCTCGGAAATCTTCTTTCCTTCTGCGCTGCGCACGACGCCAACCCCCATCGACCTCGACTTCTTTTGCCGCGAGGTAAAGAGCGCCGCCCTCTCTATCGCGTGATCGACATGTCCCGGTGGCAATAGCCGATGCGCCCGCTATAGGGGGCATAACAGACACAGGCATTTCAGGCGACAACATGGCCCGCAAACATTCCAAGCGTGATCCCTATGGCGATCTTCACAATGAAGAAGAGGCGCCCGTCGAAGCCGTGCCCTGCTGGCTGTGCGGGCGGCCCACGGGTTCGACGATCGTGTGGCATCACCCCATCCCCAAAAGCCGGGGCGGGCGCGACGTCGTGCCCATGCATGGCATTTGCCAACAGACTCTGATCGTCAATTTCACCAATTCCGAATTGCAGCGCTACGGCATGGATGTCGAAGGGCTTCTGGCCAATCCGGCGGTGCGCAAATTCGTCGATTGGGTGGCCAACAAAGACCCCGATTTCACCGCGACCATCGCCAAAAAGCAGCGTTGATATGACCGCCACGCGCGCCATCGGCATCGATTTCGGCACGACCAATTCGGTCATGGCCCTTGCATCGGATACGCATGATGCACGGATGATCGACTATGCCGCCCCCAATGGCGCGACCTCGGTGTTCCGCTCGGCCCTGTGTTTTTGGCAGGACGAGGCGTTTCGCGGCGGATTGGCGCATGAGGCGGGGCCTTGGGCGATTGCCGAATATCTCGATTTTCCGCAGGGTAGCCGTTTCCTGCAATCCTTCAAATCCGTGGCGGCCAGCGCGACGTTCGAACATGCCAACCTGTTTGAAAAGCGTTTGCGGTTTGAGGAATTGGGCCAGATTTTCCTGACCCATCTGATGAACCATGGCGGCAATCCGATGAAGGATGCGCCCGATTGCGTCGTGGTGGGGCGTCCGGTGCGCTATGTGGGGTCGCGCCCCGATGTGGCGCTGGCGCGCCGGCGTTATGATGCGATGTTTTCGATGCTGGGGCGTCCGGTTCATTATGTCTATGAACCTTTGGGCGCGGCCTACAGCTTTGCCTCGCGGTTGAGTGATCCGGCCACGTTGCTGGTGGCGGATTTCGGCGGCGGCACCAGCGACTTTTCCATTGTGCGGGTCGAGGCGCCCGGTGCGGCGCGGCGCTGCATCCCGCTGGCCTCGGCAGGGATAGGTATTGCCGGGGACCGGTTTGACTATCGCATCATGGATCATCTTGTCCTGCCGTTGCTGGGCAAGGGCGGCACTTATCGTTCCTTTGACAAGGAATTGGAGATTCCCGCCGGCCATTTTGCCGATTTCGGCGACTGGTCGCGATTGGCGCTGATGCGCAACCGGCGCAAGCTGGAGGAACTGGCCCGCCTGCAACGCAGCGCGACCGATCCGGCCGCCATCGGGCGCATGATCACCATTGTCGAGCAGGAATTGGGCTATGCGCTCTATGATGCCGTGGGCCAACTCAAGCGCACGCTTTCGAGCGAGGCCCATGCTCATTTCAGTTTCGCCGACGCCGATCTGACCATCGAGGCCGAGGTCAGCCGCAGCGAGTTTGAAGCATGGATCGAGCCGGACCTGCATCGCATGGCCGAAACGGTCGATACGGTGCTGGATCGCGCAGGGCTGGGGCCGGAACAGATTGACCATGTGTTCCTGACGGGTGGCTCCTCGCTGATCCCCGCGGTGCGCCGCCTGTTCGAAGGCCGCTTTGGCGAACAGCGTCTGGCCAGCGGGAATGAACTGACCAGCATCGCGCATGGTCTTGCCCTGATCGGCAATGCGCCGGATTTGCAGGACTGGGTCGTGGCGGACGAGGAAGATTTGGTCTGAACCACGCCGATGACGGGCGGTGCGAAAACAGCGCACTGCCTGTTCAAAGTGCTGCGAATTTTCAGGACGGGGCCATCATTGGGCCGGTTCATCCATGGGAATGGTGGGCGATGACGGGCTCGAACCGCCGACCCTCTCGGTGTAAACGAGATGCTCTACCAACTGAGCTAATCGCCCCAATCACGGGAAGCGGGCAACTAGGCGGTTTTTATCGGGGCGTCAACAGGGGCGCGCGGCATTTTTTTGCGCGACCGATGATGCTTCACATCAATGCTTTGCGCGTTGCCCCATCGCGCGCGGCGGACATTGCAATTCGGGGAAATGGTCGGCGGGCATGGCGCGGGAAAAAAGGAAGCCCTGCGCCTGATCACAGCCTTCTTCGAGCAGGACATGCATTTGATGCTCGTTTTCCACTCCTTCGGCGGTGGTGGTCATGCCCATCGCATGGGCCAGCGCGATAACGGCGCGGACAATCGGCAGCGTCTCGTTGCTTTCGCCCAGTCCTTTAAGGAAGCAGCGGTCGATCTTGATCTTGTCGAAGGGAAACGCGCGCAGGTAATTGAGCGAGGAATAGCCCGTGCCGAAATCATCCAGCGCCACCCGCACCCCCAATGAACGCAGCCGGTGCAACAGGGCGGCATGAACCGCATTATCCTTGAGCAGGACGTTTTCGGTGATTTCCAGTTCCAGCCGGTTGGGCTTGATGCCATTTTCGGCAATCGCCTGCATGACGGTGGAAATCAGGCCCGCGCTGCGCAATTGGGCGGGCGACAGGTTGACCGCGATCCGCAGATGATCGGGCCAATGCGCCATCTGCTGACACGCGCGTCGGATGACCCAATCGCCCAGCGGGACGACAAGACCCGTCTCTTCGGCAAGCGAAATGAACAGGTCGGGCATGACCATGCCGCGCGTCGGGTGATGCCATCGCACCAACGCCTCATAGGCCACGGTCTGACGCGTGCGGACATCGATCAGGGGTTGGTAATGAAGTTCAAACTGCCCTTCGGTCAAGGCAGTGCGGAGATCCATCTCCAATTCCCGGCGCAGGGTGGCGGCTTCATCCATGCCCGGTTCGAAATGGGAAAACACACCACGCCCGCGCCCCTTGGCGACATAGAGCGCCAGATCGGCCTGTTTCATCAAGGTGGCGGCATCGGTTTCCTCCGCCGTGCTGATCGCAATGCCGATGCTGGTGGAGGTCAGAACCTGTCCGTCGTCGATCAGGCAAGGGTGGCGCACCGTTTCGATGATGCGCTGGGCCGCCTTTTCCGCGATCCTTTCCACGTGGCGCCCGTGCATCAGCACGGCAAATTCATCACCGCCCAATCGCGCCACCAGATCATCCTTGCGCACACAGGATTCGATACGGCGCGCGATTTCGCACAGCAATTTGTCGCCTACCGGATGGCCCAGCGTGTCATTGATCGCCTTGAACCGGTCCAGATCGAGATAGAGCACCGCCACCCCGTGATCATGCGACCGGCGGCGCAGCAGCGCCCCGGCCAGCGTTTCATTGAACAGGAAGCGATTGGCCAAATTGGTCAGCCCGTCATAATGGGCCATGTGGCTGACACGCGCTTCGGCGCGTTTTTGGGCGGTGACATCGCGCGCGACGCCGCGCATCCCCTCCTGCCACGGTTGGGCCGAAAGTGTCCACCAATGCGGCGATCCGTCCAGGGTCAATGGCAATGTCAAATCCCGAAACGGCGTCCGCTGGGCCAGATGGATCGATAGTCTTTCGGTTTCCCGGCAAGGTTCGAACAGGCCGGTCAGCGGTTCATTCTCCAGCAATTGCCATGCGCGCCGGGCCGCATCGCCAAAACGCGGGCTGGGGTCGATGATGCGTCCATCGGCGTCGACCTTCCACAACCAGTCGGCCGATTGCGCCTCGAAATCATTGAGCAGCAATTGCACCGTGGCGCCCGCCTCGCGCAATTCCTCGCGCGCGTAATAGGCCTTGGCAAATTCGCGCTGGCTTTGAAACGCGCCGCGCGAAAGGATCAGCAGATAGGAGGTGCAGAACAAAGCCCCGATCCACAATTGCGCGCCCGGAAACAGCGCCCATGCGACGACCGTGCCCAGACAGATCGGCGCCATGAACATCATCGCGGCAATCGCCATCGTCGAATAGGTCAGAACCGATGCGCCCACCATCCCGCCCGACAGAATGGCCAGAACGGAAAATTGCTGAATATCGGCGACACTGGCCGCCGCGGCGATGCCCGTGCCCCACAATATACCATTGATCAGCGCAATGGCGTGGATTTGCCAAAGGTCTCGGTCCGGGTCGGCGTCCTGCCACCCTTCGCGGCGGCGTTTGAAAACAAGGGACAGCCTGAACCCCGCCACCACCAGAATGCAGCCCAGCCAGCCCAGCACCAAGCCCGGATAAGGCGAGGACAACATGGTCAGGCAGGCCGCAATGGCATTGAGCGTGCCGCCAACCGCCCCCGTCACCGCGCGCCGCAGATTATCCTCGATCCTTACGATCAAAAGCTGGCGGTCGGTGCCGCCCGTCGGATGGGGCAAGGGGTGAGGCATGGGTGACGTGCCGGATGTATCCTGTGGCTTTGGCCAGGGTTGGTAGGCCCGTTGAAGTGGTTACTCTATCATAGCCTGAATGCCTTGTGCAGGCCGCGTATAAAGGCTCACGCCGCCCTTTCGGCGGCTGGCATACGCCCGCTGCGCGTATCGACCCAGACCTCGCTGTTGCCGTCTCGGATACGGTTGCGGCGTTCAAAGGTGAACTGGCCCACAATAGAGGCCATGCTGGCGGCCTGATCCGACAATCCGCGCGCGGCGGCGTTCGATTCCTCGACCATGGCGGCGTTCTGCTGGGTGTTGAGGTCGATCTGTTGCAATTGGGCGTTCAGCGCCTTCATGCTTTCGGATTGTTGTTCAGAGAAGCTGGCGATGTCGCCCGCCTTGCTGCTGGTATCGTCCAGCCGCCCGATGATCTGGTTCAACGCATCGCGCATCTGTTCGACCAGTTCGGCGCCGTGCTGCACATCTTCATTCGAGGTGACGATAAGGGTCTTGATGTTCTTGGCCGATTCGGTGGTGCGATGGGCAAGGGCGCGCACTTCGCTGGCCACGACCGCAAAGCCTTTGCCGGCCTCGCCCGCGCGGGCGGCCTCGACCCCGGCGTTAAGGGCAAGGAGGTTGGTCTGAAACGCTATCGAATCGATCACATCGACGATCTGGGCGATTTCGGTGGCCGAATTCTTGATCTTTTCCATGGCGATGACGGTCGAATCCATGATCCGTCCGCCCTTGCTGGCATGGCCCGATACTTCGGCCACCGATCCATCAACATCGCGCGCATTGCCCGCGGTGGTGGTGATGTTGACGGTCACCTCGCGCATGACTTCGGAAATATGCGCGACCGATGCGGCCTGCTGTTCGGTGCGGTTGGCAAGGTCATTGGCCGCGCAGCTGATTTCATGCGCGCCCGATTTCACGCCATGGGCCGCATCGGTCATCTGGATGACCAGATTGCTGATCTGATGGCGCATATTGTGGAAATCGGCAGCCAGTTGTTTGTAGGCGGGCGGCACCTCTCCCAATTGGGCGCGCAGATTGCCTCCGGCCACTTCGCCCATCGCCTTGCTCATGGCGGCGATGATGTCATTGCGCTGGGCCGCTTCGGCGTCGAAATAGGCGCTGAGCGCCGCTTCCATATCGAACAGCGCGGTTTTGACCAGAGTGGCCACCGCCTTGGCCCGGCTGCGTTTTTGCCAGGGAAAGCTGAAACCCTTGAGCGAATCCTCGATGATGGTTTCCAGAACCAGCGCATAACCGCTGATGTAAAGATCCGGCTCCAGTCCGACGCGGGCGTGGATATTGCCGATCTTTGTCGCGCGGGCGACGGCCGCTTCGTCAAAGGATGAACCGAAAAGCGAGAGCCAGTGCTGAAGCTGGGCGCTGGCGGCGCGTTCGCGTTGTTCGGTGGATGAGAGGATTTTCGAGGCCACCGGATGGCTGGCAATCGCGGCATAGAGCCGGTCTAGCGCACGCGGGGCATATCGGGCAACCATCGCGCGGATGGCGGGGAACACGCTCAAATTTGACGAATCAATTGTCGCGACTGTCTCCCGGCGCGCGCGCGTCGGTGTAGAGTTACCCTGCATGGATCCGATCCCCTCTGTCGGAGTGGAATTATGATTTGGTCTCCTCTGATACGCTTGGGTGGTTAAATCAGGGGCAAGTGGCCTACAGGGGATTCACCTGATGCCATTTGCCCCTGTTCAATCGGCCGATTATTCGGCCAGAAGTTTGGCGGCTTCCGCGCCGGCCCAATCCTTGCCGCCATTGATGCGCCATACTTCGCGCCCCTGTGCATCGTAATAGATCGATGCGGGCAGGGTGGTTACCTGCCACTGGGTCGCGGCGGTGCCTTCGGGGTCGAGCCATGGTTCGAGCGCATCCCCGCCCTTTGCTTTCAGGAAGGCGGCGACCTTGTCCTTGGCCGCCTCGCTGTCCTGCGACACGGTCAGAACGCGGATCTTTCCGCCCGAGGCCAGTTTGTTGAGCGCGGGCAATTCGGCAATGCACGGCCCGCACCATGTCGCCCACAGGTTGATCAGCACCGGCTTGCCTTTCAGGCTCTGCGTGCTGATCTCCTTGCCCGCCGCGTCCTTGAACGTCAGGCTGGGCAATTGCGATCCCTTGTGGCTGCGATCCAGCGCGGCGCCTTCGGCGTCCGGGGCGGTCGAACTGGCCGATGCGCTTGCTTCTGGCGGTTGCTTATCGCCGCCGCTTTGCCTATCGCAAGCCGCGATTCCGGCCACGATCAGGCCACAACCAGCGACTTTGAGGATTTTGCGCGTGAGCGAAGGTGACAACAAGGCAGGCTCCAATCAGATGTGGGGGGGGCGCTTTGCCGAAGGGCCCAGCGCCATCATGCGCGAGATTAACGCCTCGATCCCCTTCGACAAGGCCCTTTGGCGTCAGGACATCCGCGCCTCCAAGGCCCATGTCGCCATGCTGGGCGCGCAGGGGATCGTGAGCGCCGAGGATGCCGCGACCATCAGCGCGGGCCTCGACACCGTGGCGGGCGAATATGAAGTCAATGGCGTTCCGGAAAACTGGGACCTTGAAGACATCCATATGACGACCGAAAGCCGCCTTGCCGAACTGGTCGGCCCGGCGGCGGGGCGCCTGCACACCGCGCGCAGCCGCAACGATCAGGTGGCCACCGATTTCCGCCTCTGGGTCCGCGATGCGGTGGACGAGGCTTTGGTGGGCCTGAACGCCTTGCAAAAGGCGCTGGTTGCGCGTGCGGGCGAGCATGTGAATTCGATCATGCCCGGCTTTACGCACCTTCAGACCGCGCAGCCGGTGACGCTGGGCCATCACCTGATGGCCTATTACGAAATGGCCGCGCGCGATGTGTCGCGCTTTGCCGACGCCCGCGCACGCATGAACCAGTCGCCTTTGGGCAGCGCCGCGCTGGCGGGCACCGGTTTTCCCATCGACCGTTTTGCCACGGCCAAGGCGCTGGATTTTGACCGCCCGACCGATAACAGCCTCGATTCGGTGTCGGACCGCGATTTCGCGCTCGATTACCTGATGGCGGCGGCGCAATGCTCGCTGCACCTCTCGCGTCTGGCCGAGGAATTCATCATCTGGGCTTCGCAGCCCTTCGGCTTTGTCCGCCTGCCCGACAGCCTTTCGACCGGCAGCAGCATCATGCCGCAAAAGAAGAACCCCGACGCCGCCGAACTGGTGCGCGGTCATGCCGGGCGCATCATCGGTTCTCTGACCAGCCTGATGATTACGATGAAGGGCCTGCCTCTGGCCTATTCGAAGGATATGCAGGACGACAAGCCGCCGGTGTTTGAGGCTGCGGGCCTGCTGACGCTGTGCCTTGCCGCGATGACGGGCATGGTGGAAAGCACCACCTTCCGCACCGACCGCATGCGTCAGGCCGCCGAACTGGGCTATGCCACAGCGACCGATCTGGCCGACTGGCTGGTGCGTCAGGCGAATATCCCCTTCCGCGAGGCGCACCACATCACCGGCGCTGCGGTCAAGCTGGCCGAAAGCAAGGGGATTGCGCTGGATCAGCTTAGCCTTGATGAATTGCAGGCGATCGACCCGCGCATCACCGATGCCGTCTATCCCGCACTTTCGGTCGAAGCATCCGTGGCAAGCCGCGCCAGCCATGGCGGTACGGCGCCTTCTCAGGTAGAACAGCGTGTGGCGCAGGCGCGCAACGCGCTTGGTATGGAGTAACGCCCTTATGCGTGTTGCACTTTTCCCGATGGTTGCGCTTTTGGCGCTGGCGGGCTGCGGCACGCAGGGCGAACTTAAACCGGCGCCGGGGCATCAATTGCCCCAGCCTCCCATCGGTCGCAAGGACCGGCCCGGCGCCAATGAGCTGCTCGGCCAGTCCACGCAGGCCCGTCCCAGCCGCAATGTGGAGCTGCACACGCGCTCTGAACCGCGCACGGACGATGCCTTCGACCTGCCGCCACAAGATTGAGCCAGGGGGCAAAAGGCCCCTTCAGGATTTGAGAAAACATGGATCATTTTCATTACGTTGACGGCGTTCTTCATGCCGAAGACACCGCCATTCCCGCTATTGCCCGCGCTGTGGGCACGCCGGTTTACATCTATTCGGCCGCCACGCTGACCCGCCACGCCCGCGTGTTTCGTGAGGCTCTGTCGATCCTGCCGTCCACCCATATTGCCTTTGCGGTCAAGTCAAACCCCAATCTGGCGGTTTTGAAGCTGCTGGCGCGCGAAGGTTACGGCGCGGATGTGGTGTCGGCGGGCGAGATGGATCGCGCTCTGGCCGCCGGCATTCCGGCGGAGGGCGTCGTGTTTTCCGGCGTTGGCAAGACGGCCGATGAACTGACCCGCGGGGTCAAGGCCGGGATTGGCCAGTTCAACATCGAGAGCGAAGAGGAAGGCGTCGAACTGGCAGCCATCGCCTCTTCGCTCGGCCTGACGGCGCAGGCGGCTTTGCGCGTCAATCCCGATGTCGACGCGGGCACCCATGCCAAGATTTCCACCGGCATGGCGGAAAACAAGTTCGGCGTGGCTTATGACCGCGCCGCCGGGATCTATGCGCGCCTTTCGGCGCTGCCGGGCATTCAGATGCGCGGCCTTGCCGTCCATATCGGCAGCCAGTTGTCGAAGCTTCAACCGCTCGAAGACGCCTTTACCAAGATGGGCGAATTGATGCGCTCCATCCGCGCACAGGGGCTGAGCATCACCCATATGGATCTGGGTGGCGGCATTGGCGTGCCCTACAAGGCCGATGAAGTGTTTCCCGCTCCGGCCGAATATGCCGCCATGGTGGCGCGAGTCACCGCCGATTGGGGCGTGACGCTGATGTTCGAGCCGGGCCGCGTGATTGCGGGCAATTCGGGCGTGCTGGTCACCGAAGTGGTGCGCGTGAAGGAAGGCGTCAACACGCCCTTCGTCATCGTCGATGCGGCGATGAATGACCTTGCCCGCCCGGCGCTTTATGGTTCGTGGCATGATTTTCTGGCCGTCGAACCCAATGGTGAAAAGTTCACGGCCAATATCGTTGGCCCGATCTGCGAATCTTCCGACACTTTTGCCATGGGCCGCGAAATCGACGTGGTGAAGGCGGGCGACCTTTGCGTGTTCCGTACGGCCGGCGCGTATGGCGCGACCATGGCCAACACCTATAACAGCCGCGCGCTGGTGCCCGAAGTGATGGTCAATGGCGATCAGTGGGCGATCGTGGCGAATCGCATCGATCCGGCCGCTATTCTGGCGGCGGAGCAGGTGCCGGACTGGCTGAAGTAAAAGGTTTTGCCTCCGGCGGGCAAAGGGCGGGGGCCCTTTGCAAACCCATTTTGGGGTGGCGTTTGGTTGGCCGGGGTGTTGATCTGATTATATAAAGCCTGCGGCGCTGGTAAAAGGCGCCGCAGGCTTTCATGTTTCTAACGCCGCGTCCGACACTTAAGCGCCGAACCCGTGGCGCAACGCCGACAGTAACGGGAGCGCGAGGGTCTAGACCCTCGCATAAATTCCCTATCCTTCTATAATTGCGCCATGATCGACGCTCTCCCCCTGTTTCACCGTATCAAGGATCAACCTGTCATCGTTCTGGGCGATGGTGATGCGGCGGATGCCAAAAGCCGTCTTGTCCTTCGCGCAGGGGGCCGGGTGATCACCACTGTTGAGGAAGGATTGGGACAGGGCGCGAGGCTTGCTTTTGTGGCCTATGAAGACCGCGCCGCCGCGCAGGAGCAGGCCGACGCTCTGCGCAGGGCGGGCTTGTTGGTCAATGTCGTGGACCAGCCCGATCTTTGCGATTTCACGACGCCTTCGATTTTGGATCGATCGCCTGTTTTGATTGCCGTGGGGACGGGCGGCGTATCGGCGGGTCTGGCCAAGCAATTGCGGTTGCGGCTTGAAGGATTGTTGCCCGAAGGGCTGGGCGCCTTGGCGCGGGCATTGGGGGCGGCGCGCGGTGCCTTGCGTTCGCGATGGCCCGATGCGGGTGATCGGCGTCGCGCGCTGGACACCGCTTTGGTTCAGGGCGGAATGCTCGACCCGCTTGATGACGGCAGCGCCGGGCGCGTGGAGGCATTCCTTGAGGGAACCAATATTGAGAATTTTCGCACTTGCCAGATCGTCCTGACATCGCCCGATCCCGATGATCTGACGCTTCGTCAGGCCCGCTGGCTGGGGGCGGCCGATGGGGTTGCCTATGAAATCGGCGTTCCCGATGCCATCCTGTCACGCGCCCGTGCCGACGCCGTGAAGGTGTCTATTGAGCAAGGCGGGCACTTTTGTCCAAGAGAAGGCGTGTGGGTACACGTCCAAATGGTGAAGTGATAAGATACAACAATTACGGCATTTTAATTTACGCTTTCGCAATTTGCAAAGCACCCTCTGTTTATATTAGGCGACGCACTAATCAGAGGAGGCCAAGTCATGGAACTACCCAAGATCGATGCGCTCGATTTGCCCGATCTTCCCGAAGCGGTTGGCGTGTTCGGCAGCCAGCATCAAAGCCATGGCGTCGGTTCTGATGATACTTTGATTGTGCTGATGGTATTTCTCTACGACATTTACGCCTAACCGAATTGGATGGTTTGATGCGGGTGCATCCCGAAATTGATGCGCTGCGGATTGACGATACGCCGCAGCGCGAAGCGCAAAACCGGTTGTTTCAGGCCCACGAGGAATGGGCGCAAAACAGCGAGAGCACCGCCATCTTTGTCGATTTGGCGCGTTTTGCCCAAGGCGCTGATTTGGCACAATGTCCTGAACTGGCCGGCTTGTTTACATCGGGCGGCAACCGCGGCGCTATCTGGGTTCATGATTTGATCAGGGCAATGGCGCAGACTTTGTCCCATCACCCGCTTGGTCAGGTGCCATTGCGGCATTTCACCAACGGCATCACGTCAAGCCTTCTGCTCGGCCGGTCCGGCGAAACGACCTTGGCGCTTGTCAGCGTTGATGGCACCGGATTGGCCGCACAAAGCCCGAGCCCGGCGGTCAACTTTGCCCCTTTGGAAACGCATGAACATATTTTGGCCGGTTATGCGCAGGCTGAACTGGTAGGTTGCGATCAGGCCGGCCTGCCGCAGGTTGAACTGAAGTGCGAAAATCTGTCCCTTTCGCCCGGTTCGGTCATGATACGGGATGGGGCAAAGCAGGCCTTGCGGCTTTGCCGTATTGATGGAACATTGGTGTCGCTGCGATTACAGCGACGCCCGCGCCGGGGCGGCGTCAGCCACGCCTATTGCCTGTCCAGCGGCCGCCTGCTGCACCGGGCGGCGGGTGTGATGCGGGAAAGCCGCCATGCCTTGATGATCAACCTGCTGGGCCGGATGGGACGGCGCGACGCGTTGCCGGTTCTGACCGAAATGGCGTGTGAACAGGCGGGCGACGACCTGCGCTGGCAAGCGGTCCGTGAGGGTCTGGGGCTGGACACGGCGCAGGGATTTCAAACCCTTTGCGCGATTGCGGACCGGCGAGGGGACAGTTTGAGCCATTCGGCCCGTACTCTACGCGATCATTTGGTCCGGCAGTATCCCATGTTGGCGGATATGGTCTGATGCCGCTGGTTGTTGACGTCGGAAATGAAGGCGCGATCTGTCTGGACGAGGCGCGAGAGCGGCTGGCCGGCGCCATTTTTTCGCCGTGTGATCGGGAAAGTGTGCAAGCAACGGCGCTTGTGCTGCGCCAACTTGGCAATAATCGCGAATTTCTGGGCGATTTGATATTGGATGAACTGTCCCGGCGCCATTGTGAGGATGCCGATGACAATGCCTATGGTCCCCAGGCGATCATGCTGGGTCGGGCGGGTGAGAGTTGCCTGTTGCGCGCCAGCATCTGGCCATCGCATAACGAACCCGTGATGCGCAACAGCGGCGCGTCGGCCTTTGTCTATGGCTTGCCGCATGACCATAATTTTGACTTTCTGACGCTTGGCTATTTCGGTCCGGGGTATCAAAGCGACTGCTATGAAGCAGATTATGGCGACATCGACGGCTATCTGTGCGAACCAATTGGTCTGACCCCAACGGGCCGTTTCACGTTGGGTGAAGGCGACATCCATTTCTATCGCGCCCATGTCGATGTCCACGCGCAAATGCCTGCCGCTGCCCTCTCGGTCTCGCTCAACATCCTGCGTACCGGCGGGGCGCAGGGCTGGCTCGACCAATATCGTTTTGATGTGAGCAAGGGTGAGATTGCAGGCCAATTGGCCCATGGCGCCAGCGAGGCCTTCATCCACATCGCCGTCGGACTGGGCGGTGAGGAGGCGCTCGATCTGGCGGAACGCTTTGCCATGCATCACCCCAGCGGGCGGATGCGCCTTCACGCGCTTGACGCCTTGGCCAGCGTGGCGGGGGATGATACCGCGCGCGATGCCCTTTGGGCGCGGGCTGAAACCGGCGGCAATCGAATGGTGGCGATGGAGGCTTTGGCGCGGCGGAGGGGATTGAGCGGGGAGTGAAGGAGATGGGGTGTTTTGCCTCCGGCGGGCAAAGGGCGGGGGCCCTTTGCAATCCCGTTATGGGGTGGTGTTTGGTTGGTGATGATGTGGGTGGGGGAATGGAAAAAAGCCTGCGGCGCGGGACCGTTTCGTGGATTGGCGCCGCAGGCTTTGATCCTGAAACATGGTGTCCGACACAAAACGCCGAACCCCAAACACAACGCGGACAGTAAAGGGAGCGCGAGGGTCTGGACCCTCGCATTCTCATTTCACCTCAAAACCAAAATCCAAAACATCAACCCGGCAATCATCAGGCCAAGGATGAATAGACAGCCAAGCCTGACTGGTTTCGGCAGCTTTTTGAAAATCCATCCCATAAGGTCGGCGACAAAATCACTGATGATGTCGCCGATGAAATCTACCACCGCATCCCGCCGGCCATGGCGTCACAGGCGGCCTGAAGGATGACCGCCGCCGCGGCGCTGTCGATGCGGGTCTTGCGCTTGGCGCGGCTCATGTCCTGATCGATCAGGCCGCGTTCGGCGCTGGCGGTGGACCAGCGTTCGTCCCACATCAGGATGGGCAGGCCCAGTACGGACAGGTTTTTCGCATAGGCGCGCGAGGATTGGGCGCGCGGCCCCGATGTGCCGTCCATGTTCAGCGGCAGGCCGATGATGATGCCCTTGATGCCGCGTTCCTTGATCAATGCCTCGATGGCCACCTTGTCCACGCTGAATTTGCCGCGCGCGATGGTTTTGCCCGGAGACGCGATGCGCCATTCCGGGTCGGCAAAGGCCGTGCCAATCGTCTGCGTGCCAAGGTCAAGGCCAAGCAGGCCGCCCCCATCGGGCAGCGCGTCGCGCATATCCAGCGCGGAAAGGGTAATCAACTCAGCCATTGGCGCCACCAGCCTGCGGTCTTGTGGGTTTCGGGGGCGGGCGCTTGCGGTGCGCCCTTTGCGGGAGGCGCCCCATGCCATGCTTTGACGCGCCGCGCTACGTCTGCGCGCAAGGCGCTCCAAAACAGCGGGATGTCATAGACGTGATAATTGTTGCCCGGCGCAACAAAGGGGCCAAGTTGCGGCGCAGGCCCTATCATCAGAAACCCGTCGGGCGCGCATCGCGCCGGGACAAGGCCGGGGATCAGGCTGGCCCCGGTCAAAGCCGTATCGGGAACCAGCGTGCCGGGGTTGGCGATGGCGGGCGTTTCATCCCCCGGTCGTCCGGAAACGGGATTGACGCAAAGGAACGGGCTGTTGCCCCGCGCCCGTCCGTCAAGGCCGGGAAAACGGGCATAGGCTTCGCGCACCATGTCGGTTTCGGCCGGTTCGGCAAAGCTCTGCCACGAGATGACGCATCCGGCCTGATCGGGGCCATCGCAGGCGGGCAGGCCCATTTCGGGCAAATCATGGTCAAGGCTGACCGGCCAGCCCACCGCATAGGCCGCCGCCACGCGGGCGGCCAAGGGCTTGCCCGCAACGCGGTCCTTCATCAAATGCATCAGGTGAAACGCGCCCTGACTGTGCCCGGCAATGACGATGGGCAGGCGCGGATCGACGCTGGCCACGAAAGTGTCAAACGCGGCCAGAACATCGCCATAGGCAACATCCAGCGCCTTTCGCCCCGAAGGCCGATCGGTCAGAAAAGCGCCCAGTGTCGCCTGACGATAACGCGGTGCCCATAGTTCGGCGGCGGCGCTGAACGGCGTGGCCAGACCGCGCAGCAGCGTTTCCGTCCGCCCCGCAATCAGCGTTTCATCAATGGAGGAGTTCCAGTGCAGCCGATCAAAATGGCTGGTCGGGTGGATAAAGAACACCGCAACCGGCAGGGTCGCCTCATCCACCGGCGCGCCATTGGGCCGCCATCGCGACGGATCGCCCGGACCACCGGCCCCGCGCGAATACCACAGGCCCGGATCGTTATAGGCATTTTCGGGCAATTGTGCCGGCGCCGAAAACGGCACCACCGGCACAAAGGTGAATTGCGTCAATTCCTTGGCCCAATAGCGCAAAGCACCCAGCGCACCGATCACAAGCACCACCAGAATTGCAACGCCATAGAGAAACTTTCGCGCCAAGGGGGACCTACACCTGCTCTGTCAATTCGTCCCCATCATGCGCGATAGCGTCGCGCGCCGCCAGCCTTTCCAGCAAGACCTTGAGCATGGCCAACATCGGGTCCGCCAAGGCAAGCCCCAGAATTCCAAACAGCGCCCCCATCATCAACTGCATCGCCAGCACAAGCGCCGGGGCCAGATCGGCGGTCTTTTTGGCCACCAGAGGCACGACGATATTACCGTCGATCCCCTGAACCACGATATAAACGCCGATGCAGTATAGTCCCATGCTGGTGCCGCCCGAAAACCCGACCAGAACCATCAACAGGCCCGAAATGGGCGCGCCAATATTGGGCAGAAACGCCAAGGCCCCGGTAATCAGCCCCAACAAAGTGGCCATCGGCACGCCATAGGCCGAGAGCGCAAGGCCGATCGTCACCCCTTCGATCACCATGCCGACCAGACGCCCGAACAACAGGCGCCGCATCGTATGGCCCATCTGGGTGAACATCTGTTCGAAAAAGGGGCGACTTTCGCGCGGCAGCATCCATGCAAGGCCGCGCTGATAGGGCTGGGGATCAACCGCGAAATAGATGCCCAGCACAAGGACCAGAAACAGCGTCGCCATGCCGCCGAACACGCCGCTGATCACGCTGGGCAATTGGGCCACGCCCGCGATGGCCTGTTCGGTAAAGGTCTGGATCGTGCTGCGGTTGAGCGTGATCAACCGGTGGCGTTCGGCCCAATGCAGGGCTTTACCCGCCTGTGCCATCAGAATTTCGGGCAAAGCGGCGGCCTGAAGCGCGATTTGCGAGCCGGCATAGGTGGCAAACCAGATGGCGAAACCCGTTGCCGCCGCCAGTACAATCGCCACGCGCCAGATGCGCGGGATCGGCAAGACCCGCCTCAGCAACCGCGCCCCGCCATCCAGCAGCGCGCCAAACACCATGCCGCCGAACACCACCATCAACGGTTCGGCCAGCACCACCAGCAAGACCATCAACCCGGCAATGCCCAGCCAGATCAGCGCCTTCTTCGCCTCATTGCGCACCATCGGGTCGCGAATGTCGGTCGGGCCGGCGCGGCGTTGACGCACCGAAAGGTGGTGGTGTGCCGGGGCGTCCGGCGGAGGCGCTTTGTGCTGGGCTTCGGGCATATCTATTTGGGCTTACCCACCAATGGCGGGCGCAGCGATGTGCCCGCGCGGCCAGACCGCAGGCCGGAAAACCACGTCAACGGGTTCCATCCGGCCGATCCGTTGAACGAATGGGTGATGAATTCCGCGCGCCCGCCCACGTCCGTCAGAGGGACCGGCCCGCCAAGGCCGCGTTCGTCCAAAGGCACGCGGCTGTCGGCGGAATGGTCGCGATTGTCGCCCATGACAAAGACATGGCCTTCGGGCACGCGAATCTCTGTCATGTCGTCAAAGGGCTGCTCCATATGATCAAGGATCGTATAGGTTGCGCCATTGGGCAAGGTCTCACGCCATGCCGGGATCGAACAGACTTCCTGACCCGAAGGTTTGCGTTCTTTCAGGCCAATAAAACCCGGTCCTTCGCAGGGGTAGGGGTCTTCATCGCCCCGGATCGCGTCCAGCGGGATTTCGGCGGGAGGCTCGACCGCCTGCGGCACGGGGTGACCGTTCAGGATGATCTGGCCATGACGCAGCGCGATGCGGTCGCCGGGGCGGGCCACCACGCGTTTGATGTAATCATCGCCCGGATGGCCGCGCGGCACCACGATCACGATATCGCCATAATCGGGCGTGCCGCGCCAAATACGCCAATCTCCGCGCGGCAGGATGTGAAAGCTGGGCGAGGCCCAGTTCCAGCCATAGGGGTATTTCGACACCACCAGATGATCGCCCACCCACAGGCCCGGCAGCATTGAGGCCGAGGGGATATAGAAAGGCTTGGCGATGAAAGAATGAAACGCCAGCACCGCCAGCAACATCCCGCCAAGCCCGCGCACCTCGGCCCACCAGTCGATGGGTTGTTTGGTGACGTCACTGGGTTTGGTATCGCTGGGGGCGGACATCACAAAATCGTCTTTCACAAATTCGGTTATAAAAGGGCCACTAAACCGGCAAGGCTTCGATAATCACCGTGGCGCTGGCCCAGGGCAGATCGTCGGACAACGAAAGGTGGAGGCTGGAGCGGTGCCCCGACGGCGTGATCTGCGCCAGACGATCCACCGCGCCGCCATGCAGCAACAGCGATGGCGCGCCCAGATCATCGCGCACCACCTCTATATCGGTCATGGAAAACCCGCGCCCGATGCCTGTGCCCAGTGCCTTGGCACAGGCCTCCTTGGCGGCCCAGCGTTTGGCCAGCGTGGCCGCGCGCATGGCGGGACGCGAATCGGCCAGAGCGATTTCGTCGGGCGTAAAGCTGCGCGCCAGAAAGCGTGCCTCGTGGCGTTCGAGCGCCGCTTCGATGCGCTCGATATTCACCAGATCATGCCCCAGCCCGACGATCATGCCTTAGCCCCGCGCAGCGTCCATCAGATCACGCATCCGGCGCACCGCGTTTTCAAGGCCCACGAACACCGCCTCGCCAATCAGATAATGGCCGATGTTCAGCTCGGCGATCTGGGGGATGGCGGCAACGGGTTGCACATTGTCATAGGTCAGACCGTGGCCCGCATGCGGCTCGATCCCGTTGCGCGCGGCAAGGGCGGCCATGTCGGCAAGGCGCTTTAGTTCCACCTCACGCGCGTCCCCTTCGGCATGGGCATATTCGCCGGTGTGGAATTCCACCACCGGCGCGCCAAGGCGGATCGCGGCGTCAAGCTGGCGAATTTCCGGCGCGATGAAGAGCGAAACGCGGATGCCCGCATCGGTCAAACGCTGAACGATGGGGGCAAGCCGGTTGTGCTGTCCCGCCGCGTCCAGCCCGCCCTCGGTCGTGCGTTCCTCGCGCCGCTCGGGCACGATGCAGGCGGCATGCGGCTTGTGGCGCAGCGCGATGTCAAGCATCTCGTCCGTGGCGGCCATTTCCAGGTTCAGCGGCAGCGTGGTCGCCGCCTGAATCCGCATCAGATCCTCGTCACGGATATGGCGGCGATCCTCGCGCAGATGGGCGGTGATGCCATCGCCCCCCACGGCCGCGACGATTTGCGCCGCGCGCACCGGATCAGGATGCGCGCCGCCCCGCGCGTTGCGGATCGTGGCCACATGGTCGATGTTCACACCAAGGCGCAGCCGCGCAGGGGACAGCGCGTTCATTACGGCTTGGCCCGGCTGCCCGGCTTGACCGCGGGCGTTGCGGCAAGGGCGGCGGGAAGTTCGTCCGGCGCATAGGTCGGGAAATTAAGCGCGATCAGCGGATAGAAGGGCACGCCCAGATCCACCGTGCCCGCGCTGCGATCGATCAGCGAAGCAGCCGCGATCACCTTGCCGCCGGCTTCCTCGATCGCCTTGATGGCTTCGCGGCTCGACAGGCCGGTGGTCACCACGTCCTCGACCATCAGCACCTTGTCGCCCGGTTCGATGGAAAAGCCGCGGCGCAATTCGAACGTGCCGGTGGGGCGTTCGACAAACATCGCGTCCACGCCCAGCGCGCGGCCCACTTCATGGCCGATGATCAATCCGCCCATCGCGGGGCTGATGACCTTCTGGATTTCTTTGCGCAGGTCGCGCGGCAATTTCTGCGCGATGGCAATGGCCAGTCGGCTGGCGCGTTCCGGGTTCATCAACACGCGGGCGCATTGCAGATAATGCGCGCTGTGGCGCCCAGAGGAGAGCAGGAAATGCCCTTCGAGCAGGGCATGGCTGGCGCGGAATTCGGCCAGCACCTCTTCTTCGGTCATGCTTTGTCTTGCCTTCGTTCAAAAAACTGCGTGGTTTCCCGCAGGTGCGTCGCGCGCCCTGCTTCAAAATTACCCCTAGAGGCGCTTGTGGGCTGGGGCAAGCACTGGTACACCCTGTTCCTAAGGGACAAAAGTCCCGGAGCCTGTGGGACGCCGGACGAGGAGGGGGCTTTTCTTCCGAGCGGCGAAGAAGAAAGAACGTAGGCCATGATTTTGGGAGAAGTATCCGGGGCCTTCGGGCGCCGATTGTTGCGTATTGCCCTGATGGCGCTGCCGGTGCTGGCGCCGATTGCTGCCCGCGCTGGCGAGGCGGCAGACCGCTTTGCCGTGGCGCCGGGCGGTTACACCCCGATGAAGCCCACACCCGGCAAAGGTATGCCGGTCGATGGCGGGCTGACTTTCCAGACCCAATATTCACCCACGGGCCTCGAAGCCTTGTGGATGCACGATAATATCGTGATGACGGTGCTGATCGCGACCACGCTTTTCGTGCTGGCGCTGTTGATCTGGGTGGTGGTGCGTTACAACGCCCGCGCCAATCCGGTGCCCAGCAAGACGAGCCACAACACGCTGCTCGAAGTGGTGTGGACCGGGATTCCGGTGCTGATCCTGCTGGTGGTCTTCGTGCCCTCGATGAAGCTGCTGGCCCATCAGTTCAAGACCGCGCCTAAGGAAGCGCTGACCATCAAGGCGATCGGCAACCAGTGGTACTGGACCTATGCCTATCCCGACAATGGCGAGTTTGAAGTCACCAGCAACATGCTGAGCAAGGAAGAGGCCGACAAGCGGGGTGAGCCCGAACAATTGGCCGCCGACTATCGCATGGTGGTGCCGGCGGGCGAACCGATTCGCCTGCAGACCACGGGTGCGGATGTGATCCACTCCTTTGCGGTGCCCTCGCTGTGGTTCAAGCTGGACGCGGTGCCGGGGCGGATCAATGAAAAGGTGCTCTTCGTCAAAGAACCGGGCGTCTATTATGGTCAGTGCAGCGAGCTTTGCGGTGCGCGCCATGGCTATATGCCGATTGTGGTCGAGGCATTGCCCCGTCCGCAATATAATGCCTGGGTCATGACCCACGCCGGCGCCAAGATCGACGGCGCACCGGAAGCACCGGCTGCCGCCGCTGCTGCTGCGCCTGCGGCTGATGCCGCTTCGGGGACCGAGGTGGCCGCTGCCGCCTCGTCCGGCGAATAACTTTTACGCGAGGGCTTGATAGACATGGCTACCATCGCAGACGAATTTCACGCGCATTCCGATGGGCATGTGCATGACCACGACCATGATCACAAGCCGGGCTTTTTCGCCCGCTGGTTCATGTCGACCAACCACAAGGATATTGGCACGCTCTATTTGATCTTTGCCATCACGGCGGGGATCATCGGGGGCGCGATTTCGGGCATCATGCGCGCCGAACTGGCGCATCCGGGCATTCAGTATCTGGGCTTTTTCGCAGAACTGCTGGGCACGAAAAATCCCAGCTTTGACCAGCAACTCCACCTGTGGAACGTGCTGATCACCGCGCATGGCCTGATCATGGTGTTCTTCATGGTCATGCCCGCGATCATCGGCGGCTTTGGCAACTGGTTTGTGCCGATCATGATCGGCGCGCCGGACATGGCCTTTCCGCGCATGAACAACATCTCGTTCTGGCTGACGGTGGCGGGTTTTTGCTCGCTGCTGTGCTCGGCCTTTGTGCCGGGCGGCACGGGGCAGGGCGCAGGGATCGGCTGGACCGCCTATGCGCCGCTTTCGACCTCGGGGTCGCAGGGGCCGGCGGTCGATTTCGCGATCTTCTCGCTGCACCTGTCGGGGGCGGGGTCGATCATGGGGGCGATCAATTTCATCACCACCATTTTCAACATGCGCGCGCCGGGCATGACCCTGCATAAAATGCCGCTGTTCGTGTGGTCGGTGTTGGTCACGGCCTTCCTGTTGCTGTTGGCTCTGCCGGTGCTGGCGGCCGCCATCACGATGCTGCTGACCGACCGCAATTTCCACACCACTTTCTTTGATGCGGCGGGCGGCGGCGATCCCGTGCTGTTCCAGCATCTGTTCTGGTTCTTCGGCCATCCCGAAGTGTACATTATGATCCTGCCCGGTTTCGGCATGATCAGCCAGATCATCTCGACCTTCAGCCGCAAGCCGGTTTTCGGCTATCTGGGCATGGCCTATGCGATGGTGGCGATTGGCGTGGTCGGCTTTGTCGTGTGGGCGCACCATATGTACACCACCGGCCTGTCCGAAGATGTGAAGATGTATTTCACCACCGCCACGATGGTGATCGCGGTGCCCACCGGCATCAAGATTTTCTCGTGGATCGCGACGATGTGGGGCGGTTCGATCCGTTTCACATCGCCCATGGTCTGGGCCATCGGCTTCATCTTCCTGTTCACGGTGGGCGGCGTTACGGGCGTTGAGCTGGCCAATGGCGGCTTGGACGACAATCTTCAGGACACCTATTACGTGGTGGGTCACTTCCACTATGTGCTCTCGCTGGGTGCCGTCACCTCGCTGTTCGCGGGCTTCTATTACTGGTTCCCCAAGATGAGCGGGCGCTGGCATTCGGAAGCTTTGTCCTACCTCCACTTTGCCGTGTTCTTTGTCGGCGTGAACATGATCTTCTTCCCCATGCACTTCCTGGGGATGCAGGGCATGCCGCGCCGCTATCCGGACTTTACGCCTGCCTATGCCTATTGGAACCATATTGCCACGATCGGCTATATGGTGATGGCGGCCTCTATCGGCATCTGGCTGATCAACATCATCTATGCTTTTACCATGGGTAAAAAGGCGGAAGGCAATTACTGGGAGATCGACAATTCGATCGCGACGCTGGAATGGACCTTGTCCAGCCCGCCGCCGTTCC
This sequence comes from Novosphingobium sp. 550D, assembly GCF_057401885.1. Classification (NCBI taxonomy): domain Bacteria; kingdom Pseudomonadati; phylum Pseudomonadota; class Alphaproteobacteria; order Sphingomonadales; family Sphingomonadaceae; genus Novosphingobium; species Novosphingobium sp. 550D. Next base: position 71,951 of record NZ_CM171613.1, on the reverse strand, counting down.
ACCAGTTTGAAACCTTGCCGGTGATCAAGGACGAAGGTCACCACTAAAGTCGATCAGGGCGCCCGGGCCGTCCGGGCGCCTGTTTTCCGGCCGCATCCGTCACTTCAGGGGACAGCCATGTCGCTCGTGCTCCCTTTACATCGCGGCGCAATGGGGCAAGGGGGAATGCCCATGAGCACCCCCGCCACACACAACGCCGCCCGACGCCCCGCTGATTGGCGCGATTTCTTTGCGCTGACCAAGCCGCGCGTGATGACTTTGGTGATTTTTACCGGGCTTTGCGGACTGCTGGCCGCGCCGGGGCATATCAATCCGGTGCTTGGTTTTGCGACGATTCTTTGCATCGCGGTGGGCGCGGGCGGGGCGGCGGCGCTGAACCAGTGGTGGGAGGCCGACATTGACGCAGGGATGAAGCGCACCGCCAAACGCCCCCTGCCATCGGGCCGGATGGAGCGCGAATCGGCGCGCGATTTTGGCATGGCGCTTTCGGGCCTGTCGGTGCTGACCATGGGTTTGGCGGCAGGATGGCTTTGCGCGCTCATTCTGGCGGTGTCGATTGTCTATTATTCGCTGGTCTATACGGTGTGGCTGAAACCGCGCACGCCCCAGAACATCGTGATCGGTGGCGGAGCGGGGGCTTTCCCGCCGATGATAGGGTGGGTGGCGGTGACCGGGCATATCACATGGATGCCGGTTCTGTTGTTCATGATCATCTTCATGTGGACGCCGCCGCATTTCTGGGCGCTGGCGCTGTTTGTGAAGACCGATTACGCCAAGGTCGGCATTCCCATGATGCCGGTGGTGGCGGGTGAAAAATCCACGCGGCGCCAGATCTTTGCCTATTCGGTGCTGTTGTTGCCGTTGACGCTTTTGCCGGTGTTCCTGCCCAAGGCGGATGGCGGGCCGGGGTGGATCTATGGCGTGTCGGCAGGGGTGCTTTCCACGCTGTTCCTGTTGCTGGCCATTCGCGTCGGTTTCCGGGAACGCAGCGATGATGACGACCGCATGAAGCCGGAAAAGCAATTGTTCGCTTATTCGGTGCTTTATCTCTTTGCCCTGTTCGCCGCGCTGGTGGCGGATCGCTGGGTGCCGATTATCGGAGGATATTTGTGAGCGAACCCATCGATATGCAGGAGCGCAAGCGGATCATCGCCGGGCGGAACAAGGCTTTGGGGCTGGTGCTGGTCGGGATGGTGGTGCTGTTTTTCGCGATCACCATCGTGAAAATGGGGCACTGATCCGATGTCCGGCCTGACGCAGAGCGATCCGCAGGCCCGCAACCGTCGCGTGGCGATATTTGCCGGGGCGCTGGCGCTGGGGATGGTCGGATTGGGTTATGCCTCGGTCCCGCTCTATCGCCTGTTTTGTCAGGCGACCGGCTATGGCGGCACCCCGCAAAGGGCCAGCGAGGCGGCGGCGGCGGGTGTCAAGGTCGCTTCGGGGCGCACGATGTCGGTGCGGTTTGACGCCAATGTCGATCCGAACATGCCATGGCAATTCCGCCCGCGCCAGACGACGCAGACTGTGGCGATCGGCGCGCGCACTCTGGCCATTTTTGAAGCGCATAACAAATCGGATCAGGTGATCACCGGGGCGGCCAGTTTCAACGTCGCCCCCGATGAGGCGGCGCGCTATTTCACCAAGGTCGCCTGTTTCTGTTTCACCCAACAGACGCTGCAACCGGGGCAAAGCGTGTCGATGCCGGTCAGCTATTACGTGGACCCCAAGATCCTTGAGGACAAGGATCTGAAAGGTCTTGAGCAGATCACGTTGAGTTACACGTTCCACCGTTCTGCGGGGGGCTGAAATCGACGCTTTTCGGTTGCAAATCAGGCTGGACCGAAGGGCGCAGGAAAGATAGGTTTGCAAACAACAAATGCCGGGCAGAGAGGCCGCAACAGGCCCGCGTTCCGGCGAAAAGGGGATGAATGCGATGGCCGCTGGCAAGACACATGATTATCATATCCTGCCGCCCGATCTGGTGCCTTTGGCTACCACGATTGGTGCTTTCACCTTTACGACGGGCATGGTGCTGAAAATGCACGATATGTCCGGCGGTGCGGTGGTGCCTTGGGCGGGGCTGGCGCTGTTGCTGGCGGCGATGTTCACGTGGTTCAACAAGATCGTGAACGAAGCCCATGCGGGCGATCACACGCCTGTGGTGCAATTGCATCAGCGTTACGGCATGATCCTGTTCATCGCGTCCGAAGTGATGTTCTTTGTCGGCTGGTTCTGGGCCTTCTTTGATTTCTCGCTGTTTCCCTCGACCCTTTCCAAGGCGATTGGCGGACAATGGCCGCCCAAGGAAATGGAAGCCGTCCTTGACGCCTTCGACCTGCCGCTGCTCAACACGATGATCCTGCTGCTGTCGGGTACGACCGTGACATGGGCGCATCACAGTCTGATCCATGGCGACCGGTCGGGCCTGAAAAAGGGCCTGTGGCTGACCATCATTCTGGGCATTTTGTTCAGCAGCCTTCAGGCGTTTGAATATGCTCATGCGCCTTTTGCCTTTGGCAAGAACACCTATGGTTCGGCTTTTTACATGGCCACCGGGTTCCACGGGTTCCACGTGATCGTCGGCACGATCTTCCTCGCGGTGTGTTTGGCGCGCGCCTATCGCGGTGATTTCACCCCGCGTCAGCATTTCGGCTTTGAAGCCGCCGCATGGTATTGGCATTTTGTCGACGTGGTGTGGCTGTTCCTGTTTGTTTGCATCTACATCTGGGGCAACTGGGGCTTTGCGGTTGACTGATCCGCAATCGCCATCCGCATTCGAAGGGCAGCCGGGGATATTCTCGGCTGCCCTGTTTGGTTTGTGTCCGCGTTGCGGGGCCAAGGGGTTGTTTGCCGGCATTGCCCATTTCGCGCCGCGTTGCGGGCGATGCGGGCTGGATTATGGCGCGTTCAATGTGGGCGATGGGCCTGCGGCATTTTTGACCTTTGGTGTTGGCGCGCTGGCGGCGGTTGTGGCGGCTTGGCTGGCGCTGGATGTTGATCCGCCGGTGTGGGTGTATGTCGCGGTGCTGGTGCCGTTGGTGGTTTTGCCCACGCTCTATGGGTTGCGGGTGTCCAAGGCGGCGTTGTTGGCCGCAGAATATCAACGCCGGGCGATGGAAGCCGGGGCAAAGGATATCGATCCGCAATGAATTGGCGCAAATTGCCCGTGATCCCCACGCTGCTGGTGCTGGCGGCGGCGGGCTATATGGTCCACCTTGGTTTTTGGCAGTTGGATCGACTGGCCCAGAAGGAGGCCAAGATCGCGCGCTTTTCCGCGGCACAGGGCGATGCCGATATGGTCTCGATCGGCGAAGTGTGGCGGTACAGAGCCTCGGACGCACGCGATTTCCACCGCACCCAATTCTGGTGCCAGCAGGTGTTGCAGATTTCAGCCCAATCAGGGCGTAATGCCGCAGGGCAGGCGGGATGGGCGCATATCGCCCGTTGCCTGACGGCTCCGGTGGACACGCAGGGCTTTCGTCCGACCGAGGCGCCCAAGGGTGTTTTGGCCGATGTCGTTTTGGGATGGAGCAAAAGGCCTGACCCGGTGACATGGGCCGGTGGACAGGTGCGCGGCATGATCGTGCCGGGGGGCGAGTTTGCCCATCATGTTGTGGCCGATCCGGCGCTGGCGGGATTGGCGGCGAATGCGCGACCCGATCCGCGTGATCTGCCCAACAACCATCTGTCCTATGCGGTGCAGTGGTTCCTTTTCGCGCTGACCGCTCTGGTGATTTATGGGGTGGCGGTGAGGAAGAGGGTGTTGGAGGGGCGGGAGGAAGAAGGGGAGTGATGCGAGGGTCTAGACCCTCGCGCTCCCTTTACTGTCTGCGTTGTGGGTGGGGTTCGGCGTTTTGTGTCGGACGCGATGTTTGAGTTTATAAAGCCTGCGGCGCAATCAGCGCGAGTTCGCCGCGCCGCAGGCTATAACAGACCCAACCTATAAGACCCGGTGGCCGGGACAGCGCACTCCCAATAAAGGGATTGCAAAGGGTCGAGACCCTTTGCCCGCCGGAGGCGTCATAAACGCGGCCCGATCCAAAACCCTTGCCCCTGCGCCCCACTGTCGCTAACGCGCAGCCCAAACGGACAGGGAATCCCATGGAATATATCTCCACGCGCGGCAACGCACCGGTTCTTGATTTTGAAGGCGCGACTCTGGCTGGTCTGGCCAGCGACGGCGGGCTTTATGTGCCTCGCGAGTGGCCGCGTTTCAGCAAAAACGAGATCGCCGCGCTGGCGGGGCTGCCCTATGCGGAGCTGGCGGCCAAGGTGATGTCGCCTTTCGTGGGCGAGAGCCTGAGCTATGAGCGTTTGCTGGAGTTGACCACGGCGGCCTATGGTCGTTTTTCGCATGCCGCCGTCACGCCGCTCAAGCAGTTGGACGAGCAGCAGTGGCTGCTTGAACTGTTCCACGGCCCGACGCTGGCGTTCAAGGACGTGGCGCTGCAATTGCTGGGTCTGTTGTTCGAGGAATTCCTTGGCCGCAGCCCGCAGAACCTGACCATCGTGGGTGCCACCAGCGGCGACACCGGCAGCGCGGCGATCGACGCCGTGGCGGGCCGCGCCAAGGTCGACATTTTCATGCTGCACCCCAAGGGCCGCGTGTCCGATGTTCAGCGCCGCCAGATGACCACCGTTCTGGCCCCCAACGTCTATAACATCGCCATCGAGGGCAGTTTTGACGATGCGCAGGCGATGGTGAAGCGCATTTTCAACGACAAGGCCGTCACCGACCGCTTCAACATCGGCGCGGTGAACTCGATCAACTGGGCGCGTCTGATGGCGCAGGTGGTCTATTATTTCGCCGCCGCGCTGCAATTGGGCGCGCCGGAGCGCGAAGTGGCCTTCTCGGTCCCGACCGGCAATTTCGGGGATGTGTTTGCCGGTTATGTCGCCGCGCAAATGGGCCTGCCGATCGCCAAGCTTATCGTCGCCACCAATGTGAATGACATTCTCCACCGTGCGCTCTCGACTGGCGATTATTCTGCCGGGACCGTGACGCCCACCGCCGCGCCCAGCATGGACATTCAGGTGTCCTCGAATTTCGAACGCCTTTTGTTCGATGTCGGCGGCCGCGACGGCGCGGCTTTGGCCCAGCAGATGGCCGGGTTTGAGGCCACCAAGGCGATGACCTTGACCAATGCGCAGCGTGAAGGCGCAGCCGCTTTGTTCGTGTCGGCCCGCGCCGATGCCGACGAAATGGCGCAGGCCATCCGCTGGGGCTGGGAAGCGGCGGGCGAATTGCTCGATCCGCACACCGCCATCGGCATCCACGCCGCGCGTAATGCCGGGATCGCCAAGGGCACCCCGGTGGTCACGCTGGCCACCGCGCATCCGGCCAAGTTCCCCGAAGCGGTCGAGCGCAGCACCGGCCACCGCCCCGGCCTGCCCGAACGCGTGGGCGATCTGTTCGAGCGTGAAGAGCGCTATGCCGAACTGCCCGGCGATTATGACGCGGTCTGCGCCTATGTCGCCGAGCGGGCGACTGCGAAGGCGTAATGGCAGAGCTGATCCACCAGCCCGTATTGCTGACCGGCGAGGGTTGGGCCGATTACGGGCTGGTCGATTCGGGCGCGGGGCGCAAGCTTGAGCGCTATGGCGACTATCGCTTTATCCGCCCAGAACCGCAGGCGCTGTGGCAGCCGCGTCAGAGCGATTGGGACGCCCACGGCGAATTCGTGCCCGGCGCGGATGAAGATGGTGGCGGGCGCTGGAATTACACCAAGCCGGTGCCGCGCGATGGCTGGTCGCTGGGCTGGGGGGATGTAAGTTTTACCGCGCAATGCACGCCGTTTCGCCATCTGGGATTTTTCCCCGACATGGCGCCGGTCTGGGGGTGGATGGGACAGCAATTGGCGGGGCGCAGCGATGCTTCCACGCTCAACCTGTTCGGCTATACCGGCGTCGGCACGCTGGCGCTCAGCCAGTATGGCCCCGTCACCCACGTAGACGCCAGCAAGAAATCGGTGGCCCAAGCCCGCGCCAATGCCGCGCTCTCGGGCATGGAAAGCCGCCCGGTGCGCTGGATCGTCGATGATGCGGCCAAATTCACCGCGCGCGAAGTGCGCCGCGGCAAGCGCTATGACGGCATCATCATGGACCCGCCCAAATTCGGACGCGGCCCGGATGGTGAAGTCTGGCGGCTCGAAGAACACCTGCCCGGCCTGATCCGCGATGCGCGGCAATTGCTGGACAGCGACAGCCGCTATCTCTTCCTGACGGTCTATGCGGTGCGCATGTCCTCGCTTGCCATCGCCGGATTGCTGGACGAGATCTTTGCCGATCTGCCCGGCTATGTCGAGCATGGCGATCTGTCGGTGCGTGAGGATGATGCGGGGCGCATGTTGCCGACGGCGATCTTTGCGCGGTGGCGTCGGGATTAAGGAAGTTTGCCTCCGGCGGGCAAAGGGCGGGGGCCCTTTGCAAGCCCGTTTTGGGGTGGCGGCAGGTTTGCAAAGTGGCGTTGGACCTATCGGATGAAGGCCTGCGGCGCGGATGGGTTTTGGATATTGGCGCCGCAGGCCTTCATCCGATACCTTGCGTCCGAGACGCGGCGCTTAATCCATGAAGCCACGCCGACAGTAACGGGAGCGCGAGGGATGAGTCCCTCGCATTTCACCTTTTCTTCTAGACTCCCCGAAAACAACCTGCCATCGGCCCGCGCCAACACCCCCCATCCTTCGTGAGAGCATAGAACGTGGCCGACAGCCTGATCCTTGAAGTGGCCGATTTCGAAGTGGACGTGCTGACCGGCGTCTATTCGGAAGAGACGGGCCAGAAGCAGCCTTTGCGCATCAGCGTGAGCGTGCGTTTGAAGCCCTATGACCGCTATTTGCCCGACACGCCGTTGGGGGCCAGCAAGAATTACATGGACCTGAAATTCGCCGCCAGCGATGCCTTGCCCGAGGGTGTGCATTTCACGCTGATCGAGGCGGTGGCCGATCACATCGTTGAAACGTTGTTCCTTCAGGATGAGCGGGTCGAGGCCGTGACGGTCAAGATCGTTAAGCTGGCCATCAGCGAGGCGGGTGAAAAGATCGGCATGACGCTGACGCGTGAGCGGCGGTAACATGGCGCTTCTGGCCATTGAGGGATTGCCGGCGGCACCTCTGGCCGCGGCGGTGGCGTTTCATGCCGATTGGCTGGCACAGGCCGAGGCTTTGTTGGCGCAGGGCGATCTGGTGATGGTCATGCCTTTGGCGGGGCACGAACATCGTGGGTGGCGTCTGGCGGCGGTGCAGGGGTTGGCGCGTTCCTATGCCCCCGCGCGGGTCAATCTGGTGGAAAGTGATTCGCCCGAAGGAATCGCGGCGGCCAGCGCCTTTTTGGCCAAGGCCCCCGGAATTACCGGCCAAATCCTGAGACTGGATAGCCAAGGCCCCGGAGCGGTGATAGACTGAGCCGCATGAGCCAGCCCTTAGTTGATCAGTTTCAACGCCGGATTTCCTATCTGCGCCTGTCGGTGATCGACCGATGCGATTTGCGATGCACCTATTGCATGCCCGAGCGGCAGACTTTTCTGCCCAAATCCGAGGTGCTGAGCCTTGAGGAATTGCACAAGCTGGCGCTGGGTTTCATTGGGCGCGGGGTGACCAAGATCCGCCTGACCGGGGGGGAGCCTCTGGTGCGGCGCGACATGATCGAGTTGGTCCGCGCGATCGGGCGCAAGATCGGTGATGGGCTGGAAGAACTGACCATCACCACCAATGGTACGCGTTTGGCCGAATTTGCCGATGACCTGCGCGAGGCGGGCATCCGCCGCGTCAATGTCAGCCTCGACACGCTGGACCGGGAAAAATTTGCCAGGATCGCCCGGCGCGATCAATTGCCGCAGGTGCTTGAAGGCATCGCGGCGGCTCGCGATGCGGGCCTGGCGGTCAAGCTGAACACCGTCGCGCTGAAAGGTGAGAATGAGGCCGAGATCGGCGATCTGGTTGCCTGGGCACACGGTCAGGGGCATGAGATCACGCTGATCGAGGTCATGCCGCTGGGCGAGGTTGAGGGGGATCGCTACGATCACTATCTGCCGCTCACGCAGGTGCGGCGGGATCTGGAGCAGCGTTTTACGCTGGAGGCGGACGGCCATCGCAGCGGCGGTCCGGCGCGTTACTGGCGCGTGGCGGAAACGGGCGGGCGTCTGGGGCTGATCACGCCGCTGACCAGCAATTTCTGCGATGGGTGCAACCGCGTGCGCGTGACCGCGACGGGGCAATTGTTCGCCTGTCTTGGCGGGCGCGAACAGGTCGATCTGCGCGCCGCCCTGCGCAGCGAGGAGCCGGAAAGCGCGCTCGAAGCCGCGCTGGATGAGGCGATGCGGATCAAGCCGCAGCGCCACCATTTCGAAATTAACCGCCCCGGCGCAGAGCCTGCCTTGCCGCGCCATATGTCTATGACGGGGGGGTGATCGTGGCCAAGCTGGTGTTTCTGGGCAGGCTGGCCGATCTGGCCGGCGGGGCGGAGCGCGATGTGGCGCCCGGTGCTTTGGCGCAGGTTCTGGCCGGACTGGCGCCGGAATTGGTGCAGGCTTTGACCGGCCCGCGTGTCCGTCTGGCGCTGAATGGCGCGCTGGTTCAGGCCGAAGGGCTGGAATTGAGCGCCGGTGATGAACTGGCCTTTTTGCCGCCGGTGAGCGGCGGATGATCGACGTCCAACTGATCGAACAGGCCTTTGACGCCGGTGCCGCGGTACGCGACTTTGCCGCCGCGCATCCGCAATCGGGCGGCGTGGTCAGCTTTCTGGGGCAGGTCAGGGCCGATAATTCTGAACAAGGCGATGATGTCGAGGCGCTGGAGCTTCAGCATTACGCGCCGCTGACCCTGCCGGGGATGCAGGCGCTGGCCGATGATGTGATGGGGCGCTGGGCGCTTGATGGCCTGATGATCTGGCACCGGGTGGGCGAAATGGCGCCGGGTGATCCGATCGTGCTGGTGGCGGCCGCTTCTCGTCATCGGCGTGACGCCTTTGCCGCCGCCGATTTCGCGATGGACCATCTCAAGAGCGAGAGCTGGTTCTGGAAGCGCGAAAAGCGGGGCGGGCAATGGGCTTGGGTTGAACCGCGCGAACAGGATTACGCGGATCTGGCACGCTGGCGCTAAACGGGGTCAGCGGGGCAATTTCGCCCGCGCGGCGGTGAGAACCTTGTCCTGATTGGCCCCCATGGCGAGGATTTTGTCGCGCGCCGCTTCGATCAGCTTGGCCGCCGCGCGGGGTTTGCCGGGATTTTCCGGGGCATGGGCCATGCGGTCCTGCGTATACAATTCGTCGATATCCGCTTCGACAAGGCCGAGCGCGCCGCGCAGGCGTTCCAGATCGCTCAGGGCAAGGTTGGCTTGCTGCCATGCCTCGTCACCTGGTCTGGCGCCGCTCGCGGCCTTGAGGGCGCGTTCGGTTGCGGGGCGGGCGGCGTCAAAGGCCTTGTCCGCGTCATGGGCGGCGCGGCGCAGCGAATCGATTCGGGTGTTGATGTCGGCCGGCGTTTGATCCGGGTTGCTGACATCAACCGATGGTTTGGTTGCGGCGGCGGGATATTCTTCGGCCCGGCGCGCCAGCGAAGGATAAGAGGCCGTGCTGCATCCGGTCAGCACCAGGGCGGGAACCAACAAGGCCAAACCGGCGAATCGGGGCGTCCCATTGTGCGCCTTTGCGAATCGCCGCGATTGCGGGCTTGTGGATGAAGCGGTTTTTGCGATAGGGCCAAGCATGGTTGCGCCATAGCACGCCTGTTGGCATGCGCCAGAGGGCAGAAATCGGCCCGTGTTTGCCCCAGGTTTGCCGGTCGAAATGGGCCTTTATCGCATCGGGTGCATTGACACGAGTGGGCGGTTGCACTAACGGCGCAGCTTCTTTCCGAACCCTGCTGTGTGTGGTGGGGCTCGGCGCGTCGCTCGCGGCTCCTCGAATGACCGCCATGCCGGGCCAAAGCCCGGCGGCAGGTTTCGGGAAACGCGGCCGGGGCGGCCACGTAATTTTTTGAATGGATTTGTATCATGTTCGCTATCGTGCGCACGGGCGGTAAGCAGTATCGGGTCGCCGCCGGAGACAAGATTGCGGTCGAGAAGCTGGCTGGTGAAGCCGGTGAAACGATCACGTTGGGTGATGTTCTGCTGGCCGGCGAAGAAGGCGTTGTCGCCGACGCTTCGAAGGTTGTCGTTTCGGCTGAAATCATCGCTCAGGCGAAGTCGGAAAAGGTGATCGTTTTCAAGAAGCGTCGCCGTCACAACTATCGTCGCAAGAACGGCCACCGCCAGCTGCTTACGCTGCTGCGCATCGTGTCGGTCGCGGCCGCCTAAGCTCAGGAGTTTTCGACAATGGCACATAAGAAAGCAGGCGGTTCGTCGCGTAACGGTCGCGACTCGCAGTCCAAGCGCCTTGGCGTGAAGAAGTTCGGCAGCCAGCTGGTGATTGGTGGCAACATCATCATTCGTCAGCGCGGCACCAAGGTTTACCCCGGCGCCAACGTTGGCATGGGCAAGGATCACACGCTGTTCTCGCTGATCGAAGGCCGCGTGCGTTTCCACGAAGGCAAGCTCGGCCGCAAATACGTGTCGGTTGACGCTCTGGCCGAAGCCGCCGAGTAAGCGGATGGTCTATTTGGGCCATCCTGATGGGATGGCCCCGCCAAGGTTTTATCGCCTTGGCTGAACGAGGGAGAGGGGCCCGTCCCATCTCCCTCTTTTCGTTTCTCTTCCTCATCCACCGACCGGTGTGGCGCGACAATTTGGTCCGGCGTCAAGCGTCCGCTTGCGCTCGATCAATGCGGCATTGCGTCCGATGCGGTTCAGCATGCGCTGGATTGTGACCGGATCGTCACCACAATGTCACCTGCAGCGGTTAAGAGACCGCGCGGGGATGAGGATTTGGAGCGATAGACATGTTTTTCCGCAGCGAACGGCTGTTTCTGCGGCCTGCGTGGCCAGAAGACTGGAACGCGATTCACGCGGCGATCGATGACGAGGGTATCGTGCGCAATCTGGCGCGCGCGCCTTGGCCCTATACCGAAAATGACGCTCGCTGGTTCGCCAGCCAGCCGCAGGATGAACGCCTGCCGCATTTCCTGATCACGCGCCCCGGCGCCGAAGGCAGCGCGCTGGTCGGTTCGATCGGGTTGAGCGAGATCGAGGGCGAAGCCAACATCGGTTATTGGATCGCGCGTGCACATTGGGGGCAGGGCTATGCCACCGAGGCTGGGCGGGCGATGCTGGCGCTGGCCCGCGGGCTGGGGCACAAGCGTCTGGTTGGGCGGCATTTTCTGGACAATCCGGCGTCGGGTCTGGTTTTGCGTCGGTTGGGTTTCCGCCCAACGGATGAGCGCGGGCTGATCTTCAGCGCGGGGCGCGGCCGTGCGTGCCCTTCGGTTCGTCTGGAAATTGAATTGGAATCCGAGCAGGGGAATCAGGATGATTCCCCCAATGGAGGTATGGAAGGAAGGCGTGCGGCGTAATCAGAAGTTGCGCCATTCTTGTGAAAATGTCTGACATTACGCAAATCATCTGATGTGCGAATAAAAATTACAGCTTTAGCGGGGCGAAGCTTTCGCTTCTTGCTCGATCGTGCCTGAGCCTATATGGGACTTGGGTGTGATTGTGAGCCCGTTGGCTTGCGCTGTTTGGACAATGGACATGGCCACAAGGAAGCGCCTCTCGCCCGAAGCAAGTCGCAATGCTGCGTTGGAAGCGGCCCGCGATCTGTTGGTGGAACAGGGGCCGCAGGGCGTCACGCTCAAGGCGGTGGCGGCCCGCATCGGGCGTACCCATGCCAATCTTCTGCACCATTTCGGATCGGCGGCGGAACTGCAAAAAGCGTTGGCCGAACATATGGCTGTGTCGATCTGTGCGTCTGTTGCGCGCGCCGTTCTGGCGCAGCGTGACGGCAGCGGGACGGCGCGTGAAGTGGTCGATCTAGCCTTTGACGCGTTTGAAAAGCAGGGCGGCGGTCAGTTGGTAAGCTGGATGCGTCTGATCGGCAATGTCGACGCGTTGGACACGATTGTGCGTTCGATCCACGCCATTGTGGACGAGGTGCATGACGCGGGCGAAGTGTGCATGCGCCATGTGACGCAGACGCTCGTGCTGTTGGCGCTGGGCGATTCGCTGATTGGTGGACCTTTGGCCGATTCGCTGGAAATTGCCCGCGATTCGAGCCGCGAGATGGCCGCCCGCCTGATCGAAACCGAAGCGGTGCGGCTGGGCCTTGTTCCTGTTGAGCGTGCGCTTACGCCTCTGGGTTAAGGCTTTCCGCGCCGAACCATGCCGGGGGTGTGGTAATGTCGCCCACCCGCCAATGCTCGACCGACAGGCCAAGCGCGGGATAATCCACGATCCGGCGATCCTCGCGTGATTGCGCGGTGGGCACGACCACCACGCGGCGGTTGACCTTTTGCCGCCAATTCATGCGGGCGGTGTTTTCCTGTCCGACATAGCACCCCTTGGTAAAGGACACGCCGTTCAATTCGACGGCATTGCATTCCAGCCAGAGCAGATCGACGATTTCCGCGCCTTCGGCCACGCCCAGAGCAAGGCGGTGCGCCAGATAGGCCTCATCCACCGCCACTTCATCAACGGGCGCCAGCCAGCGATAGCCCAGTTCCGCAAGGCGCGGATCAGCGGTTCCGCCCTCCTGCGGCGACAGGCTCCAATGCACGGCCAAAGTTTCATCGCGCGCGATGGCGATGGCGCGGCGCAGGCGATACATCGACAGGCGTTTGACCACGCCATCGGCCTGATCGTGCGCGACATCCAGCAACAGGTCGGCCCCGTCGGCCCAAACGATGAAATCCGCGATCACCTTGCCCTGCGGCGTCAGCAGCGCGGCATAGGTTGGCAGCGCGCCCAGCACGACATCCTGCGTCACCAGCCCTTGCAGGAATTTGCGGACATCTTCCTGCGGGTCGGTTGGCGAGAGGCGGATTACGGCGCGGGTGGCGAGGTGAGTCATGGTGTCTAGGTGGGGATGAACAGGGGAAAAGGGAAGGGGGTTTTATGCCTCCGGCGGGAGTTTTGGGGTGCCTCCGGCGGGTAAAGGGCGGGGGCCCTTTGCAATCCCGTTTTGGGGTGGCGCATGACTGGCTACGCAGCATTTATTGGCATGTTTGGAAAGCCTGCGGCGCGGCAAGGTCGCGTTCAAGGTAAAATTCAGAGGCTGCGTTCGATACCTGCGGCTGAACCTATCGCGCAACGGCGACAGTCACGGGAGCGCGAGGGGCGAGTCCCTCGCATCTAAACCTTCATCTTCCCTCTAACCTGTGGCAAAGCGCAAAACATGACTCAAGCACCAGACCTTGTCCTCACCGGTGGCACTGTCCACACTCCCTCTGGCCCCGCGCAGGTTGATGTTGCCGTCCGTGATGGCAAAATCATCGGCATCGGCAGTTTTCCCGATGCGGCGCGCCGGATTGATTGCACCGGATTGGATGTATTGCCCGGCGTGATCGATTCGCAGGTCCATTTCCGCGAACCGGGGCTGGAATATAAGGAAGATCTGGAAAGCGGCAGCCGCTGTGCCGTGATGGGCGGGATTACCGCCGTGTTTGAAATGCCCAACACCAATCCCAACACCGATTCGGTGATGCGCGTGCATGACAAGCTGGAGCGCGCGCACCATCGCATGTGGTGTGACCACGCATTCTATGTCGGCGCGACAGCGGCCAATGCGCCCGATCTGGCCGAGCTGGAACGCATTCCCGGCACGGCGGGTGTCAAGATTTTCATGGGTGCCAGTACCGGCAGCCTGCTGGTCGCGCATGATGAGGAACTGGCCCGCGTTCTGGCCCATGGCACGCGGCGCGTGGCCATCCACGCCGAGGACGAGGACCGCATGAATGCGCGCAAGGATCTGCGCGTTGAAGGCGATGCATCATCGCACCCCGTATGGCGCGATGATGAAAGCGCGATGCTGGCGACCAGGCGCATCCTGAAGCTGGCGCGCGAGGCGCGTCGCCCGATCCACATCCTGCATGTGACCACGCCCGCAGAACTCGAACTGATCAGCCAGCACCGCGACATCGCCTCGTGTGAGGTGACGCCCCAGCATCTGACTTTGCGTGGCGAGGAAGCCTATCCGCGCCTTGGCACCTATGCCCAGATGAACCCGCCGATCCGCAGCGGCGCGCATGTCGACGGCCTGTGGCACTGGTTGCAGCAGGGCGTGCCCGATGTGATCGGCTCCGACCATGCGCCCCACACGATCGAGGAAAAGAGCAAGCCCTATCCGGCCAGCCCCAGCGGCATGCCGGGCGTGCAGACGCTGCTCCCGCTGATGTTGGACCATGTGCTGAATGGCCGCATGACGCTGGCCCGCCTGATCGATATGACCAGCGCGGGTGTCCAGCGCATCTTTGGTCTGCAATCCAAGGGCCGCATTGCGGTCGGCTATGACGCGGACTTCACCGTCGTCGACCTCAAGGGCCAGTTCACGATCACCGAAGATTGGCTCCAGAGCCGTTGCGGCTGGTCGCCCTATACCGGCATGGAACTGAAGGGCCGCGTCCTTGGCACGATCATCCGTGGCCATCAGGTTATGTGGGAAGCTCAACTGGCCGATAGCGCTGTGGGTGAACCGCTCAAGTTTGCAGGGGCGTTGTAAAGGGGAATTGATGCCTCCGGCGGGCAAAGGGCGACGGCCCTTTGCAATCCCGATACTGTCGATGTTGTGCGCCGGGTTCGGCCTTGGTGTCTAACGCGATTTTTGAATACTAAAGCCTGCGGCGCTGATCAGCGTAAGTTCTCCGCGCCGCAGGCTTTCTAAACATGGCGATAAACACAGCGTAGCCTTTCTGGCCCACCCCCTAACGGGATTGCAAAGGGCCGTCGTCCTTTGCCCGCCGGAGGCAAATGCCTCCTTAAACCACCTCATCCGAATGCAACGCGCACTGATGCCCACCATCGGTTTCGATCTGGATGGTGGCGTGGCCGATGCCAAAGTCATGTTCCATTTCATGCGCCAATTCGTGCAGGAACGCGTCGCCCGGATGGCCTGCGGGCATGATGAAATGGGCGGTCATGGCGGTATCGGTGGTGCTGATCGGCCATACGTGGAGGTCGTGGAGCGCGCTTACGCCGGGCTGGGCCAGGATGAAGGCCCGCAGCTTTTCCTCATTCACCGAGGCGGGGACGGCCAGCAGGCCCATCTGCACGGATTCTTTCAGCATCGACCAACTGCCCAGCGCGATCATCAGCGTGATGGCAAGGCTGGTGATCGGATCGATCCAGTTCCACGCGGTGAAATGGATGGCCAGACCGGCCAGAACCACGCCCGCCGACACCGCCGCGTCGGCCAGCAGATGCTGAAACGCCGCGCGCAGGTTGAGGTCATCCTTGCTGCCGCGGGCAAAGAGCATGGCCGACAGGCCGTTTACCGCAATACCGGCTGCGGCCACGACCATCATCAGGCCTGCCTGTGCGGGTTCGGGCGAGGTGAATTTTTGCAATGTTTCGATCAGGATCGCGCCCAGCGCCACCCAAAGCAATGCCGCATTGGCAAGCGCGGCCAGAATCGAGGCGCTCTTCATCCCATAGGTAAAGCGGCGTGATGGCGCCCGCGCGCTTAATCGCGCCGCACCCCAAGCCAGCAAAAGTGACAGGACATCCGACAGATTGTGCCCGGCATCGGCCAGCAACGCGGTCGAATGACCGATGACACCAGCCGCCGTTTCTATCAATACAAACAGAATGTTGAGCGAGGTGGCAATGGCAAAGGCCGAACCATGCGGCGTACCGTGCCCATGGTGGTGTCCGTGGTGATGCCCATGATGACCGCCGGCATGTGATTCGCCATGGTCGTGGTGGTGATGGTTGTGATGATGGCCGATGCCCATGGTTTTTCCTGATCTGCTGCGTTGCACAAATGTCGCACTGTAATCCAATTCGCAACAGCAGAATTTCCGCGCCAAATGTAGATTCCGCGCATTTTTCGTCAAGACTGCAACAAAGTTACATTGGTGTCAGTTGGGGGTGAAACAATCTTACGCTGTCACGCGTAATCCTGTCTCACGTCCCGATGTGTGTCAAAATTACGTCATAAACTGCTGTTTAGAAGCCACTCAAACATCGGTAGGTGTTTTGCATCCGAGTGTTTCCGGCCCCCTGAGGCGGGAGGCATTTCGGCCTTTTGAAACAATTCCGTCATGCAGGGGCATTCAGCATGCGCTTTATTAAAAACTCGGCTCTGGCCGTCAGCTCTTTCGCGATCGCAGCAGCCGTTGCTTCGCCCGCCTTCGCACAGTCGACCGGCGCGGTCGATTTCGAAAACACCATCGTTGTGACCGGCACCAAGGCCAAGGCGATCAATGGCGTTGATATTCCCGCCACGCCCAAGGCCAAGCAGGTTCTGGATCAGAGCTTCATTTCGAAGAACACCCCCGGTCAGTCGATCAACAGCGTGATCAACATGGTGCCCGGCGTTGTGTTTTTCAACGCCGACCCGTTCGGTTCGTCGGGCGGCACGATGTACATCCGCGGTTTCGACAGCAGCCGTATCTCGCAGACCTTTGACGGTATGCCGCTGAACGACACGGGCAACTATGCCCTGTATTCGAACCAGCAGCTTGACTCCGAACTGATCGAACAGGTCAACGTGAACCTTGGTTCGACCGACGTCGACAGCCCCACGGCTGCCGCTTCGGGTTCGACCGTCAACTATCGTTCGCGCGATCCGCTCAAGACGCCGCAGGTGCTGGGCGTGGGTTCGCTGGGCGACTTTGGCTTCAAGCGTCTGTTCGCCTCGGTCGACACGGGTGAAATCACCAAGTCGGGCCTGTCGGCATGGTTTGCCGGCAGCGTCAGCTCGAACCGCTTTATCGCCAACACCGGCGGCGGCGTGAAGAAGCAGCAGCTCAACTTCAAGGTGAAGCAGCCGCTGGGTGACAATGGCGACTTTATCTCGCTGGCCGGTCACTTCAACTTCAACCGCAACACGTTTGCGCCTTCGATGTCGATCCGCACGCTCAATTCAAACAGCATGCCGGTGAACAGCTCCAGCACGGGCCGCGCGGCCCTGAACTGGGACGAGGCCAAGTACAGCATCAATTGCGCCGACACGACCAGCTCGACCCGTTCGACCACGGGCTATGGCGCGTTTGAATGCCGCTACAACCCCTCGCGCACGGCCAATCTGCGCATGAACTCGCGCTTTGCCCTGAGCGACACGCTGACGCTGACCATTGACCCCAGCTTCCAGTACACCAAGGCCAATGGCGGCGGCGTGGGCACGCTGAGCGAAGGCACCTCGTCGACCGGCATGGTCGGCCTGGTCGGCGGCAGCTATTTTGCGGGCCGCGATGTGAACGGCGATGGCGCGATCACTTCGGGCATCCTGATGGGCAACGCCAACGAAACCGAAACCAACCGTATCGGCCTGATGACCTCGTTGCGTTGGAAGATCAGCCCGACCAACACGGTCCGCGTGGGTTATTCGTATGACCGCGGTCGCCACAAGCAGACCGGCGAAATCACGTTCCTGAATCCCCAGACGGGCTATTACAACACCTACTTCCCGATCGATCTGGCCATCACCGACAAGTATGGCAATGCGATCCAGCGCCGCAACCGCATGTCCTATGCGATCCTGCATCAGGTGTCGGGCGAATATAACGGCAAGTTCTTCGACGGTAAGCTCGACGTTCTGGCCGGTATCCGCGCGCCGTTCTTCAAGCGTAACCTGACGACCTTCTGCTTTGCCACCAATGGCACCGGCGGTTACGATTGCCCCAGCCCGCAGGATCAGGCCGCCTATGCCGCCGCCAACCCCACCTATGGCGTGCCGCAGAACCGCAATTTCAACTATAACAAGGTTCTGCCCAACGTAGGCTTCACGCTGGCGCTGGCGCAGGGCACCTCGCTCTATGCCAACTACTCGAAGGGTCTGCAGGTTCCGGGTACGGACACGCTGTACAACTCGTTCTTCTATGCCGTGAATTCGGCCAGCGGCAGCCCGAAGGCGGAAACCTCGGACAACTTTGACGTGGGTCTGCGCTTCCGTTCGGGCCGTATCAGCGCCTCGCTGGGCGGTTGGTACACGATGTTCTACAACAAGATCTCGCAGGTCTATGACCAGAACACGCAGGTCTCGCTCTACACCAACCTGGGCAAGGTGGAAAAGTATGGCGTTGACGCCACCGTGACCTGGAAGGCCGACGACCACTTCTCGGTCTATGCCTTTGGTTCGTGGAACAAGTCGCGCATCCTTGATAACATCATCAATGGCGCAACGGCTGGGACGACGACCGCCAGCGACGGTACCGTCTATCTGATCAACTCGGGCGGGGCGTCGTACATCCCGGCAGCCGGCAAGCGTGAAGCAGGCGTTCCGGTCTATACCGCCGGCGCCAACTTCGAAGCTAACTTTGATCCGATCAGCTTTATGGTGACGGTCAAGAACACCGGCAAGCGCTACTACAACATGGCCAACCTGCCGGTTTACAGCAGCGGCGTTCGCGTCAATGACGCCGCGGCGCCTGCCTATACCACGGTTGACCTGAACGCCCGCATCAAGCTGGCTCCCTTCGGCCTGAAGTCGGACAAGAGCTTTGTTCAGCTGAACCTGGTGAACATGTTCAACAAGTTCTACATCGGCGGCTTCACCGGTCAGAACGGTGCAACCTCGGTTCCGACCATGTACCTGCCCGTTCCCCGCACGTTCATGGCGACGCTCAGCCTCGCTTATTGATCGTAGCCGGATGGCTTGAAAAGAAAGGGCGCTCCGGTTCGGGGCGCCCTTTTTCGTTGCGGGGTGATGGGGGTGTTTGCCTCCGGCGGGCAAAGGGCGGGGGCCCTTTGCAATCCCGTTATGGGGGAGGCGCCAAGAAGGCCACGCGGTGCCTGTTGATATGATCTGAAAGCCTGCGGCGCGGAAAAGGCATCGCTGGCCAGCGCCGCAGGCTTTAATATTCAAATATCGCGCCCAACCCCCAAGGTCGAACCCATTGCACAACGCCGACAGTATCGAGATTGCAAAGGGACAAGTCCCTTTGCCCGCCGGAGGCATCAAACAGCCCCCCACAAACCTCACTGATAAATACAATCATCCTGATCATTGCGGCGCACCACCCCGGACCGCTTGGCAATGGTGTTGCCATGGCGGCGGGTAAAGCCGGTGGCGCCCACGACCGCGCGCTTTTTGGGGCTGGGCAGGGCGGCGGCGATGCGGGCGGCCTCGATTTGCGTGAGGCGCGCGGCGGAGTGGCGGAAGTAGCGTTGTGCGCCTGCTTCGACGCCATAGGTGCCGATGCCGGTTTCCGCGACGTTGAGGTACACTTCCATGATCCGCCGCTTGGGCCACAGGTTCTCGATCAGCACGGTGAACCAGGTTTCCAGACCTTTGCGGATATAGCGGGTGATGCCGCTGCCCTGCCACAGGAAGGTGTTTTTGGCGGTCTGTTGGCTGATGGTTGAACCGCCGCGCAACTTGCTGCCATCGCCCGCCAGATTGCGTTCGAGCGCATATTCGATGCCCGCCCCGTCAAAGCCGTGGTGGACGCAAAAGCGCGAATCCTCGCCCGCGATGACCGCGTCCACCATTTTGCGGTCGATGCGCGAGAGGGGCGTCCACGATTTTTCGAAACCGTTTTTGTCGAACAGCATGGTCAACGTGACCGGCGGCGGCACCACGCGATAGATCAGCGTCATGGCCACAGACAGGCCGACAAACCACAAGATGGCCATGGCCAGATACCAGCCAAGGCGAAAACGTAAGGAGCGATCCGCTTTGGGGCGGGCGAAGAAGCTTGCCATGGCGGCAGTTTAACGAGGGAAGGGGCCGCCCTCAAGCCGCCCCTTAAAGCGTTTTCCGATCATTCGGGATCGGAAAATGCGACTAGCCCGCGCGGCGCTTGAGCGTCGCTTTTCCGTTCGCGTCAGCTTGAACGGAAATCGCTCTAAGCAATCCCGAGCTGCGGCAGCCAGTGCCCGATGGCGGTGAATTTCGCCGCGATCAGGATAGCGCCCAGCACGCCGGCCACAGCCATGCTCTTGGCATCGGTAATGGCAAAGGCCACAGGGTCGCTGTCCACCTGTCCCCGGCGGCCCATCATCCAGATCCGGTTGAGCCAGTAGAGCAGCGGCAAAGGCAGCAGCCAGAGCAATTGCGGCGTGGCATAGGTGCCGGTCTTGCCCATCGCCTCGGCAAACAGGACCATGACCAGGATCGAGACCATGCCGGCGGCCAGCCCGCTGATCGCGACGATTTCCGTGTCGGAGCGGGTATAGCCGCGCCCGGAGAGCAGTTCGTCGGGCTCACGCGC
The DNA here is from genome assembly GCF_057401885.1 of Novosphingobium sp. 550D. Taxonomy (NCBI): domain Bacteria; kingdom Pseudomonadati; phylum Pseudomonadota; class Alphaproteobacteria; order Sphingomonadales; family Sphingomonadaceae; genus Novosphingobium; species Novosphingobium sp. 550D. Next base: position 51,715 of record NZ_CM171613.1, on the reverse strand, counting down.
GCTGCTGCGCAATTCGACATAGCGCTTGAGGTAGCCGAGGCTGAGGAAGAAAAAGACGCTGAACAGCAGCAGCCACGATGACACCGGCACTGCAATCGCCGCCGCCCCCGCGATGATGCGGATCGTATAGAGGCATGCCAGCGTCAAAACGTCGGCAATCATCGCCGCTTTCAATCGCATCGAATAGGCCAGCGTCAGGCCGAAATAGGTCGCCATGGCGGAGAAACTGGGCACGCCCAATTGCCACGCCAGAGCAAGCCCCGCCACCGCGAAAGCCACACAAGCCACCAGCGCCAGCGGGATCGGCAGCGCGCCGCTGGCCAACGGGCGGTGGCGCTTTTTGGCATGGGCGCGGTCGCTTTCGATATCGAGCAGGTCGTTGAGCAGATAGACCGAGGAGGCGATCAGGCTCATCGCGGCAAAGGCGAGGAGCGATTGGGCAATCGCCGAAGGATTGGCCAGCAGGCCCGACGAAGCCAGCGGCACAAAGACCAGCGCGTTCTTGGCCCATTGATGCGGGCGTGCGGCCTTGATCAGCGCGCGCAAACGGCTGCGCGGGGCGGCGATGCGTTCTTCATGCGCCATGCCGGTGGGGGCCTCGACGGTATAGGCGATGCGGGCCTGTTGCCAGATGCTGCGGTCGGCGCTGCAATCGCCGACATAGTCGAAGGGTTGATTGTCCAAAGCATCGCGGATCGCGGACAGCTTGGCCCCGCCCTTGGCATTGCGGCGCGCACCGCTGGCGATGACGTCGTCAAACAGGCCCAGATGGTTGGCCACCCGGCGGGCGTTGCGCCAATGGGCGGCGCTGGCCAGAATGACGCGGCGGCGCTGACGGCGGGCGTGGGCGATCAATTCGATCACTTCGGGCCGATAATTGAGCGTGGCCGGATTGACCGGCGCGCGGCGGGCCAGCAGGCTTTTCAACCGCGCGCGTCCCCGGATCATCGCCCAAAGCACGGCCAGCATGGCGACAAACCCGCGCTTGGCCTGTGTTACGCAGGCCTCCATCGCCAGATCGCCCGTGATCAGGGTGCGGTCCAGATCGACCACCAGAACGGTGTCATCGGTGATGCGTTCATGCAGCATGCGCGCTCTCCTTGCGAGGCAGACGATGGGTGATGATTTCCGACAGCGCCGCCGATGCCATGATGATCAGCAAAGGCATGATCGGGTCGCGATAACGCTCGATAATATAGGCGAGGCTGTGCAGGGCCCAGAAGCCGCTGATCGCACCCAGCAGCACAATCTGGCGCGGGCGGGTGATGCCGGGCAGGATGATGCACAGCGCGGCCAGCGTGATGAACAGCAGATATTGCACCACCTCGAACAGGCGGACGTAGGTGACTGCGGGCGAGAGCGCGAAATCATTGGAGTCGGGCAAATTGGGCGCCCAGAAAGCGGCCAGTTTGACGCCGGCCAGTCGCATGACCTGCGCCGGGTTTTGCCCTATCCATTCGCGCGCCATCGCGCCCAAGGCCGCACTGGCCCCCGCTTCGCCCAGGTGGTCGCGCATGGCGTGCCATTGCGGGCCGACGGGCGTGGCGGCGATCGAGATGAAGCGGCCCGTCGCGGCGGGGTTGTTGCCGATATAGAGGTTAAAGCCGGTGTTGGTGGACAGGGTCGGCTTGCCCAGCATCGCCTGGGTCGCCATGCCCCATGGGGCCAGAACCAGCGCGGCGCCCGCGCCCATGGCCAAGGCGGGGGCCAGCATCCGGCGCGGCGATTTGCCCAGCGCCGTCGCGATCAGCGGCGCGGCAATCAACGGCAGCGCCGAGGAACCGGCAAGCACAGCCGCGCCCCATGTCGCCCCCGCCGCCGCCGCCAGAGGCAGGCTGAAGGGCGAGCGCAGCAAACGCAGCGCCAGCCACATCACGCCCAGCAACAGCGGCGTCGAGAGGTTTTCCCGCGCCACCATCGTGCAATTCCAGATCCCCGGCAGCCACAGCGCATAGCCCAGCAGCGCCAGCTTGCGCCCCAGATCGCCCAAACCAGCCTGCGCCGCGACCATCACCACCAACATGCCCGCCACCAGCGCAAGGGCAAGATTGACGCCAAAGGCCACCTGCGCGCTGGCCCCGAACAGGGCGAAGAAGGGCGTCAGCACCAGCGGATAGCCGATGGAATAAAACGCATGTTGCCCCAGATTATCGACCGGCCACCCGCCATCGGCCATCGTCTGGGCCAATGTGAAATAGGCCAGACCATCGCTTTGCAGCGGTTGGGGCAGGGCGAAATGCGCCGCCAGTCGGATCGTCACCACCAGCAAGAGCAGCGAGTTGATCGAGAGCGCAGGCGCGCGGGCCGGGGCGGGAGTGGCGGCCATTATGCGATGCTCCTTGACACACAGACGCAGCCCAGCGCGATCAGCAAGGTGCCCGCGATGCGGATGGGGCTGATGCTCTCGCCCAGAGCAAGAACGCCCAGCGCCATGGTCAGGATGAAGCCGAGGCCGACAAAGGGGTAGGCCGCGCTGAGCGGCAGGCGGGCAAGGACATAAAGCCACAGGATCGCCCCCAGCCCATAAAGCCCGAAACCGGCCACCACCCATGGCGATTGAAGGAAGGCGATGCCCGCCCCGGCACCAGCCGCGCGCACCTGTCCCACGCCCATTTTGAGCAGCAGTTGCGCCACAGCGGACATGGCCACGCTGGTCATGATCAGCATCAAAAGGGCCGGTTGCATCGATTCCTCCTTCGGTATTGGCCGGGTATCTCGCGAAAACCCTTGGCTAGGAAGCTCGGTAACCATCCCGATTGCCCCCATGTGCCGGAATGAGACGAAGCCGCGCGGGAGGTTAATTTTCAAAGGGGCGTCAGCAGGTTGTGGGTAAAAGAATTTCGCAAAATTTATACCCCGTCCTGCATCTGAATGCGCGCAATTCTGCGGTTGGCGACGTGGCTTGATCAGGATCAAAGAGCGGGGACAAATTGTAAGTGATGCACACCAAGTCAGCCGATCAACCGGATCGGCATCCGACATGTTCTGGAGAGAATGTGATGTCTGGACCCCATGATCAGGGCGCGCCAATACCCGGCACCCATCTGTTCGATGGCGATGCGGCGGCCAAGGGCTTTGCGCTGAACGCCATGTGCTATTCCTTTAACGAGGCTGCCAACCGTCAGGCCTTCCTTGATGACGAGGAAGCCTATTGCGCGAAATTCAACCTGACCCCGGCCCAGCGCGAGGCGGTGGCGGCACGCAGCGTGCTGGGCATGATCGCGGCGGGCGGCAACATCTACTATCTTGCCAAGCTGGCCGGGATTTTCGGGCTGAACGTGCAGGACGTCGGATCGATGCAGACCGGCGTTTCGGTCGACCGTTTCAAGGCCATGCTGATGGCGCAGGGCGAAGGTCAATCATATGAAGAGGCGCATGACGCCATGATCGAAAAGGAGAAGGTCCATGGCTGAAATCGTCGGCGCCTATTTCACCAGCCACGTTCCCGCGATCGGCGGGGCCATCCACAAGGGGTTGCAACAGGAACCCTATTGGAAGCCTTTCTTCGACGGTTATCAAAAGGTCCACGAATGGCTGGCACAGGTGAAGCCTGATGTCGCCATTGTGTTCAACAATGACCATGGGCTCAACTTCTTCCTGGACAAGATGCCCACTTTTGCCGTGGGCGCGGCGGCGGAATATCACAATGCCGATGAAGGCTGGGGCTTGCCTCTGTACAAGCCCTTTGCGGGCCACACCGAATTGAGCTGGCACATCATCAATTCTCTGGTCGAGGATGAGTTCGACATTACCACCTGTCAAAAGATGCTGGTGGATCATGCGCTCTCGATCCCGTTTGAACTGGCATGGCCCGATGTTGCGGCATGGCCGGTCAAGATCGTCCCCTTTGCCATCAACACGGTGCAGCACCCGCTGCCCTCGGCCAAGCGTTGCCTTGCGCTGGGTCAGGCGGTGAACAAGGCGTTGGAAAGCTGGACCGGGGATGAGCGGATCGTCATCATCGGCACGGGCGGCCTGTCGCACCAATTGGACGGCGAGCGTGCCGGTTTCATCAACCGCGACTATGACACGTTCTGCATGGACAATCTGTCGGTCGATCCGGCGGCATTGACGAAGGATTCGATCCACGAGATGGTGCGTAAGGCGGGGACGCAGGGGGTCGAAGTGCTCAACTGGATCGCCGCGCGCGGGGCCTTGGGCGTGGAACCTGCAACCGAGATCCACCGCAATTATCACATCCCCATTTCGAACACGGCGGCCGCCACCATGTTGATGGAACCGGCCTGAAATCAAATGCCTGCCCCGGCCCCGCCTTCCCTGTCCGTCAACATCGGCGGCGCATGGGGGCGGGGTCGATTGCTTTCAATTGTTAGCTTTTCTCCCCCTTGACCACCCCTCTAAAAACCGTAAGCATTGCATACAGTCGAGACGCCGCGAAGACGCAGGCGCCGAAGGAGAGGTTATGCAAGCGCAAGCAAGGTCAGGGGCGAAACACGCCCTGTGTCTGGGTGGTCTGTTGGCGGGGGCCGCCGCATTGGCGCTGTCGGGCGTCGCCACCGGGGCGGGCAAGGCAAAATTTGCCGTCAATGCCGCCGCCATCGCCGCATCGGGCGACAGGGGGGACAATTGGCTCAGCCACGGCCGGACCTATGACGAGCAGCGCTTCAGCCCTCTGAACCAGATCAATGCTGGAAATGTGAATCAGCTTGGGCTGGCATGGTATGCCGATCTCGACACCACGCGCGGTCAGGAAGCCACGCCGCTGGTGATCGACGGGGTTATCTATACGACGACGGCATGGTCAAAGGCCAAGGCGTATAATGCGCTGACGGGCAAGCTGATTTGGGAATATGACCCCAAGGTTCCGGGCGAAACCGCGGTCAAGGCGTGTTGCGATGTGGTCAATCGCGGCATGGGCGCGTGGGGCGACAAGCTGTTCTATGGCACGCTGGACGGGCGGCTGATCGCGCTGGACCGCACCACCGGGCGTTTGTTGTGGTCGACGGTGACGGTGGACCGGACCAAGCCCTATACGATCACCGGCGCGCCGCGCGTTATCAACGGCGTGGTCATCATCGGCAATGGCGGCGCGGAAATGGGCGTGCGTGGGTTTGTCGCGGGCTATGACGTCAACACCGGCAAGCAACTCTGGAAATTCTATACCGTTCCCGATCAGCCGGGCAAGAACAAGGAAGCCTATCTCAAGCGTGCCGAGGCGACGTGGAAGGGCGAGTGGTGGAAGCTGGGCGGGGGCGGCACGGTCTGGGATTCGATGGCCTATGACCCCGCGCTCGACCTGCTCTATATCGGCGTGGGCAATGGGTCGCCGTGGAACCAGTCTTATCGCTCGCCGGGCGGGGGGGATAATCTCTATCTCTCCTCCATCGTCGCGGTGCGTCCCAAGACCGGCCAATATGTATGGCATTTTCAGGAAACGCCGGGTGAGACATGGGATTTCACCGCCACCCAGCACATCGTTCTGGCCGATCTGATGATCGACGGGCGGATGCGCAAAGTGTTGATGCACGCGCCCAAGAATGGCTTTTTTTATGTGGTCGACCGTCAGACCGGACAGTTCATCAAGGGCAAGAATTTCGTGCCGATGAATTGGGCCACCGGGCTTGACCCCAAGACCGGCCGCCCGATCGAAAATCCAGAGGCGCGGTTCGACAAGACGGGCAAGCCTTTCGTCTCGATGCCCGGCGCGGGCGGGGCGCACAGCTGGCAGCCAATGGCCTATGATCCCCGGCAAAAGCTGATGTTCATCCCGGCCAATATCGCGGCCTTTCCCTATGTGCCCGAGGAAAAGTGGAAGGCGGCCAAATATGGTTTCAACAATGGTTTGAACCAAGGCGCCGCCGCCATGCCCGCCAACAATGACGTGCGCGAAGTGGCCAAGGCGGCCACGCGCGGCGCGCTGATCGCGTGGGATCCGGTGACGCAGACCGAAAAGTGGCGCGTGGATTATCCCGGCCCGTCGAACGGCGGGTTGTTGGCGACGGCGGGCGATCTGCTGTTTCAGGGAACGGCCAAGGGCGATTTCGTCGCCTATTCCTCGTTGGACGGCAAGAAGCTGTGGTCTTTTGACGCGCAGACCGGCGTGATTGCCGCGCCCGTCACCTTTACCGTCAAGGGTCAGCAATATGTTGCCGTGATGGCGGGCTGGGGCGGGATCTGGCCGCTGGCCACGGGCGCGCTGGCGTGGAAATCGGGGCCGGTGCGCAATATCAGCCGGTTGCTGGTGTTCAAGATGGGCGGCCAGGCGCAATTGCCCGCCAAGCCAGACCCCAATTTCGGCCCGCTCGACCCTCCGGCCCAGACCGCCAGCAAGGAAGTGGTGGCCAAGGGTGCCTATACGTTCGGGCGTTTCTGCGGCGTGTGCCATGGCGATGCGGCCATTGGCGGGGGCGTGGTCCCCGACCTGCGCCACAGCGCGGCGCTGGGCAGCCCGGAGACATGGCAGGCGATTGTGCATGACGGCGCGCTGAAAGCCAATGGCATGATCGGTTGGTCCAAACAGTTGAGCCGCGAGGAGATCGATGCCATCCGCCATTATGTCATTGCGCGTGCGCATGAGGATAAGGCGCTGGGCGAGAAATAGGCGGTCGACCGAAGGCGCGTGAACGTCTTAATGCTGCGTCGGGCCGAACCCATGACGCCACAAAATCAGTAACGGGAGCGCGAGGGTTTAGGCCCTCGCATCCTTCCCCCTGACATCTTGGATAAACCATGCCCATCGACCTTACCAAAATCCGAGCCATCGATGTGCATGTGCATGCCGAAGTATCGTGCCACGACCCGGAAGACCCGGTGATGGGCCAGTTTTTCGACGCGGCCAGCGCTTATTTCAAGGCCCCGCGTGAACGGCCCAAGATGCCCGAGATTGTCGAGATCTATCGCGAGGCGCAGATTGCCTTTTGCCTGTTCACGGTCGATTGCGAGAGCCATATCGGGGCCAAGCGGGTTTCCAATTTCGAGATCGCCGAATTTGCGGCCAAGCATGATGACATCTGCATCCCCTTTGCCAGCATCGACCCGCACAAGGGCCGCATGGGGGCGCGGGAGGCGCGCGATCTGGTGGAGAATTGCGGGGTCAAGGGTTTCAAATTCCACCATATCATGCAGGGCTGCGCGCCCGCAGACCAGATGGCCTATCCGATTTACGAGATCATCAACCACTATAAATTGCCCGCGATTTTCCACACCGGCCATTCGGGCATGGGCACGGGGATGCGCGGCGGCGGGGGCGTGCGGCTGAAATATGGTCAGCCGATGCTGGTGGATGATGTGGCGGTCGATTTTCCCGATATGAAGATCATTCTGGCCCATCCGTCATGGCCTTGGGTGGATGAGAGCCTGTCGATGGCGCTGCACAAAACCAATGTTTACATCGATCTGTCGGGCTGGAGCCCCAAATATTTCGCGCCCCAGATCATCCAGTACGCCAACACGCAACTGCGCAACAAGATGCTGTTCGGCAGCGATTTCCCGCTGATCCACCCCGACAAATGGCTGGACGCAGCGCGCGGCGTTGGATTCCGCGAGGAGATCCTGCCGGGCATCATGAAGGATAATGCGGCGCGCCTGCTCGGTTTGATCTGAGAGGAAGACGCCAAAGAAGGAGAGAGCGATGGCGTTGAAATATTACCATGCCGAACCGGCGGCCAATTCCCTCAAATCCATGATTCCCCTGATCGAAAAGGGGCTGGATTGGGAAAGCGTCTATGTCGATCTGCACAAGTTCGAGCAGCATCAGCCGTGGTTCACCGCCATCAACCCCGAGGGTCAGGTGCCGGTGCTCGACCATGACGGCGCGATCATCACCCACACCACGGTCATCAACGAATATCTCGAAGACGTTTTCCCCCACGATCAGCCCGACAGCGGCCCGCTGCGCCCGCGCGATCCGGTGGCGGCGGCGCGGATGCGTTATTGGAACAAGTTCGTGGACGAGCATGTGATGAATTTTGTTTCGATGCACGGCTGGCACCGGATGGTGGGCATCATTGCGCGCAACATCGAATCGGGCGAGTTTGAGAAATTGCTTGAAAGCATCCCCTTGCCCGATCAGCGCAAGAAATGGGCCACGGCGCGCAGCGGTTTTTCGCAAAGCGATCTGGCCAATGCCACCACGAAAATCGAATATGCGGTGGACAAGGTTGAGCGCCAACTGGGCGAGACAGCCTGGATCGCCGGGGATGCCTACACCTTGGCCGACATCAATTTTTACAGCCATTGCGGAATGATGGTCGAACGCATGTTTCCGGATATGGAAATTGCCAAGCGTTGTCCGCGTTTGGTGGAATGGCGTGACCGGATGACGGCGCGCCCGGCGGTGGCGCGGGCCTTGGCGGGAGAGGATCGCACGGCGCCGGGGCTTCGCACCTGGACAGGCCACGCTCGATAATCGGACAATTGTTGCGCAACATCCCACAACAGAGATCGTTTGCGGCATACACAATTTCGTTTGTGTAGCTTACAAAATTTGCTATGCCAAAGGGGCAAGAGCAAACAAACCTTTTAGGAGAGAGGAACCACCATGGCCGCTCAAAATCTTGAACAGGTGCTGGCTGGCACCGACAATATCGTTGACATGCTGCGCAATTCGCAGCTTGGCGCCTATGTCTATCCCGTGGTCGCCCCGGAATTTTCCAACTGGCGTTCGGAACAGTGGGCATGGCAGCATTCGGCTGTTCTGTTCGATCAGTCGCACCACATGGTGAACCTCTATATCCGTGGCAAGGACGCGCACAAGCTGCTGTCCGACACGATGATCAACAGCTCTAAGGGCTGGACCGTCAACAAGGCGAAGCAATACGTTCCGACCACGCCCTATGGCCATGTGATCGGCGACGGCATCATCTTCTGGGAAGAAGAGCAGAGCTTCACCTATGTCGGCCGTGCGCCCGCTTCGAACTGGCTGCGCTATCACGCTGCGACCGGCGGCTATGATTGCGAAATCGAGCTGGACGACCGTTCGCCGATGCGCCCGATGGGCAAGCCTGTGACGCGCAAGGAATGGCGCTTCCAGATTCAGGGCCCGCAGGCTTGGAACGTGATCGAAAAGCTGCATGGCGGTCCGCTTGAACAGCTCAAGTTCTTCAACATGTCGACGATGAACATCGCGGGCAAGACCGTGCGCACGCTGCGCCACGGCATGTCGGGTGCGCCGGGCCTTGAAATCTGGGGCCCCTATGCCGAGCAGGAAGAAATCCGCGCCGCTATCCTCGAAGCGGGTAAGGAATTCGGCCTGATCGCTTGCGGTAGCCGCGCCTATCCGTCGAACACGCTGGAATCGGGCTGGATTCCCTCGCCGCTGCCCGCGATCTACACCGGCGAAAAGATGAAGGGTTTCCGCGAATGGCTGGGCGCCGATTCGTATGAAGCCACCGGTTCGATCGGCGGTTCGTTCGTTTCGGACAATATCGAGGACTATTACCTCAACCCGTGGGAACTGGGCTATGGCTCGTTCGTCAAGTTCGACCATGAATTCCACGGTCGCGAGGCTCTCGAAAAGCTGAACCCCGCCGAGCAGCGCAAGAAGGTGACGCTGGCCTGGCATCCGGAAGACATGGCCAAGATCATGGCATCCATGTTCAACCCGGACGGCGAAGCCTACAAGTTCTTCGACGTGCCGCTGGCCAACTATGCCTCGTCGAACTATGACCGCGTGGTTGACGCCGATGGCAAGACCGTGGGCCTCTCGATGTTCACCGGCTTCTCGTACAACGAAAAGCAGGCGCTCTCGTTGGCCACCATTGACCCCGCCATCCCGGTCGGCACCGAGTTGAACGTGATCTGGGGCGAAGAAAACGGCGGCACCCGCAAGACCACCGTCGAACCCCACAAGCAGCTTTCGGTGCGTTGCATCGTCTCGCCGGTGCCCTACAGCCGCGTGGCGCGTGAAAACTATGCCGAAGGCTGGCGCACGACGGTTACGGCCTGATTTGGCCTTTTGATGCCTCCGGCGGGCAAAGGGACTCGGTCCCTTTGCAATCCCATGAATGGGGTTGTGGGTTGTTCGTCGGGGGGCTAATATTTTAAAGCCTGCGGCGCGGCAGCCTTGTGCTGAAAGGCGCCGCAGGCTTTAATTCTGCGACGTTGCGTTCTTGGCACCTTGGCCGAGCCTTTAGCGCAACAAAGACAGTAACGGGAGCGCGAGGGTCTAGACCCTCGCATCCTTCCTTTCCAAATAAAAACAAAACAGGAGAGCCCCCACAATGACCGACTATGTTCTGGTACATGGCGCATGGGCCGGCGGTTGGTCGCATCAGGGGCTGGCGGCGGATCTGCGCGCGGCGGGCCACCGGGCGGTGGTGGTGGAACTGCGCGGTCTTGGAGAGCGTCGCGGCGAATTGCATCCCGGCATTACCCTTTCGGATCACATCGACGATGTGTGTGCGGCGGTGGAACAGGCTGGTTTTGACCGTTTCGTGCTGGTCGGCCATTCCTATGGCGGCATGGTGATTACCGGCACGGCCACGCGACTGGGCGGGCGGATCGACACGATGGCCTATCTCGATGCGTTTTTGCCCGAGGATGGCCAGTCGCTTTGGGACATCACCAGCGAGTATGAGCATCGCCACTATATCGACACGCAGAAATTCACCCCCGGCCTTGTCGCACCGATCATCGGCGAGGAGGGGCGCAAGCTCTCGCGCCATCCGCTGCTGACGATGCTGGAAGGCGTGCGTTTCACCGGCGAGGAAGCCAAGATTGCGCGCCGCATCTACGTGCTGGCCACGGGCTGGAAGCCTTCACCTTTCCCCAAATTTGCCGCCCGCGTCAAAGATGATGCCGCATGGGAATATCACGAGGCCGATTGCGGCCACGACGTGATGAATGGCCAGCGCGAGCAGGTGGTAAAGATCCTGCTGGGGGCCTAATCACCAAAGAAATTCAATTCAAACAGGACCTCATGGGGATCGCGCACAAAGATCTGGCGCAGGCCAATCGCCGCGACGAAATTGCGCTGATAATCGCAATTCGCCGCCTCCAGCCTTGCGGCCATCGCATCATGGCCTCGGCAGCTTAGCGCCACATGATGCAGCGCGCCCGTAGGCCCCGGCGCCACATCGCGGTCATAGGCGCGCGGCGCATCCAGACTGTTGAGATGGATCACCGCGCGGCCCGATGCATCATACATCCATTGCCCGGTATGCGGCGTCAACGGCGGCGGCCCGTCGCGCCGCTCCAGCCCAAAGACCTGCGCGTAAAACCGGGCGGACCCGTCCAGATCCGCCGTGATGATGTTCACATGGTCAAGAGCGAGGATCATACCGCCTTCCGTGCTGCTTCGCGGGCTTCTTTATACCGCTCGCGCCGGAATTTTTCGAATCCGATGCGCTGTTCAAAACCCGGATCGGCGGGATAGTCGCGGAAATCGGCCAGATATTCCTCGAACAATTCGGCCACTTCCTCGCGGAATTCGGGGTGGCTGAAGATATAGGCGCGATTGTCCTCCATGCCCTCGATCACGCGGGCGGCGATCACGTCGGGTTCCATCCCGGCCTGATGCGCGCCGGCCAGCCTTTCGACGGCGGCATGATCGACGGGTTTGGCGCCCTCCATCAACGCGGCGGGGCGTACATCGTCGCTGGCATAGATATAGGATTTGACGAGGCCCGGACACAGGATCGACACGCCAATGCCATGTTTGGCCAGACTGTAGCGCAAAGATTCTGACATGCCGCGCACCGCGAATTTGGTGGTGTTGTAAATCCCCGGCGCGCCTGCGGCCAGCCACCCGGCCATGCTGGCTGTGTTGACGATATAGCCTCCGTTCCCCGCCGCGATCATGCGCGGTACAAATGTCATCACGCCATTGATGACCCCATGCAGGTTTACCCCCATCACCCAGTCCCAATCGGACCAGCTTGAATCCTCGATGGTTTGAAACAGGTTGATGCCCGCATTGTTGAACAAGAGCGAGACGGGGCCAAAGCGCGCCTCGACCTCATCGGCGGCGGCGGCCATCGCCTCGCGGCTCGATACATCGACCTGCACGCCCATGACCTCGGCATTGTCCAGTGTGGCGAGCGCCGATGCGATGGATTCCTCACGAATATCGGCAATCGCCACCCGGCATCCCCGCGCCAGCAGTGCCCGCACCAGCCCCAGCCCCACACCATTCGCGCCGCCGGTGACAAAGGCGGTGCGTCCCGCAAAATCAATCATCGCTTACATCCTCTCGCCCACGCAATTTTTATCGCGTCCATGCCGATTGGGGCTTGCCAAGCGGCGCGCTATGCTTTGTATCTAACACATACAAAACATGCGCTGTAAAGATCCAGCGCGAAAACGCCCTCCGCCAATCGGGGGCAGGCACGGGAGAGGTGCATATGGCAGTTTCGATGAGCGGGCCGGATATGGCCGCCGAACTCAATCATGGTGTGGATGCGGGCGAAGCGTCTGCGCATCATCTGGCCGTGGCCGCGCGCGATGAACCATGGCCCAGCGCGGGTGCGGCTTGGTTCGCGCTGGGCGTCATCATCTTTGCCACGTTTCTGAACTTCTTCGACTCGGCGGCCTTTGGCCTGCTGATCGAACAGATCAAGGCCGAGTTCGGCCTGTCGAACACCGCCATCGGCCTGTTGCAGGGTCCGGTGAATGTCGTGTTCTATATGGTGGTGATGCTGCCGCTTTCACGCTGCGCCGACATTTTTCCGCGCAAATATGTGCTGGCCATCGGCGCTTTGCTGATCGCGCTGCTCAACGCGGCGGGCGGGTTTACCAGCACTTTTGCCGCTCTGGCCTTTACCCGGATGCTGGTGGGCGCGGGCGGCGGGGCGCATGCGCCGGGGTCCTATTCGATGCTGGCCGATTTCTTTCCGCCCGAAAAGCGGCGCTGGCCCTTTGCCGTGCTGCAACTGGGCTTTATCGGGGGCAGCACGATCGGCCTTGTCATCGCGGGCAAATTGCTCGCGCTGGCGATGAGCCTGCCCGAAACGCCTTTCATGGGCACGACCCTGCATGGGTGGAAATATGTGCTGATGATGCTGGCGCTGCCGGGCGTTTTGGCTTGTGCGCTGCTGCTGATGGTGCCCGAACCTCCGCGCCGGGGCGTGATCGAAGGGGGCAAGCCTCTGCCGATCCGCGCGGTCATGTCGGAAATCTGGCGCCGCCGTGCGGTCTATGGGCCGTTGTTCCTGGGGCTTGGCTTTTCGGCGGCGCACGCGATGGCGGCCCCTGCGTGGATGGTGCCCTTTTACAAGCGCACCTATGGTTGGACCGAGATGGAAATTGCCAGCCGTGCGCCGATGTTCATGCTGGCCGGGCAAATTGCCGGACTGCTCTTGGGGCCGATGCTGATCAAATTGCTGGCGCGGCGGTATCGGGATGCCAATGTGCGCGCCGTCACCATCTGTTTCAGCCTTGCCGCCCCCTTGGCCATCATCGGTCCGATGATGCCCAGCCCATGGCTGGCGCTGACCTGTTCGATGCTGTCGGGCATGTTGGGCATCGCATCGGCCGTGCCGCAAAATCTGGTCATTCAGGAAATCACCCCCAACCAGATGCGCGGGCAGGTGACGGGCCTTTACCTGATGATGTTCACCGCCGTGGGCGCGGTCGGGCCGTTCATGATCGGCTTTTTCACCGACCATGTGTTTGGCCATGACGCCGATGTGTGGAAATCTCTGGTGCTTTCCGGGGTGTTGCTCAGCCCTGCGGCGGCTTACATCATCAGCCGCGCGATCCGGCCCTATGCCGACGCGCTGGCTCTGCTCGACAAGGAAACGCAATGACTTATCCTGAACTCTCCATGGTGATTGGCGGCGAGAAGGTGGGTATTGCCCACCGCCGCACCCATGATGTGCTGAACCCGGCCACAGGCGCGGTGATCGGGAAATTGCCTTTGGCCGACGCCGCCGATCTCGACCGCGCGCTGGCCGTGGCCGACGAAGGTTTCAGGATCTGGCGCAAGTCAACGCCGATGCAGCGCGCGGCGGTTCTGGCAGGTGCCGCGGGCCTTCTGGTTCAGCGTCAGGAAGAAATCGCCCGCGCCGCCACGTTGGAGCAGGGCAAGACCATCGCCGAAACCCGCATCGAGGTGATGATGGTGGCGGGCCTGTTCAATTTCTATGCGGGCGAGACACAGCGCGTCTATGGCCGCACCCTGCCGCGCCCGGATGGCATGCGCTCGACCGTGACCTATGAGCCGGTCGGCCCGGTGGCGGCCTTTGCGCCGTGGAATTTCCCCATCGGCAATCCGGGGCGCAAATTGGGCGCGCCGATTGCCGCGGGTTGCAGCGTGATTATGAAACCGGCCGAGGAAACCCCGGCCTCGGCGCTGGCCGTGCTTCAGGCCTTGCTTGACGCGGGCCTGCCGCCGCAGGTGGCGCAGGTGGTGTTTGGCGTGCCTGATGAGGTGAGCCGTCACCTGCTGGCCAGCCCGGTCATCCGCAAATTGTCCTTCACCGGATCGACGGTGGTGGGCAAACATCTGGCGAAACTGGCGGCGGACAATTGCATCCGCACGACGATGGAGCTGGGCGGGCATGGGCCGGTGCTGGTCTTTGCCGATGCGGATATTGACCGCGTTCTGGATATTGCCGTGGGCCACAAATATCGCAACGCCGGGCAAGTCTGCGTCAGCCCCACGCGCTTCCTTGTCGAGGAAAGCGTGTTCGAACGCTTCCGCGATGGCTTTGCCGCGCGCGCCAAGGCGATCACCGTGGGCGACGGCATGGACGAGGGCAATCGCATGGGGCCGATGGCCAATGCCCGCCGCCCCGAAGCGATCGAGGCTTTGGTCAAGGATGCGGTGGCTGCGGGCGCCAAGCTGGACGCCGGTGGCAAGCGGATCGGCAATCAGGGCTTCTTCTTTGAACCCACGGTGATTTCCGAAGTGTCGCTCAGTGCGCGCATCATGAATGAAGAACCCTTTGGCCCCGTCGCCATCATCAACCCGATGTCGGGCGAGGAGGCGATGATCGCGGAGGCCAACCGGCTGCCCTATGGTCTGGCCGCCTATTGCTGGACACAGGATGCGGCGCGGCAAAAGCGTCTGGCGCGTGAACTGGAGGCCGGGATGGTGGGGATCAATACGGTGGCCATCGGCGCGGCGGATTCGCCTTTTGGCGGGGTCAAATGGTCGGGCCACGGCGCCGAGGACGGGCCGGAAGGTCTGGCTGCGTGTCTGGTCACCAAGGCCGTCCACGAAGGATAGTAGCCCTTTGTCATGGTCCAGCAACAGTTGAGCAAAATCGGCACGGTAATCGGCATGAGCCTGCGCCATGCCGCCGCCAAGAGGGGAGGGGGCTGTAAAGGCCTCCCCCTTTCTGCGAGATTTTGCCATGAAGCGTCTGTTGCTGTCCTTGCCCTTGTTGATGGTGGCGCCTGTTGCCCATGCCGCCGAAGAGGATGCGCAGACATGGGCCGCCGTGCATGGGATGGTGGGCCTTGGCGGGCGCGCCGTAGTCAATTTCGATTATCAGGCGCGGATCACCGACACTCACAGCCGCGCAGGGCAAATCCTGCTGCGTCAGGCCATCGGCTATCGCATCAATCCCAAGACCAGCGTGTTTGGCGGCTATGCCTATGTCCGCACCGACAATCTGGGGGCCAAGGTGCTGGACGAACACCGCCTGTTTCAACAGGCCAATTTCAGCATTCTGGACGCGGGCAAGAACGGTGTGATCACCGGGCGCACCCGTATCGAGGAACGCTTTGTCGAAGGTTCGGGCGAGGTGGGCTGGCGCATGCGTCAACAGATCCGCGGGGCGCTGCCCATCGGCAAGGGATTTGCTTTGGTGGCGACGGCCGAACCGTTCTTTGCCTTCAACAAGACCACATGGGGCCAGAAAGCGGGCTTCGACCAATTGCGTCTGTTTGGCGGTCTGGCCGTGCCGGTGGCGCGCGGCTTTGCCATCGAAACCGGATATATGGGCCAATATATTGCGCGCGACGCGCGGGCCGACCGGATGAATCACATTATCAGCCTGGCACTCACCATCAATCGCTAACAATCGCCGGGCTGTCGGGAAAGAGGAACAGCCCAGCATGAGTGACTATCTCCACCCTCTGCGTACCGGGGGCGAACGCGGATACTTGCGTATCGCCACCGAGGAAGCCTTTGCCACGCGCGAGCAGGTCGATGTGTTTCTGCGCATGATCCGCGACGGCACGGCGGACAAGGGCATGGTCAGCCTTTGGGGCTTTTACGCGCAAAGCCCTTCGCCGCGCGCGACAGAGATCATGGAACGACTGGTCGATTTGGGCGAGCGGCGGATTGCCGATATGGATGCGACCGGGATCGATGTGGCCATTCTGGCGCTGACCAGTCCGGGGGTGCAGCCGATCCTGGACGTCGAAGAAGCCAAGGGTGTGGCGCGGCGGTCCAATGAATTGCTGGCCGATGCCTGTGCGAAATATCCAACGCGTTTTGTCGGCATGACGGCGGTGGCACCGCAGGACCCGGAATGGTCGGCTGATGAAATCCGTCGCGGTGCGCGCGAATGGGGCTTCAAAGGGTGCCAGATCAACAGCCATACGCAGGGACACTATCTGGACGAGCCGCAATTCGATCCAATCTTCCGCGCCTTGGTCGAGGTGGATCAGCCGCTTTATATCCACCCCGCCACTTTGCCCGACAGCATGATCGGGCCGGTGCTGGAGGCTGGGCTGGATGGCGCGGTCTTCGGCTTTGGCGTGGAAACGGGGATGCATCTGTTGCGTCTGATCACCACCGGCATTTTTGACCGTTATCCCACGCTGCAAATCATGGTGGGCCATATGGGAGAGGCGCTGCCCTACTGGCTCTATCGTCTTGATTACATGCATCAGGCAGGCGTACGGTCAAAGCGGTATGAACGCCTGAAACCGCTGAACAAGACCATTGCCGAATATATGCGCAGCAACGTCCTGATCACCAATTCGGGCATGGCATGGGAACCGGCCATCAAATTCGCGCAGGAAGTGATGGGCGAGGATCGCGTGATGTATGCGATGGACTATCCCTATCAGTACGAAGCGTGCGAAGTGGTGGCGATGGACAATATGGCCATGCCCTTTGCCACAAAGAAGAAGTTCTTTGAGGATAACGCGCGGCGCTGGTTCAAACTGTGACCTTGGGGGCCTTGCGTAAATCGCAAGGCCCCGTCACTGATGCGACATGTGGGCAGTTCAGGGGGCAAGCGCAGCGGCATGGCAAAAGGCAAGGAAACGCTGGTGATAACCACCCCGCCGGGGGAGGATGCCGACGATATTGGCGAAATCCGCGATATTGTGGGCTTTCACTTGCGGCTTGCCCATGGCGCGGTCTATCGCCACTTTACCGAAACCTTTGCCGAACTGGACCTGACGCAGAAACAGGTCTCGGTGCTGTGGCTGGTCGATGACCATCCCGGCATCGCGCAAACCGGCCTTGCCCAGCGGATGCGTATGGACCGGGCCACGACCATGGCCATCGTCAATCGGCTTGAGGCGCGTGATCTTTTGCAGCGCGGCAAGTCGGACACCGACGGGCGAAAGCAGACGCTGAACCTGACCCCGGATGGCAAGGCGATGCTGGCGACCGCCAAAGAAGCCATTCGCGCGCATGAGGAATGGTTGAAATCGCGATATACGCCTCGCGAAGTGGCGGTGTTGATTGAGCTGCTGACGCGGTTGCATGAGTGAGGAAGGGTTAAGATGCGAGGGTCTAGACCCTCGCGCTCCCGTTACTGTCCGTGTTGCGCGTATGGTTCGGCGGTTGTTGTCGGGCGCGCCGTTTGAAATTTAAAGCCTGCGGCGCGGATTACCCAGACCTATCCGCGCCGCAAGCTTTCAAACATAGGGGCGAATGCATCGCCGCCACACCCCATTAACGGGATTGCAAAGGGCGGCCGCCCTTTGCCCGCCGGAGGCAAACTTCAAACTTCAAACCTCCACCATCACCTCAAACCCGGCAATCCGCTCGGATGCCATCAACACCTGCGCCGCCGCCAAGGCTGCGCGCGGTGCAATATCGCCCAGTGCATAGCGCCCCGCCGCCGCCAATTGGCGCGACAAAGGATCGCCCCCTTCCGCCGCGATCAGGCGCGCCGCGATCCACCCGGTGGCCACAATCCCCGCCAGCGTCAGGAAGGGCGTAGAGCCTGCTTCGGCCACCGCCGGATCGGCGGCGATCAGCGCATCGGCGGTGGCGGTGAAGGTGGAGAGCGCCTCGTTGAAACCGGCGTGGTCGATGCGGGCGGCATCTTCCTGCGCGGCCTGCAAAAACGCATGGTATCCCGCCGCGCCCGGTGCGCGCAGGCGGCGCAGGGTGATGTCCTGTGCCTGCATGCCGGTGGTGCCTTCAAACACGGTGAGGACGCGGGCATCGCGCAAGCCCTGCTCGACCGGCCATTCGCGGGTGTATCCTGCGCCGCCCAGCACCTGTATCGCGTCCGATGCCACGCCAAAGCCCGTCTCGCCGCCCAGCGTTTTTACGATGGGCAACAGCCACCCGGCCAGCGCCTCATTATGCGCCCGCACCGCCGCATCATCGGTAAAGCGCGCCAGATCGGCGGCATTGGCCGTGGCAAAGATCAGCCCGCGCAAAGGTTCAACCCGCGCCGACAGCGAGAGCAATTGCGCACGCACATCGGCATGGTCATGGATGGTGACAGGCTGCGGCCCATTGCCGCCCTGCCGCCGCTCTGCCGCATAGCCATAGGCGATTTCGGTGGCGCGGCTGGCCACGGCAAGGCCCATGACCCCGGTGGCCAAACGCATATTGGTAATCATGACAAAGAGCTGCGGCAAACCGCGCCCCGCCTGACCCAACAGATAGGCGGGCGCCCCTTCAAAGCCCATGACGCAGGTGGGCGAGGCGTGGAGGCCCAGCTTCTCCTCAATGCGGCGCACCACGATGGGCGCGCGCGTCCCATGTTCGACCGAGGGGACGAGGAATAGGCTGATCGGGTCCTTGGGGCTGGGGGCCTGTCCCTCCGGCGCGGTCTTGGCCAGCAGGAGATGGGCAATCGCGCCGGTCAGATCCTGATCGCCAAAGCTGATCCAGCATTTTTCGCCGGTGATCCGCCATGATCCGTCGGGCTGCTGTTCGCCCCGCGTGCGCAGGCGGCGGACATCGCTGCCCGCATCGGGTTCGGAAATACAGATGGTCGCGCCGATGGTGCCATCAATCAGCCCCGGCAACCATGCCTCGCGCACATCATCATCGGCAAAGGCGTGGATCAATCGCGCACCCGCCCGGCTGGGCACGGGCATCATGCCAAAGGCGGGGCAATGGCGGTCCATCATTTCCTGCACCGCATTGCCCAGCGCGGTTGGCAATCCCATCCCGCCAATTTCCGGCGATGCGTCCAGCATCAGCCAGCCACCTTCGCAAAATTCGCTCCATGCGGCCTTGTGTTCGGGCACGGTGATCACGCGGCCATCGATCAATTTGCATCCCGTCACATCGGCCGCGGCATTGAGGGGCGCAAGACGTTCCGTGGCAAACCGGCCCGCCGAGGCAAGCACTTCGGCGATCATATCCTCGCTGGCCTGCGCGCAGGATTCGCTGGTGGCCAAAAGTTCGTTCCAGCCGGGGCTGATGGCCAGATGGCGCGCGATGGTGGCGGTGATATCCATGCATCCCTCTCGTCTATTTCTGTTATCAGTTATAGCATTATTGGGCGGCATTGCAATCGCCACCAAGGTCGCATTTCAAACATCAAACCGATTATTGTTCATTGCCCCTCTTGCCATATTGGCGCGCGGGCTTCACCACTTGGGGTTATGAATGATCCTTTGGCAAATCTTCCCGGCTATGTGCTGCGCCGGGCTTCCTCTGCGGCGCTGGCCGGGCTTAACCGGCGTCTTTCGGCGCTGTCGCTGCGCCATGTCGACGCCAGTTTGCTGATGCTGCTGGCCGGGCAACCGGGCATTACGCAGAGCGAGGCGGGGCGGATACTGGATATTCAACGGGCCAATATGGTGCCCATCGTCTCGCGGCTCGAAGGGCGCGGCCTGATCGATCGCCAGCGCGTCGATGGCCGTTCGCAGGGGCTTTATCTCAGCGCCGAGGGTGAGGCGCTGCATACGCAGGTTCTGTCCGTGATCGACGGCTATGAAACCGCGCTGATGGATGGCCTGCCCGCGCCATTGCGCAAACAGGCGATGGCGGTTCTGCATGCCTTCTGGCAATCGGCAGAAGCCGCCATCGAGGCCGAATAAAAGCGCGGCCGAATAGATCAGCCCATAACCCATTGCGCCAGCGCGGCGATGCAATCGCGGCCAAGCTGGGCGCTGCGTTCCGCGCTCCACCCCTGATCGGGGCAGGGCAGGTCATTGTGGTCCTTGAACGGCATTTCCAGCGTCATGGCCACCGCGCCGTAACGCTCGGCAATCTGGTTGGTGGCCATGGTCAGATTGGCCCGCCCCGCAGGCGCAATGGGATAGCCCATGCGGGTCTGAAAATCGGGCGTCTGCTTGTCCAGAATGGCCAGATAGCGGTGATAGGAGGCAAGCTGCGCCTCGGTGATCGAGGGGATGCCTTCGAAGCCGGCGATAAAGACATGCGGGATCGCCTCATCCCCATGCACGTCAAGGCACAGTGCCACGCCGGTTTCATCCATCGCGTTGCGGATGGCCAGAACCTCGGGGCTGCGTTCCGGGGTGGGTTCGTGCCATTCACGGTTGAGGTTCACCCCCGCCGCATTGGTGCGCAAATGGCCACGGCGCGAACCATCGGGATTGGCGTTGGGCACGACATGCACGGTCGCCTTTTGGCGCAACAAACGCCCATGCGGACTGGCCGGATCGGTCAGCGCGTCAAGCGCCCCTTCCATCCACCATTCCGCCATGGTTTCGCCCGGATGCTGGCGCGCCTGAAGCCAGATCTGCACCGGCCCTTCGCCCATGGTCAGGCAATCGATGGGCTGTCCATCAAGGCTGGTGCCAAGGCGGCGATAGATGACGCCCGGTTCGCCCGCCACTTGCGCGATCAGGTCGTGGTGGCGTTCCATCGAATAGGGCGCGAAATAGGCGAACCAGCAGATTTCCCCATCGGGCGTATGGGTGATGGTCAAAGTGCCATTGTCAGCCGTGGCGTCCCACGAGGTCTGGGCAAGGCCCCAGTAATCGCGGTCCTCGGAAAAACGCGCCTGATAGTCGGCCCAGCCACCGGGATAGGCCGCCGCGTTCAATCCGGTGATGCGCAGCACCAATTCGCGCCCCGCCACGCCCGACACTCGAAAGTGGAACCATTGGAAAAAGTCGCTGTGCGCATCGCGGTGGATGGCCAACTTGGCCTCTGCGCCCTCGATGGACAGCACGTTGATGTTGCCCGAATCAAAGGCGGTGTCGATGTGGATGGGAAATTGGCTCATGGTCTATACTCTAGGGAACGCGGACGGTTTCGCCCGATTGGCCGGGAAATCCGGAAAACAGCGCCTGCGCCAGTTTGGGCGCGGCCAGTTGGGTCTGGGCCAGAGGCGATGTGCTGGAAACGGTAAAGCTGGCGCGGCCTTCCCACAGGGCCTTGTCCGTGGCGCGGTCGCGGATCACGGCGATCAAGTCGGTGGCGGTGCGCTGGCTTGATCCGGTGCGGATGGGGATGGTGATGCCAATGCCGCCTGCGGTGCCGTAGTTGCTGCCCGCGGCACCCACACTGACGCCCACGGGGCTGCGTCCGGCGGACGGGTCAAATGTGCTGCGTACCAACCGGATCGCGGCGATCTGGCCCGCGCTGTCGGCGGGGGCAATCGTATAGCCAAGCCCGGTCAACTGACTTTCGACGGCGGTTTGATAGGATTGCCATTCCAGGCTGGACCCATCGGCGCCTGCGCCCGGCACGACCGCAATCGTGCCGCGCCCAAGGGGCGAAACATCGGCGACGTGAAAGCGTGAAACCTCCACCGGGCCGACCGGAACCGCGCATCCCGAAAGCAGTCCGGTCGATACCAGCATCAGGGGGCCAAGAGTCTTGAAAAGGCGCATCATGGGGCCGGTGGTGGCCCCATGTGTGGCCCGATGCAAGTACCTATATCAGCGCGCCGCGATTGATGACGAGGGGAAGCGTTCAAACAGCGCCCCGGCAAGGCGGACCGAAACGGCATCATCGCTGGCCGCCTTGGTGCCTTCACGCGTGGCGATGCGGGCGCGGGCTTCATAAAGCGCCTTGCCCGAGGCGCGGTCGCGGATGCGGATTTCCATATTGGTCATGATCAGCGCGCCGCGCGGCTTTGTCCCGTCATAGGCAAGGGCAAGGCCCATCATCGATCCGCGATTGGACACGCCCATGGTCGCGCTGCCCGAAATGGGGCTGCGTTTTTCCTCGGCGGCTTCAAGCTGGTCGCGGATCACGGTGATTTCCACGATCTGTCCGCCGTCACCATCGGGGCCGGTGGTGTCATAACCGGCCTTGGCCAGTTGATCGACGACGGCGGCCTCGAATGTCGCCTGTTCGCGGTCGGACGCGGTGGTGCCGGGCATCGTGCGCAAGGTGATTCGCCCGTGGCCCAGTTGCGGGATTGCGCCATCGGCCAGAAAACGTTCCGAATCGACCCGGCCTTCGCGATCATCGCGCGGGGTTTGCAATCGCGATGCGCCGCCAAAACCGCCGCCGTAACCGCCCCAGCCGCCATATCCGCCCATGCCGCCCCAACCGGGTTGGGCCATGGCGGGGTTGGCCGCAGAGACAAGAGCCGTGACAGCAAGCAGGGCAGCAGGAAATTTTCCAGAATGGATCGGCTTCATGGATGGTGCGACCTTTGTAGCAATTCGGCGTGCAGCAATTGCGATTGAACCTGTGCCCCTTGGGCCAGAGGCTAGGCTATCGCAGATTGCGCGTTGATGAACCCGGACGCGACCCATGTCCATTTTCGCCAGAGATTTCCGATGAAAATGGCGTAGAATTTCATCTACTCTCCATATGATCGTGCTAGAGACATCATTCATGACAGACGCAAAGATCAGCAAACTTCCCGTTCTTGTCACTGGCGGGGCGGGTTATATTGGCAGCCATGCGGTACTCGCGCTGAAAGATGCGGGGTGGGATGTCGTTGTTATCGACAATCTGGTCACCGGTTTTCGTTTCGCGGTGCCCGATGGCGTTCCCTTTTATCAGGGCGATATTGAGGATGCGGGTTTGATGGCCCGCATTATTGATGAGCAGAAAATTGGCGCGATCATGCATTTTGCCGGTTCGGTCGTTGTGCCCGAATCGGTGGAAAACCCTTTGAAATATTATCACAATAACACCGCCAAAAGCCGCGCCTTGATCGAGGCGGCGGTCAAGGGCGGGGTCAGGCACTTCATCTTCAGCTCGACCGCGGCCACCTATGGCATTCCCGATGTGGCGGCGGTGAATGAGGATACGCCGAAAAATCCGATCAACCCCTATGGCATGTCCAAGCTGATGACGGAAATCATGCTCAAGGACGTGGCGGCGGCCCATCCGATCAACTATTGCGCGCTGCGTTATTTCAACGTGGCGGGGGCGGATCCCAAGGGGCGCACCGGGCAAAGCACGGCGGGCGCGACCCATCTGATCAAGGTGGCGGTCGAGGCGGCGCTGGGCAAGCGCGAGAGCGTGGGCGTGTTCGGCACCGATTTTGACACGCCTGACGGTACGGGCGTACGCGACTATATCCATGTCTCGGATCTGGCCAATGCGCATGTTCTGGCGCTGGAGGCGTTGATGGAGCAGCCGGAGCGCTCGTTGACCATGAATGCGGGCTATGGGCGCGGGTTTTCGGTGCTGGATGTTCTGGATGCGGTCGACCGGGTGACCAATATGAAGATCAACCGGGTGTTGGGTTCGCGCCGTGCGGGCGACCCCGATTCGCTGATTTCGGACAATGCGCGTATCAAGGCCACCGTGCCATGGGTGCCGCAATATGCTGATCTTGACCTTATTGTCGGTCATGCCGTCGCCTGGGAGCGTAAGCTGACGGAAATTCGCGGCGAAGGTTGACTTTGCCACAAGCGCAGCCTATCGGCGCGGTTCAATTTTCGGCCCGGTCGGTTCGGGCAAAGGGATTTGTCATGAAGATTCGTAACAGCCTCAAGTCGCTGAAGGACCGTCACCGGGATAACCGCGTGATCCGTCGCCGCGGCCGCACCTATGTCATCAACAAGACCCAAAAGCGTTTCAAGGCTCGTCAGGGCTAATTGATGCGCGGTTGGCCGGGGGTTTTACCCCGCCTTCCACGGGTAAGCTTGCAAGCCCGCCACCGCCCAGCGCGATGGCGGGCTTGCTGCGTCTGGACGCCCGGATGGTTGCAGCAATGCGAATCGGGCACGCGAATCGGAGGAATGGAATGAGCGACAAGCAGCCCCATGTGGTGGTGTTCGATATCGGCCGCGTTCTGGTGAAATGGCGAATCGCGGGGCTTTATGAAAAGCTGATCGAGGATGCCGATCGCCTCGAATGGTTCCTGCGCGAGGTGGTGAGCGAGGAATGGCATGCCCAGCATGACGCGGGCGTACCCTTTGCCCAGATGATTGCCGAACTGTCGGCGCAATATCCCCAAGAGCGTGAGCTGATCGAACTTTATGCGCCGCGCTGGCTGGAATGCGTGCCGGGGCCGATTGATGGTACGCATGATATTGTGAGGGCGCTGGATGCGCGGGGGGTGCCGCTCTATTCGATTACCAATTTCGGCGTGGATGCATGGACGATGTTCCGGCCGACGTTCCCGGTGCTTGACCATTTCCGCGATATCGTGGTGTCGGGGCACGAACGCATGATCAAGCCCGATGCGGCGATCTTTGAACTGGCCGCGCGGCGTTTTGGCCATGCGCCCGAAGAGATGTTCTTCATCGACGACAATGCCGACAATATTGCCGCCGCCCGCGCGCTGGGTTGGCATGTGCATCATTTCGTTGATGGCGCAGAGGCGTTGGAGGCGGATTTGAAGGCGCGGGGGTTGTTGTAAGGTTTTGCCGCCGGCGGGCAAAGGGCGGGGGCCCTTTGCAATCCCTTTATGGGGGGCGGGCTATGAGCTTGGTGCCATGCCCATTGGATTGATAGCCTGGGGCGCGGATGGGGCGCTTGGATGGGCGCCGTAGGCTTTAAAATTCGAACGTTGGGTCGGGCATAAAACGCTGAACTTCATGCGCAACAAAGACAGTAAAGGGAGCGCGAGGGTCTAGACCCTCGCATCTATCCCCCTTTAACCTGCGCCCATGCTGCTCCGATTCGCCCTTGCCGCCGCCCTGATCGCCACGCCAGCCTATGCCGCCCCCGTGCGCAAGGCCCCGCCAAAGCCCGCGGTGGTCAAGGAAGTGCCGCCCCAGCCTTTGCATGACACTGAAACTGTGGCGATGGTCACGGATCTTGGCACGATCACGCTGGAACTGGATGGCAAACATGCGCCGATCAGCACGGCCAATTTCATGCGCTATGTCGATAATAAGCGCTTTGACGGGATCGTGTTTTACCGGGCGATGCATCTCAAATGGGGTGAGCAGCCCAATGGCCTGATTCAGGCGGGCGTGCGGGGTGATCCGCGCAAGACTTTCCCGCCCATCGCCCATGAGCCGACCAGCCAGACCGGCGTGCTGCACAAGGCGGGTGCGATTTCGCTGGCGCGTCTGGCGCCGGGCACGGCAACCGGGGACTTTTCGATCCTGTTGTCCGATATCGAAGGGCTGGACGCCAACCCGCAATCCACCGATCCAGAGGGGCAGGCGGGCTATGCCGCCTTTGGCCATGTGGTGTCGGGCATGGATGTCGTGCGCCAGATCTGGGATCAACCCATCGATCCGGATGCGGGCGAAGGCTTTATGAAAGGTCAGATGCTGGCCCAACCGGTCAAGGTCATCAGCGTGCGCCGAGTAGCCCCGGCGCCAGCCGCGCCTTGATCAAATCTCATCGTCCAGCGGTGTGTCCGGCGCATGGCTTTTGCCGCCAAGTCCGAATGTACGCGCCCAATCGCGTCCCCACTTGTCACGTTTGATCCGTTTGATAGGCGCGCCGCAATGCACGCAATTACCAATATATTGGTGACTGTCGGTTCGCCGCACTTTGCGACGATTCGGGGCATGTGGCAATATGAGGCAGCGAATTAAACCAAATGGTTTCATATGTTTGCTGACTTTCCCCAATTTGGCGACGTTAATCCGCTATTAATCTGGGATATCTGGCGTTGCAACCGCTTCCAATAGTGAAATCACATATAACCAAGCTTTAATCTCGACCTATGCCCGTGGCGGTTGGCGGCGATAGGAAAGCGCCTCGGCGACATGGGCGCGCGACACGGTTTCCGCCCCCGCCAGATCGGCAATGGTGCGCGCAACACGACGAATGCGTGTGTATCCGCGCGCCGTCAGGTTCATCGCTTCGGCAGCGCGGATCAGCAATTTCATGCCATCGCTGTCGGGCGTGGCAAAGCGGTCGAGCGTTTCGCCGTCCAGATCGGCATTGCTGCGCATCATGGTTCCTTTCAGGCGCGCGGTTTGCCGCTGGCGGGCCGAATGGACCCGCGCGGCGACCTGCGCGCTGCTCTCGGCCACGGATGCCTGCGCCAGATCGATGGCACGCACCGCCTCCACTTCGACATGCAGGTCAATGCGGTCCAGCAGCGGCCCGGAAACCTTGCTTTGATAATCCCCCGCACATCGGGGCGCGCGTGAACAGGCCAGCCCCGGATCGCCCAGATGGCCGCAACGGCATGGGTTCATCGCCGCTATCAATTGCACCCGCGCGGGAAAGGTTACATGCGCATTGGCGCGGGCCACGGTCACTTCGCCGCTTTCCAGCGGTTGACGCAGCGAATCGAGGACGGCGCGTTGAAATTCGGGCAGTTCGTCAAGGAACAGGACGCCCAGATGCGCCATCGAGACCTCGCCCGGACGGACGCGCAATCCGCCGCCGGTCATGGCGGCCATGCTGGCGGAATGGTGCGGGCTGCGGAAGGGGCGGGCGCGGCTGATGCGCCCTCCTTCCAACGTTCCGGCGACCGAGGCGATCATCGAAACCTCCAGCGCCTCGGCCGGGGTCAGGTCGGGCAGGATGCCGGGCAAACAGGCCGCCATCAGCGATTTGCCCGCTCCCGGTGGTCCGACCATCAGCAGATTGTGTCCACCCGCGGCTGCGATTTCCAGCGCTCGGCGTGCGGTCTCCTGCCCTTTGACCTGTCGCAGATCGGGGCCCGGCACGCTTGGCGTGCTTTGGCCGGGGGCGGGGGGCGAAAGGGCCTGCGTGCCTTTAAGGTGGGCCAGAAGGCTGGCCAGATCGGGTGGGGCGATGACGGGGACGCCGGCGGCCCAACTGGCTTCGGCACCTTGCGCTGCCGGACAGATCAGGCCCAATTCCCGCTCGCTGGCGTGGAGCGCGGCCAGCAGCACGCCGGGCGAGGCGGCGATCCGCCCATCCAGCGACAATTCCCCAACGGCGAGGAAATCGCCCAATTGCTCGCCATCCGTCACCCCCATCGCGGCCAGCAGCGCCAAGGCAATGGGCAGGTCGTAATGCGACCCTTCCTTGGGCAGATCGGCGGGCGACATATTGATCGTGATCCGCTTGGGCGGCAGCGCCAGGCCCATCGCGGTCAGCGCGGCCTGAACCCGCTGGCGGCTTTCATTGACCGCCTTGTCAGGCAGGCCGACGACCGTAAAGCCGGGCAGACCGGGGGCCAATTGGCACTGCACCTCGACCGCGCGCGCTTCAAGCCCCAGATAGGCGACTGTCTGGACCAGCGCGACCATGCTATGAACCCCCATGTGACTTTCCCTGATCAAGTATTTGTGCGTAAAGACAGGCTTGTCGAGGGGAAAAGCGCCGGGGCGGAAATGTCATGATGGGACACAACGCGAATCCCTTGACTCAGGGGCTCACTTCCCATAGTGGCGCCGCTTCACGCCTCATCGGGATCGGTGGGGTGGACCGTTTTATCCGCGCTGCACAGCGCCGAGCATATTTTGAGGGTTTAGACCATGAAGCGCACTTTCCAGCCCAGCCGGCTCGTCCGCGCCCGTCGTCACGGCTTCCGCGCCCGCACCGCCACGGTTGGTGGCCGCAAGGTGCTGCGTGCCCGCCGTGCGCGCGGGCGCAAGAATCTGTCGGCCTGATGATCTGGCCCGGTGGGGAGCAATCCCCGCGCCGGGCCGGTTCGCTTGATTGCCGGGGCTGATTCGGTGGCAGGCGAAAACATCGTGACAGATAGTGCAAAGGGGTCGGAGGCCTTGCCTTCGGCCCCTTGTGCGTATCCTGAAGGCATCGCGTTGCCTGAGATAGGCGCCGTGCTTGCCAAGCTGCGCGTTCTGACCAAACGTTCCGATTTTCTGGCGGCGAATAAGGGTTTGCGCGTGGCGCGGCCCGGCTTTGTCCTGCTGGCCCGGCCCAATGATGGCGCGGGTTTGCGCTTTGGCATCACGGTCACGAAAAAGATCGGCAATGCCGTCGTCCGCAACCGGATGAAGCGCCGCTTTCGTGCCTTGGTGCGCGAACTTCTGCCTGAACATGGATTGGCGGGGCATGACTATGTCCTGATCGGTCGCGAGGGCGGAGTGGAGCGCGATTTTGCCTTGTTGCGCAAGGAATTGCTGGTCGCGCTGGATCGCGCCAGATCGGGCAAGGGCGATGCGCCCCGCGGTCCCAAGGGCGGAAAACCCTTTGGCCGCGGCAAAGGACCCCGGAAGCCTGCCGCGTGAAATATGTGCTGATCTTCATCGCCCGCCTGTGGCAATGGGGACCATCCGCGATGATGCCGCCCACCTGCCGCTATTCGCCATCCTGCTCGGCCTATGCGATCGAAGCCTTGCAAAAACATGGCGCGATTAAGGGTGGATGGTTGACGGTGAAGCGTCTATTGCGCTGCCATCCTTGGGGCGGGCACGGCTATGATCCGGTGCCCTGAACCAGTAATTTTGACATATCCATTGGGGAAACACGCGTGAGTAACCAGCGCAATCTGATTATTGCCATGCTTCTGACCGGGCTGTTGTTGTTCGGCTGGGATGCGGGCCTGCGCTATTTTTACCCTGATATGGGCAAGAAGCCGGTGGCGGCCAGCGCGTCGCCCACGCCTGCGGCCAGCGCGAAGCCGACCCGCGAAGGCGGTCTGGGCAGCGTTGTGGATCAGGCGATTGAGGCCAAGGCGCTCAATGCCGATCTGAATGCCGGTGGCCGCGTAAAGGTCGAAGCGCCGGGCTTGTCGGGCTCGATCAATCTGGTCGGCGCGGTGGTCGATGACCTTTCGCTCAACCGTCACAAGCAGACCGTGGACAAGGACAGCGCCCCGGTGCGCCTGTTCAGCCCCGCCGGTACGCCTGCTGAACACTTTGCTCAATTGGGCTGGGTGGGTCAGGGCGTGGCGACGCCCAATGGCAGCACCGTTTGGACCGCGCCTGCTGGCGCCAAGCTGACGCCGCAGACGCCGGTGACCTTGAGCTGGGCCAACACCACGGGCCAGACCTTTACCATCACCTTTGCCATTGACGATGATTACATGATCACCGCCAAGCAGGCCGTGCAGAACGCCGGCCCCGCGCCGGTGAGCGTGCAGCCCTTTGGCCTCATTCGCCGCACCGAAAAGACCGCCAGCGTCGATTCGTGGAACATTCATTCCGGCCCGTTCGGCGCCTATGATGAAGCGGTGAACTTTGGCGTCAATTACAAGGATGTTGCCGAAAAGGGTCAGGTCAACCCGGAAGGCAAGACCAACTGGATCGGCTTTACCGACATTTACTGGATGAGCGTGCTGGTGCCTGATGCAGCCCCTGCGACGGGCGATTATCGCAGCCTTGGCAACCAGCTTTTCCGCGCCGACCTTATCTATCAGCCGCAGGTTGTTGCGCCGGGTCAGACCGCCGGTCGCGCCACGCGTCTGTTTGCGGGCGCCAAGGAAAGCCTGCTGCTCGACAAGTATGAAGCGCAGGGCGTGACCCGTTTCAGCCTTGCCATCGACTGGGGCTGGTTCCGCTGGTTTGAAAAGCCGATCTTCTGGCTGCTGCGCTCGCTGTTCAAATTTGTGGGCAATTTTGGCGTCGCCATCATCCTGCTGACCGGCATCGTGCGCGGTATCATGTTCCCCGTCGCCCAGCGTCAGTTTGCCAGCATGGCCGCCATGAAGGCGATCCAACCCAAGATGAAGGCGCTGCAGGAACGCTATAAGGACGACAAGGCCAAGCTGCAGGAAGAGACGCTCAAGCTCTATAAGGAAGAGGGTGTGAACCCGCTGGCGGGCTGTCTGCCGATCTTCCTTCAGATCCCGGTGTTCTTTGCGCTGTACAAGGTGCTGATGGTGTCGATCGACATGCGTCACCAGCCTTTCGCTCTTTGGATCACCGACCTTTCCGCGCCCGATCCCAAGCATATCCTCAACCTGTTCGGCCTGCTGCCGTTTGATCCGCCCAGCTTTTTGGCGATCGGCGTGCTGGCGGTCATTCTGGGCATCACCATGTGGCTTCAGTTCAAGCTGCAACCGGCCGCTCCCGATCCTGCACAGCAGCAGGTGATGGGCATCATGCCGTGGATGATGATGTTCATCATGGCACCCTTTGCTTCGGGCCTGCTGGTTTACTGGATCACCTCGAACCTTCTGACCATTGCTCAGCAGAAGTATCTGTACGCACGGCATCCTGACTTGAAGAAGAATGTCGATAAGGAGCGCGCCATCGTCGAAGCGGCGGCGCATAAGAAAAAGTGAACGAAGAAGAAAAACTGGAATTGATCGAGCGCGCCCGGAAGGTTTTTTCCGGGCGCATCGACTTTTTGCTTTCGGCCCCTGCGCTGAAATTCCTGCCCGATCCGGTGGTGCCTGAAATCGCCTTTTCGGGACGGTCGAACGTGGGCAAAAGCTCGCTGCTCAACGCCATTACGGGGCGCAAGTCTCTGGCGCGCACCTCGGTCACGCCGGGGCGCACGCAGGAGTTGAACTTTTTCGACGTGGGTGGAACGCTGGGCGAAATTCCCGATTTCCGTCTGGTCGACATGCCCGGCTATGGCTTTGCCAAGGCCCCGCCCAAGGTGGTGGAGCAGTGGAAGAAACTGGTGCGCGATTTCCTGCGCGGGCGCGTGGTTTTGAAGCGCGCGCTGGTGCTGATCGACAGCCGGCATGGCGTGAAGCCGCCCGATCTGGAAATGATGGAAATGCTTGACGGGGCGGCGGTGGGCTATCGCCTGATCCTGACCAAGGCGGACAAGGTCAAGGCCAGCGAATTGGCCGATGTCCACGCCAAGGTCATGGCCGAGGCGCGCAAACATTCGGCCGCTTTCCCCGAAGTGATGATCACCAGCAGCGAAACCGGCCTTGGCATTGCCGAGGTGCGCGCCGCTGTTCTTGCCGACGCCGAGCTTTAAGCTTTACGCCTGTCACAAACCGACGCTAACATTGGGGTAAGTTTCTCCTGAAGAGGTCGCTTACCCCATGTTTCGCAAAAGTTTGAAGCTTCTGGCCGCTGGTGTGGCCGCAATCGGTCTGGCGGCGTCTTCGCCCGCGATGGCATGGGGCGATCTGGGCCACCGCACGATCGCCAACATTGCGCTGGCCAATGTCAGCCCCAAGACCAAGGCGGCGATTGCTGCTCTGCTCAAGGCGCAGGCCGGGCTGGGCACGACGCAATGTCCGGTCCATTCACTGGGTGATGCGGCGACTTGGCCCGACTGCCTGCGCAGCGAAAGCTGGCGTTGGGGCCATACGTTCCCCTGGCACTATCATGATGGTGACATCACCGCGGCGGCCTTTGACATGAAGGCCAATTGCAGCGGCGGCCAATGCGCCACCTATCAGATCACCCGCTTTGAACGCATTCTGGCCGACAAGAAACTGCCCGTGGCCCAGCGCCTCGAAGCTCTGGCCTTCCTGAGCCATATCGTGGGTGACTTGCACCAACCGCTGCACGCCGCCGAACATGCCCATGATGCGGGCGGCAATGGGGTGATTGTCACCAATCTGCCCGGTGAACCCTATATCATCAACACCACGCCGCCCACGGTTGTAAACCCCAAGCCGGGTACGCTGAACCTGCATTGGATGTGGGACAATTTCCTTGTCATCCGCGCCCAGAAGGCTGGCAAACTTCCCGCGATCCGTGCCTATAGCGCGGCGGAAAAGGATCAGATCGCGACTGGCGGGATTGCCGATTGGGCGCAGGAAAGCTGGCAGATCGCCCATGACACGGTCTATCCGCAGGCCTTCGGCCATGTCGTCAATGCCGAGGAAAAGACCTCCAAGGATGTCACCATCAGCGACGAAGCCATCGCAAAAGACCTGCCCATTGTCAGCCAGCGCCTGCTTCAGGGCGGGCTGCGTCTGGCCAAGGAGCTGGACAAGGCGCTAGGTTAAAGCGCCGCTGGCGAGCCAGAGCGCCACGCCCAGCATGATCAGCGCCATCACGCGCCGGACCTTGACCATCCGGCGCGGGTTGTTGATCAGGCCATGCGCTCTGGCCCCGCCCGCAACAATGGCCAGATGGACCGCGGTGGCCAGCCCCACGCTGATCGCGGCAAAGCCCATGGCCTGGGGCAGGGTGGGCGCCCCCCCGCCCAGAAAAGGCGGCACCACCACGACAAAGAACAGCAAGGCCTTGGGGTTGAACAGGTTGACCAACAGGCCAGAGGCGAAGTGGCGCGCGATGCCGCCGCTTTGCACATCCGATCCGCCCATGTCCGAATCGCGCCACGCCTGTACCGCCAGATAGAGCATCAGCCCCACCCCGGCCCATCGCAGCCCCGATTGCAGCCCCGGTCGCGCGCTGAGCAATTCGACCAAGCCCAGTGCGGCCAGCATCGCATTGAGCGCAAGGCCAATGCCAATGCCCGCCGTCGCCACCCATCCGGCCCGACGACCTTCGGCCAGGCTGAGCGCGGCGAGCCATGCCATATTCGGCCCCGGTGTCAGTTCGATCACCAGCACAGCAAGCGCAAATTCCAGCCAGTTGATCGTCATCGTGTCAATTGGCCCCCATCGCCATGCGCGGCAAGGGTCAAGCTTACGAGCGCAATCCCAGCGCGGCAAGCAAGACGAATGGCCCAAACTCCGCTTGCCCTTGGCGGCGCATTTGCTAGGCGATTGGCTATGAATGACATGGTGAAGAGCGAGTTGGTCCGGCCCGGCGCCGGTGTGACCGAATTGGCCGAGGCGCTGATTGCCTGCCCCAGCGTGACGCCTGCGACGGGGCTGGTTTTCGACTGCCTCGAAGAAATGCTGACCCCGCTGGGCTTTGACATTTTTCGTCAGGTCGTGGGCGAGGCGCCCGACGGCCCGGTCGAAAACCTCTTTGCCCTGCGCAAGGGGCCAGAGGGCAGCCGCCATTTCGCCTATGCCGGCCATGTCGATGTCGTTCCGCCGGGTGAGGGGTGGAGCACCGCCCCCTTCGCCCCCGAACGGCGTGGGGAATTGCTCTATGGACGCGGCGCGGTGGACATGAAGGGATCGGTGGCCGCCTTTATCGCCGCCTTGCACGATATTGCGCAGGACGAAGGCACGATCAGCCTGATCATCACCGGCGATGAAGAAGGCGCGGCGACCTATGGCACGGTGAAACTCATCGACCATATGCGCGCCCAAGGCATCAAGCCGGACCTGATCCTTGTGGGCGAACCCACCAGCGTTCACCGCCTTGGCGACATGATCAAGGTCGGCCGCCGGGGCAGCGTCAACATGTGGATCGAGGTCGAGGGCCAACAGGGCCATGTCGCCTATCCGCATCTGGCCGATAATCCGATCACGCGATTGGTGGCGATGCTTTCGGAATTGAAGGCGATCACGCTGGACAATGGCACCGACTGGTTCCAGCCCAGCAATCTGGAAGTGACGGACATCGCCTGCGGAAATCCGGCCACCAATGTGATCCCGCAAAAAGCCAGCGCGCGCATTTCCATCCGTTTCAACGATCTCCACACGGGCGAAAGCCTGTCGCAAATGGTGCGCGAGATTGGGCAAAAGCATGGCGCCAGCGTTCGTTCCGTCATTTCGGGCGAGGCGTTCCTGACGCCTCCGGGTGAGTTTTCGGCGATGGTGGTCGATGCGATCCGCGCCGAAACCGGCCTTGAAACCGAAATTTCGACCAGCGGCGGGACGTCGGATGCCCGCTTCCTTAAAGCTTTGGCGCCGGTCATTGAATTTGGCCTGTGCAACGCCACGATGCATAAGAAGGACGAGGCGGTCGCGATTCCCGATCTGGAAGCGCTGACCCGCATCTATGCCCGCATCACGCGGGCCGGACTGAAACGCGCCTGATACGCTATCCGGCGCAATTGCCCGCGCGCGCGGGGGTTGCTAGCCGCGAGTTTTATTTTCGGAGATTTTCCAAGATGCGCCAGCGTCTGACGCAATTCCTGATTCTGGGCCTGATTTTGGGCATAGGCTTGGGCTATGTCCTGCATTCGTCCTATGATCCGGCTGATCCTTTGCTGGCGGCATGGGCTGATTATCTCAAGCTTTTGCCCGATGTTTTCCTGCATCTGATCAAGATGATCATCGCGCCCTTGATCGCATCGACGATCATCACCGGCATTGCGGGCATGGGCGATTCCACCGCGCTGGGCCGTATCGGGGCCAAGGCGATGGCATGGTTCCTCTCGGCCAGCTTTATCTCGCTGCTGCTGGGCATGGTGCTGGTCAATTGGTGGCAACCGGGCGTGGGCGTCAATGCGGTGGCCAGTGCGGGCGTCGATCTGGCGACCAAGGAATTGACCGTCCGTCACTTCGTGCTGGAAATCTTTCCGACCAGTGCGCTGGAGGCGATGGCCACCAACAATGTGCTTCAGATCCTGCTTTTCTCGGTGTTCTGCGGCGTGGCGCTCAGCGCGATTGGTGAAAAGGGCAAAATCGTCGTCGAATTCGCCGAAGCGGTGGTGCAGATGATGCTGCAGGTCACCGGCTATGTGATGGCTGTTTCGCCCATCGCGGTGTTCGGTGCGGCGGCCTCGATCGTGGCGCAAAAGGGTCTGGGCATCATCGTCACCTATGGCGTGCTGGCGGGTGAGTTCTACGCCGGGCTTGGCATATTGTGGCTGATCCTGATTGCTGCGGGCGCGCTGTTCCTGGGCAAGAAGATTTTCCTGCTGATGCGCTATGTGCGCGAACCGGTGCTGATCACCTTCTCGACCGCGACCAGCGATGCTTCGCTGCCGCGTATGTTCGAGGCGCTGGACCGCTTTGGCGTGCCGCGCCGCGTGTCGGGTTTCGTGTTGCCGCTGGGCTATGCGTTCAACCTCGACGGGTCGATGATGTACACCAGCTTCGCCTCGCTCTTCATCGCACAGGCTTACGGCATCCATCTGAGCCTGGAACAGCAGGTTTTGATGCTCCTGACGCTGATGGTCTCGTCCAAGGGCATTGCGGGCGTGCCGCGCGCCAGCCTCGTCGTCATCGCCGCCACGCTCAACCAGTTCCATGTGCCGGTCGAAGGCGTGGCGCTCTTGCTGGGCATCGACACATTCCTCGACATGGGCCGTTCGGCGACCAGCGTGTTCGGCAATGCCGTCGCCACCGCCGTCGTATGCCGCGCCGAAGGCATGTTGCAGCCGCCGCTCGACCCCGATGCGC
The DNA here is from genome assembly GCF_057401885.1 of Novosphingobium sp. 550D. Taxonomy (NCBI): domain Bacteria; kingdom Pseudomonadati; phylum Pseudomonadota; class Alphaproteobacteria; order Sphingomonadales; family Sphingomonadaceae; genus Novosphingobium; species Novosphingobium sp. 550D. The sequence continues at coordinate 16,346 of NZ_CM171613.1, read as the reverse complement.
CCTTGGCCGAGGCGCCGCATGATACGGTTGAGCATGGGCGTAAGGGGTTGCATTTGGACCCGAACCAGTAAGGGGTTTTCGCCTCCGGCGGGCAAAGGGCGGGGGCCCTTTGCAATCCCGATAATGGGGGGTGGGCCGGATAGGTTTGGATGATGATTGAAAGCCTGCGGCGCGGTGAGGTCATCCTTGTCTGCGCCGCAGGCTTTATCATTTGAAGGGCGCGTCCGACACTTAACGGCGAACCCGTGGCGCAACGAAGGCAGTAACGAGAGCGCGAGGGGCCAACCGATTTGTCTCGACAAATCGGCTCACGAAAACAATCCCTCGCATCACTTACTTCTTCCCCTTCTTCTCCAAAACCTTATCCTTGAACTTGCACAGATCCTCCACCGGACAGCGCCAGCATTCCGGCCCTCGCGCCTTGCAGATATAGCGCCCGTGCAGGATCAGCCAGTGATGCGCCCCCACGCGGAACGGCTTGGGCGTTTTCTTTTCCAAGCTGCGCTCGACCGCATCCACGTTCTTGCCTTTGGCCAGGCCGGTACGGTTGCCCACGCGGAAGATATGGGTGTCCACCGCAAAGGTCTCGGCCCCAAATGCGCAGTTGAGCACCACATTGGCCGTCTTGCGCCCCACGCCGGGCAGTTTGACCAGTTCGTCGCGGTCGGCCGGCACTTCCCCCCCATGCTCGCGCACGAGGATTTCGGCCATGGCCATTACGTTCTTGGCCTTGGAGTTGAACAGGCCGATCGTCTTGATGTGATCCTTGAGGCCATCCTCGCCCAGATCGAGCATGTCCTGCGGCGTCTTGACGATTTCGAACAGCGCCCGCGTCGCCTTGTTGACGCCGACATCGGTCGCTTGCGCTGACAGCGTGACGGCGACCAGCAGTTGATACGTGTTGCCGAACTCCAGTTCCGTCTGCGGGTCCGGGTTGGCCTCGGCAAGGCGGCGGTAGAATTCGAAGATGTCGGCGGTTTTCATGGGGGCGGGGTATGGCTTGGATAGGGGCGGGGGGCAAGAGATGCCTCCGGCGGGCAAAGGGCGGGGGCCCTTTGCAATCCCGTTATGGGGAGGTGGATGGTTGATGGGGTAAAGCCTGCGGCGCGGTGAACTTGGGCCAAAAGCGCGGCAGGCTTTAATATTCAAACATTGCGTTCGATACATTCCGTTGAAGCGTCAACGCAACGCCGACAGTACCGGGATTGCCAAGGGACGAGTCCCTTGGCCCGCCGGAGGCATTTAAATCAAAGCCCCAAAACTTCCCGCATCCCATACCGCCCCGCAGGCTTGCCCACGAGCCAGAGCGCGCCCTTGACCGCCCCGCGTGCAAAGATGCCGCGATTTTCGGCAATATGGCTGAGCGACAGACGTTCGTTATCGGCGAGGAAGTGGACCGTGTGATCCCCCGCCACGCTGCCCCCGCGCAGGGCTGCGAAACCGATGGTGCCGGATTCGCGCGCGCCGGTGATGCCATCGCGCCCGCGTACGGCGACGTTCGACAGGCCCACTTCGCGTCCCCGCGCCGCCGCTTCGCCCAGCAGGAGGGCGGTGCCGGAGGGGGCGTCGACCTTCATCCGGTGGTGGGTTTCGACGATCTCGATGTCCCAGTCCTCGCCAAGGCGCTTGGCCGCTTCCTCGACAAGGAAGGCCAGCATGTTGACGCCCAGCGACGTGTTGCCGGTTTGCAGGACGGCGATTTTGTCAGCGGCCTGATCCAGCAGCCAGTGGTGGCGTTCCTCAAGCCCGGTGGTGCCGACAAGGATGGGGACGCCAGCGGCAACCGCCGCATCCAGATTGCCTTCGAGCGCGGCGGGCGAGGAGAAGTCGATCAGCACATCGGACGCCGCCGCCAGTGGCGAGACATCCTCGTCCCGATCCACGCCGCCGGCTAGTTCGTGGCCCGCATCCGTGATGGCTTGGGCAATGGCGCGACCCATGCGTCCGCCGCTGCCGATAATTCCCAGTCTGGTCATGGGGTAATTCCTTTCGGCGGGCTTCATGGGCGAGGCCCGCACAAATCGCAATCACCCAAATCGCATTTACCAGAGCACGCCATCCTCATCGACGGTGATTGCGCTCGGCGCGCTTTCACCCAGCCCTTGCAGCAGGTCGATTTCGATGGTCCGGCACATCGTGTCCAGCGGCAGGTCGTGGCGCGTATTGGCAAACGGATCGACCAGATCATCGCCAATGGCCAGCACCGCCATGAACATCATGCCCGCCACGGTCGAACCCAGCGGGGTTGCCGGGCCAAGCGCTTCGACCAGACCGAAGGGCAGCAGGACACAGAACAGATGCGTAAAATAGGTGGGAAACAGCCGGAATTGTGACGGCAGGGGCGTGTTCTTCAACCGCTCCATCCCGCCTTGTGAATTGGCGATATCGACCAGAATCTGTTCGATCTGGGTCTGCTGAATCGTATCGATGATGCCTTGTTCACGGGCCTGCGCCACCTGCGCGCCGGTGGCGTCCAACAGCGCATTGGCCGTGTTGGCCCGGCCCAGCGCCACTTCGGCCTCGGCGGCCGGAATATAGGGCAGGCTGTCGCTGGTCATCGGGACGCGGCGCAACTGATGGTTCAGCGCGTTGACATAGGCGATCTGGCGCAAAACGATGGCGCGGGCCATGGTTTGTCCATCGGCGCCGGTCATGAAATTGCGCGATGCGCGCGCCAGGTTGCGGCTTGCGTTGATCATCAGGCCCCACAGCCCGCGCCCTTCCCACCAGCGTTGATAGGCCGATGTGGAGCGGAAACCCAAAATCAGCGCCAGAACGCTGCCGAACAGGGTCAGCGGCAGGCCGGGAGCCGGAAAGGGCACCACATAATAGGTGATCGTGACGATCACGTCCCAGATAAAGAGCAATACCAAAGGCGTCTTGATCGCGCGGGCAATGCTGCGAAGGGTATGCGGTGTGTGGACGATCATAGGCTGGATCAGTTCCCTGGGGTTTTGGGGGCCGCGGTTTGCGATGCGTTATACATGGCCACCGACGAGCCTGTGGCGGGCCGCAATTCAAACCATTCGGGCCGCCCGATGGCTATCATAAATACCAAGAGCGCCAAGCAAAAGGCGACCAGTTCAAAGCGGCCGCGAAATTCGTTGCGCTGATTGGTGGGGGTGGTGCGTTTTTCGGCCGCAATAGGGCGATGACGGAGCGGGCGGTGTGTGGTGATCGCGCGCTGGGCGTGGCGACGCATGGGGTTCGAGGAAGGCATGGTAACTCCTAAATCCATGATTCGGAAATTGGTTGCCTCAACAATCTGTTTTCGCCGCCTATCTGTTGAATGGCCGTTTCGTTACAAATCTTTGCTGCGTTGCAATATGTCGTTGTGCGGTGCGTCATCCGCGATGGGCAGAGTTTTTTTGGGGCCCAGTTTTTTGGGGCCGAGCCTTTGGCTTGGCGTTGCGTCCGCTTTACGGCATAGGGATGTCATGGATTTAACTGGCAATATCGTGATCCTGACCGGGGCAGGATGCAGCGCGGAAAGCGGCATAGACACATTTCGTGATGGCGGCGGATTGTGGGAACAGCACCGCGTCGAAGATGTCGCCACGCCCGAAGCGTTTGAGCGCGATCCCGATCTGGTCCATCATTTCTATGACATGCGCCGCGCCGCGATCCAGACCAAGGCACCCAATGCGGCCCATTATGCTCTGGCCCGGTTGGAGCGGGAATGGGACCATGGCCATGTGACGTTGGTGACGCAGAATGTCGATGATCTGCACGACCGGGCCGGGTCGAAAAACCTGATCCATATGCATGGTGAACATCTTTCGGTGTGGTGCACCGATTGCGACACACGGATGGGGTGGACGGACGGCTTGATTCATCGCCCCGCGTGCCCGTCCTGCGGCAGCCCCGCCTTGCGCCCCGACATCGTGTGGTTCGGTGAAATGCCCTATCGCATGGACGAGATCCACGATGCGCTGCGCCAATGCGATATCTTTGTGTCGATCGGCACGTCGGGCGCGGTTTATCCGGCGGCGGGTTTTGTCCGTCTGGCGCGGGAAATGGGCGCGCATTGCCTCGAACTCAATCTGGAACGCAGCCAGGGTTCGGCATGGTTCCATGAAACGCGGCTCGGCCCGGCGGGAGAGATCGTTCCGGCCTGGGTGGAGGAACTTGTCGGGCCGGATTGATGGCGGCCCTGATCCCCGATGGCCGGGCCGAGGCTGACTATGCCGCGCAGGCTTTGCTGCAACATCGCAAGGCTCTGGGACAGTTTTTCACGCCTCCGCGCCTGGCTGCCTTGATGGCCGATTGGGTGGCGGGGGCTGATCCGGCGCTGATCCTTGATCCGGCGATGGGGGCGGGCGTGTTGACGCGGGCGGCGCAGGCGCGTTGTCCGGCGGCGCGGGTCATCTCCTATGAGCGGGACGAAGCCATCCTGCGCCATGCCGATGCGGGCGGGGCCGATGTGCGGCATGCGGATTTTCTGAGCGCGGATTGGGAAATGGTCGATGGTGTGGTGATGAACCCGCCCTATATCCGCCACCGCGAATTGCGCGATCACGCCGATCTGCGGGCCGCGATCAGCGCGCGGGCGGGCTTTGTCATTCCAAAATCGGCCAATCTTTATGTTGATTTCGTGGTCAAGGCGGCGTGCCAATTGCGTCCCGGCGGACGAGGAGCCTTCCTGATTCCAGGCGAATGGATGAATGCCAATTTCGCGCGTGGGTTGAAGCAATTCCTGCTGGGCGCGGGGGGATTGCAACAGGTGGTGATGTTTTCCGGTGGACCGGTGTTTGACGATGCGCTGACCACGGCCTCGATCCTCCTGCTGGAGAAAGGCGCATGATCACCGGATGGAATTGGCAGGGAGAGGGCGATTGGCCCGCCTCGATGGAGGAATTGGAAGCGGGCGGCAATCGGGTCGATCTGCCCCGCGCCACTTTGGCCAAGGAGGCGAAATGGGAGCCTTTGCTGCGCGGGCAGAGGCGCGAGGATCGCCCCGGCTTTGTGCCTCTGTCGCAATTGGCGCGGTTTCGGCGGGGGATCGCGACGGGGGCGAATGAATTTTTCCTGCTATCTGCGGACAGGCTTGCGGAATTGGGGATCGATCCGGCGCGCTGCCTGCCCTGTGTCGGGCGGGCGACGATGGTACGGGGGCTGATTTGGCGCGGGGATGGGGATGGGTTTCTGCTCAACCTATCCGATCCATTGACCCCGGCGGAGGCCGCCTATGTCGCCCAAGGGGCGGCGCAGGGGTTGCCGTCCCGCTATATCCTGGCCCATCGCAGCCCGTGGTATGGGATGGAGCAGCGGCCGGTCGCACCTATCTGGGGTGCGGTCTTTGCGCGCGGGGATCTGCGTTTCATCCATAATGCCGCGGGGTGGAGCAGCCTCACCTGTTTCCACGGCATCTATCCCTTTTCGGATGATCCGCTGCTGCATCAGGCGCTGGTGCTTTGCCTGAACAGCCCGTCTGTGCGGGCGGCCTCGCGCTTGCATGGCCGGGTCTATGGCGGGGGCCTCAACAAATTTGAGCCTAATGATTTGAAGGGATTGTCCGTGCCCGACCTGTCGCGGGTGGGCGGCGATCTGATCGCGGAAATGGCGGCTTTTCTGCCGCTTCTCGACGCCGCGCCCGATGATGAGGTGCGGCGCCGGAAGGCCGATGAACTGTGCCGCCTCGCGGGCGAAGCGGCGGTCAGCGGTTAATTGTCGAACCAGCCGGTGTCGCCACCGATCGGCATACCCGGCGGGATGACAGGTTCCTTGCGGCCCATCTTGCCGATTTCGGCCTCAAGCGCCGCGCCATTCTTGAGCAGCGCCGCAACGGTCTTGCCCCAGCCCGAGCCTTCGGCAAGTTTGGCCGCAGCCAAATCGAGCTTTTCCTGCAAGACTGCCGCGACATCGACCGGGGTGGCCGTATCACGCCGCGCCTTTGCCACGGACAGCAGCGCGCGCAGCGCAATGCGGCGTTCCACCGGGGTGGCATTATGCTCCCATGTTGCCGCGCCGATCGCGTCGATCATTTCGCCAAGGCCCAATTGCCCCGTATCGCGCGCCTGCTGAATATAGACGCGGGTCAGGCGCGTGGGGGCCAGCAGGCTGTCGAGCGTAACCTGTGCCGCAACATCGGTGGCGACCAGCGGGTCAAAGGCCGCCGCGCCCGCATTGTTGAACACTTCGGTGTCGAATTGCGCGTCATTGCGCCCGTTCACGCCCGACGACAGCCAGCCCACCAGATTGTCCGGCACGGTCAGTTCCGCAGGCGACAGCGTCTTGAGCATGGCGGCCAGAGCAGCACGCTGCTTGGCGGCGGCGACGGGCAGGGCGGGTTTGTTGGCGTCGCCCGCCACGGCATAGGCATAATCGACGCCCCCGACCCATTTGCCGGTGGCCGCCACTTCATAGCGGGCCAAGAGCCAGACCGGCACGAATTTGCGGCGCAGGTCCGACAAAGCCTCACCCTTGCGCAGAACGCCGGGGCCAAAATTGTTCAACGCCACGCGGCGCACGGCCATCATATGGGCCAGTTCAGCAGGCTTGTCCTCGCCATTGTCCCACATGCTGTCATGCGGGGCGGGGCCATCGTCGGCGCGACCGTCAATGTCGGTCATGTAACGCGTGCCCTTGGCAAATTCCGCGTCGGCCAGAGCAAAGGCCCATTTGTCCGCGTCCACCCCCGGCTTGGGCTGGCCATAGAGCCATTGCACGGTGAATTTGTCCCACGATCCGATGCCCTTGGCATAGGCGTCGGACAGGTCGATCTTACCACCCTTCAGCCCGATCAGCGGTCCGGGGTAATCCATGACCGAGGTGCGCCCCTGGGTCGATCCGGCGAAATTGTGAACAAATCCGATGGCGTGGCCCACCTCATGCGCGCCCAACTGGCTGATGCGGTCGAGCGAAACCTTGACCGGATCATTGCCGGTGCCGGTGTTGTCCTGCGCCGCCCCGACCAGCGCTTCGAAAATCTGCATGTCCTGTCGCACGCGCAGCGCGCCCAGCACGACATTGCCCTTGATGATTTCGCCCGTGCGCGGGTCGATGATGCCCCCGCCATAGGACCAGCTGCGGGTCAGGCGGTCGCCCCAATTGACGATGGAATAGCGCGCGTCCTGCGGATCGATTTCGGGGGTCAGGGTTTTGACCTGAAACGCGTCAATATAGCCTGCGCTCTCGAACGCCTGATTCCACCACGCCACGCCCTTGGCCAAAGCGCCGCGGATCGGTTCGGGGGCGGCATTGTCGATATAAAAGACGATCGGCTTCTTCACCTTCGACTTGGCCGCATTGGGATCGACCTTGTCGAGACGGAAATGGTTGGCGAGTTGGTACTGCACATCCTCGCCCAGAGGGGTGCCAAAGTCATAGACCTGCGAACCGTGGCTGCCCGAACGAATGTCGAATTTGCGGACGTTAAATCCGGGGCCGGGCAGGCGGATCAACGAATGGCGAATCGTAAAGCTGATCTGGCGTCCGTCGGCGGCAATATTGCCCACTTCGCGGCCCGGCGTGTCCGAGGTGAAGGTCTGAACCGCGTCCATTTCGATGTTGTCGGGGAACACCTTGACCGAAGTCGGGTCGGCGGCGGAGAGATTATCCGACAGGCGGAACCCCTTGGCTTCCTGATTCAACGCATCGGCAAGGCGCATCGTGTCGCGGGTCAGGAAGGGACTGATATCGACCACCGTGCCTTTGGCGTCGGATGAAACCACATCGAGCATGGCGATGGTGCTGAAGGGAAAGCTGGTCTTGGCGCCGTTCTGGACTGCGGCTTCGCCCGTGGCGCGGAAACGGGGGTTTTCGTAAACCACGGCCACCTTTTTGCCGATGCGGCGGAAGGCAAGAATCTGCGTCGGGCCAAGCATGCCGCGGTCAATGCGGATGGGCGCGGAACCAAGACCGCTGCGGATGGCGGTCGAATAGAGGAAGCGGCCCATCGTGCCGTCGGTATCGGCTTTGGGCAGGGTAATCAGGATCTTGCCGGCATCGGCGTCAACCTTGACCGGCAACAGATCGCCGTCCTTGGTATTGGATACGGTAACCGGGTCCGCCATCGCCATTTGCGGTGTCAGCATGGCGATCAATGCCGCGCCCGCCAGACTCCCCGCCAGACTCCATGCCCTTGCCTGCTTCATCGTATGACCCTTTTCGATTGTGGTGAAGGATGTTCTAGCCAGCACTGGCTGGGGGCAAAGGTGCCAGTTTGACGTATTTCCAAAGCTATCACACTCGGCGCACTCTATCTGACGAAATACGGGGCAATTTTACCTGCTTCTTCTGGAAATCCGTTACTTCAAGGGGCCAGCGTGACGGAAAACACTCTCACTGAATTTGATGCCACAGACTTTCGCATCATGAACGCACTGGTCGAAGATGGCCGGATGTCGGACGTGATGCTGGGGGAAAGGGTGCATCTGTCCGCAACGGCGGCGGCGCGTCGGCGCAAGCTTTTGGAAGAGCAGGGGGCGATCAAGGGCTATACGGCCGAACTTGATCTGCCGATGCTGGGCCTTGGCATTGTGGTGATCGTGGCCATCGAATTGCTGTCACAATCCGATTCCGTGCTGACCGAATTTGAAGAGGCGGTCGTGCGCTGTCCTTCGGTCACATTCTGCAGCTTTGTTTCGGGCGACACGGACTTTCTGATGATGGTCCATGTCAAAAGTTTTGAAGATTACGACCGGATTTATCGCAGCGAACTGGCCACGCTGCCGCATGTGGCCAAGATTCGTTCCAGCTTTGTCATGCGCCGCGTGACGCAGCGCAACGTTCCACCTGCGGTTTTTTGCCGGGGCAAGTGAGCGTTGCGCATTGCTGCCTTGCGGCAACGCGCGGGGGTGAAACGGGGTGATTCGTCCGGATTGGAAATCGGGCAAGACTTTATGAACAGGGTTGGTAATATTCACTAAAATTTGCCAAACGCGCATGATTGCTTCGATTTTAATGAGATTATCAGTGATATTTATTGGAAAAAATCGGGCGCAATCATGTAGCATTTGCTGCATTGCAATGATCAATTGGGCATCTTGTAAGGCAGGCGAAGGTCTGTGTGGTCGCAACCGTTCTGAATTTAAATAGGGGGTCGTTGAAGCGGCCAAAAGAGGTTGTGGCAATACAGGGCCGGCCTGTCGTCATGACTTGGAAAAAATCGGGGCGTCCGCATGGCGTGGACAGCATCGGCAAGGGAACAGGGTCGCCGGATAGAAGCAAGATAAGCAATAGGGGGTTTTCATGGCGATTGATCGAACGATGAGGGAAATGGTGCAATCGGCTGGCCGCAGGGCATGGCTTGGTGGAACCGCCGTTTCGGTGCTGGCCATGTTGGTTGCCACGCCGGCACTGGCCGCTGATGAACCGGCGCCGGCGGCGGAAGAAGCCGCACCGGCCAATGACATTGTCGTGACCGGCACGCGTATTGTGAAAGACGGTTTTGCCGCGCCGACGCCGGTGGCCGTGCTGTCCTCGGCCGATATCAAGGCGCAGGCACCCGCCAACCTTTCCAACTTCGTCAACCAATTGCCCGCCGTGACGACGGGTTCGACCTCGGCCAATTCATCGGGTAGCCTGTCGAATGGTCTGGCCGGTATCAACAGCGTCAACCTGCGGGGCCTTGGCGCTTCGCGTACGCTGGTTCTGATCGATGGTCAGCGTTCGGTGGCCAGCGCCATCAACGGCGTGGTCGACGTCAACACCGTGCCGCAGGATCTGGTTGAACGCGTCGAAGTCGTTACCGGCGGCGCATCGGCCCAGTATGGTTCGGACGCTGTGGGCGGCGTGGTCAACTTCATCCTGAACAAGAAGTACAAGGGCTTCAAGATCGGGATGGATCAGGGCATCACCACCTATGGCGATGGTCGCAATTACAGGATTTCCGCTTCGGCCGGTTTTGGCGCGTTTGATGATCGCCTGCATGTCTTGCTGAACACCGAATATGCAAAGCAGGACGGCATTTCGACCATTGCGCGCGATTGGAACAAAAACGGCTATTTCACCATCGCCAACCCCAACACCGCAGCGGGCCAGCCCAGCTGGATTGTGGGCAGCGGCTTTGGCCCGTCCACCTATACGGCGGGCGGTTTGATCACCGGCACCAACCTGTCGAGCGCCAACGGTCTGATCGGTCGGTATTTCCTGGGCGCGGGGCAAATGGGAACGCTCAATTTCGGCGCCCGCAGCAGCTCTGGCTATATGGTGGGCGGTGATTACCAGACCACCTTGGCCGGTCATGTCGGCACCAACTCGCTTATGCCCGATGAAGCGCGTTTCAGCGCCTTTGGCCGCGCCAGCTATGACCTGACCAATAACATCGAGATTTTTGCCCAGTTCGGCTGGAACCGCTATATCGGCGAAAGCTACTATCAGCAGACGCCAAGCACCGGCGTGACGATCCGCGGCGACAATGCCTATCTCCAATCGATGTATCCCACGGTTGCGGCGGCGTTGGGCAATTCGTCGGCTAACACCATCACGATCGGTACCAGCAATGCCGGCTATCCTGTGCCCGGCAGCCACAACACGCGCGACGTCTATCGCTATGTCGTCGGGACAAAGGGCAAATTTGACCTGTTGGGCCGTGAGTGGAAATTTGACGCTTATTTCCAGCATGGCGAAACCAAGTCGCATGAACAGCTGACCAACACCTGGAATCTGAGCCGTATGGCTCTGGCTCAGGACGCTGTCTATGCGCCTGCGGGCAATGCGCTGGGGGTTGCGGCCGGCACGATCGTTTGCCGCTCCAGCCTGACCAATACGACCAATGGCTGCGTGCCGATCAACCGTGTGGGCACCTCGGGGCCGTCGGCGGCGGGTCTGGCCTATATCTATGGCAATCAGCCCTGGCGCGATCAGACGCTCAAGCAGGATGTGGCCTCGGTGGCGTTGAACGGCGATCTGTTCAAGCTGCCCGGCGGCACGGCGGCCATCGCCTTTGGTGGTGAATGGCGCCGTGAAGGCATCACCGGCTATGTTCCGACGGAATTCCAGCCGCTCGTCAATGCCAATGGCACCACCACCAGCCAATGGCTTTACGGCAACTATCTGCCCAACACCGGCCATTACTATGTGAAGGAAGGGTTCGTCGAAATCGACCTGCCGCTGATCAAGGGCGTGAATGTCAATGCGGCGGCGCGCGCGACCGATTATTCGACCAGCGGCAGCGTCGTGACCTATAAGGCGGGCGCGACGTGGCAGGCCAATTCGATGTTCAAACTGCGCGGCACCTATTCGCGTGACATCCGTGCGCCCAATCTTCAGGAACTCTTTGCTTCGCCGACCGCCCGTACCAACACGGTGGTTTTGGCAACGGGTTCGACCGGTTTTGTGGAAAGCACAATCGGCAACACCAATTTGAAGCCTGAAAAGGCCAATACTTGGACGATGGGTGCGGTTGTCACACCGCCCTTCATCCCCGGTTTCACGGCCAGCTTTGACTATTACGACATTAACATCAAGGACTCGATCGGTTCGATCACGGCCCAGAACACCGTTGATTTCTGCGCCGCGGGTCAGACCGCTTATTGCTCGAACATCATCTATTCGGGCGGCACGCTTCAATCGATCGTCATTCAGCCTTTCAACTTTGCCAGCCAGCATGCCAAGGGTTTTGACATCGAGGCAAGCTATCGCGCGCCCTTGTCCAAGATCAGCGCCAGCCTGCCCGGTACATTGACGGTGCGCGGCACGACGACGCATTACATTGCCAACGTCGTCGATAATAAGATCTTCCCGGTTGACTATGCCGGCGTGAACGGCGGCAGCCTTTCGGGCGGCTTCAGCTCGCCCAGCTGGGTCTATCGCATCAGCGCGTTTTATGAAGTCGGTCAGGTCAACTTCAACCTGGTCTATCGCGGCTTCTCGGATGGTGTTTACGGCAACGACTATATCGAATGCACCAGCTCGTGCCCGGTTTCGAATAACCAGTATCGCACGATCAACAATAACAAGATCAAGGGCACCAGCTATATGGACGCCTCGGTTCAGTTCAAGATCCTGACCCAAAAGGTCAAGGACGCGTCGCTGACCTTTGTGGTCAGCAACCTGTTCGACAAGGATCCCGTGCTGATCGGCAACGGCCCCAGCGGCAATAACGTGCCCGCTTATGCCCAGACCAACCGCAGCATTTATGACGTCATGGGACGCACCGTCCGCGTCTCGGCCAAGATCGGCTTCTGATCGGAAGAAGGATCAATCATGCGCTTTGTTAAACATTGCACTCTGGCATTGATGGCAACGGCCGCCGTGCTGACCAGCACACAGGCCAATGCCGCCGCTTCGCCCAAGATGAAGGCGGAGGCTGTGGCCGGGGTCGAGGCCCAGAAGAAAGATATCCAGGTGATGGTGGATACCGTGTTCAGCTATGCTGAACCCGGTTTCCAGGAATTCCGCACGATGGAATATCTGACCGGCATTCTGGAAAAGAACGGTTTCAAGGTGACCAAGGGCGTGGCGGGTATCCCGACCGCCTTCACCGCCACCTGGGGCGAGGGCGGTCCGGTCCTCGCGCTGGGCAGCGATATCGACAATCTGCTGGGCACCTCGCAAACGCCGGGCCTGCCGTATAAGAAACCGATGGTCGAAGGCGCGCCGGGGCATGGCGAAGGCCATAATTCGGGCATGCCGCTGGTCGTGGCCGCCGCGATTGCGGCCAAACAGGTGATGGAAAAGAACCACATCCCCGGCCGCCTGATGATCTGGCCGGGTGTTGCCGAAGAACTGTTGGCGACCAAGGCCTATTATGTCCGCGAAGGTATGTTCAAGGACGTTGACCTTTGCATCTTCAACCACGTCAGTTCCGATTTCGGCACCGCCTATGGCGAATTGGGCATGAACGGCATGGTGTCGGTCGAATATACGTTCAAGGGCAAGACCGCCCATGCCGCGGGCGATCCGTGGGATGGCTTCTCGGCGCTGGACGGCGTTGAAATCATGGACAGCGCGTGGAATTTCCGCCGCGAGCATCTGCCCATCACCCAGCGTTCGCATTACGTGATCACCAATGGCGGCGGCCAGCCCAACGTGGTGCCCGAAACGGCCAGCGTGTGGTATTATTTCCGCGAGCGCAGCTTTGCGGGCGTGCGCAACCTGTACAACACCGGCAATGAAATCGCGCAGGCCGCCGCCAAGGCGACCGGCACGACGGTGACCTCGCAGATCCTTGGCTATGCCGCGCCCAATTTCGGCAACAAGCCGCTGGCCGAAGCCGCCTATGCCAATATCAAGGCCGTGGGCATGCCCAAGTGGACCGCCGACGATCAGGCCTTTGCCAAGGCGGTGCAGACGATCAACCACCGCACGGTCAAGCCGTTGCAGGACAAGATCGGTGATTTGTCGTCGCCGGAAAATCGGCCCCGTTCGATCGGCGGCGGTTCGGACGACATTGGCGACATCATGTGGACCGTGCCGACTATCACGATCCGCTATCCCGCCAATATTCCCAACATGATCGGCCACAACGTGCTGTCGGCCATGGCGATGGCCACGCCAATCGCGCATAAGGGCGTTGAAGCGGGCGCCAAGGCTTTGGCGCTGACCATTCTGGACGTGATGACCACGCCCAAGCTGGTGGCGGACGCCAAGGCATACTTCACCGACGTTCAGCTCAAGACCGACAAATATGACCCGATTCTGGGGCCGAAGGCGGCAACTTGGCTGAATGAAAAGACGATGAAGGAATATCGTCCGCAGATGGAAAAATATTACTACGACGCGGCGAAGTATCCGACCTATCTCGACCAGTTGGGCATCAAATATCCCACACTGGAAGAACCCAAGTCGTAAATTTTTGAGTTTGTGAAAAGCACCGGGCGGGCATGGACCCGTCCGGGCTTTTCTCGCAGGAGGAAGCAGGGCCGTCCGGCTGGGACGGCCCTGCTTTTTTGCACGGCGCGTTTTAATGGGTGCTGCAGACCGGATCGGCGGGAATGGTGATCGTGCGCAACGACGGCGCCAGACCGTCGAGCAAATGCAACCGCCCCCATTGCGGATCGGCCAGAGGCCCCGTCATCCCGGCGCCATGCAGGATCACGCGAAGGGCCGATTGCACCGCCATCAGCGCCACCATGCCGACAAAGGCCCCCAGCACCCCGTCGGCCGCGCATGTGTCGCAATCGGCCGCGTCAAAGGCCTCGCCCACGAAGCAGCGATAGCAGGCATGGCCGGGCAGGTGGCCCGCGAAATTGGCGATCTGGCCCTGAAAACGGCCCACGGCGGCCGTGGTCAGCGGAATGCATGCGGTTAGGCAGGCATCGGATACGGCAAGGCGGGTGGCGAAATTATCGCAGCCATCCAGCACCAGCGTGGCGCCAGCGATCAGTTCTGCTGCGTTCTGCGCCGTGATGCGTGTCTGGTGATGGGTGACGGTGATGTCCGGGTCGAAACGCGCCACCCATGCGGCGGCGGCCTGTGCCTTTGGGGTGCCGATATCGCCCGTTGTAAAGATCGTCTGGCGTTGCAGGTTGCTGGCCTCGACATGATCATCATCGATCAGCGTGAGTCGCCCCACGCCCGCTGCTGCCAGATATTGCAGAGCAGGGCTGCCGATGCCCCCGCAACCGATCATCACCACATGGGCATCGTTGAGCGCCATTTGGCCCACGCCGCCTATTTCGGGAAGGACAATGTGGCGGGCGAAGCGGGACAGGCGTTCAGGGGTCATGCGCGGGATTTAGGGGAGGCAAAGGGGGAGGGCAAGAAGGAGGATGTCTCCGGCGCTGGGCGTTTGTGCTATTTGGCGCCGCAGGCTTTAAATCCATGGTGGCGATTAATGCTGCCGGCTGCCACCCAACGCAACGCCCATATTAACGGGATTGCAAAGGGATAAGTCCCTTTGCCCGCCGGAGGCATAAAGCCCCCACCCACAACCTGTGAACAGCTTATCCACAGACAGGCCAACAGGCGATGCACAGGCTTGTCCAGCCTATATGCACCGCCCGTCAACAGCTTTTACCGGGGTTGTAAGATCAGCTTTCCAGCTGACGCAGCAGCGAACGAACGTCGCCGTCAATATCGGCATCGCGCGTGCGCAGATCCTCGATCAGGCGCACCGCATGGATCACCGTCGAGTGGTCACGCCCGCCGAACTTGCGTCCGATTTCCGGGTAGGAGCGCGGGGTCAGCACCTTGGACAGGTACATGGCCACCTGACGCGGGCGCACGACGGCACGGGCGCGGCGCTTGGAGGACATTTCCTGACGGTCCACGCGATAGAACTGGCAGACCGTGCGCTGGATCTCGTCGATGGTGATGCGCTTGCGGTTGGCCGAAAGGATATCGGTCAACTGTTCCTCGGCCAGTTGCAGGCAGACGGCCTGTCCGGTCAGCTGCGCATAGGCAATTAGCTTGTTGAGGCCGCCGACCAGCTCGCGCACATTGCGGTTGATCGTGCGGGCCAGAAATTCGATCACATCGCCCGGCACATCGACCGAGGTAAAGCGCGCAAGGCGATGTTCCAGCACTGAGCGGCGAAGCTCGATATCGGCCGGGATGATGTCGGCGACCAGCCCCATCGACAGGCGCGAGAGGAGACGCTGTTCGACGCCATCCAGAGCCTGCGGGCTGCGGTCGGCGGCGAAGACCAGACGCTTGCCTTCGGCCAGCAGCGCGTCGATCGTGTAGAGCAGTTCTTCCTGTGCCGAAGCCTTGCCGATGATGAACTGGATATCGTCGACCAGCAGCAGATCGAAGCCACGCAGGCGCGATTTGAACTCGATCATCTGGTTCTGGCGCAGAGCCTGAACGAACTCGACCATGAAGCGTTCGGCGCTGCAATAGAAGATGCGCGCACGCGGATGGTTGGCCAGAAACGCATGGCCGATGGCATGCATCAGGTGGGTCTTGCCCTGCCCGGTGGCGGCCTTGAGATAGAGCGGCGAGAACTGCGGCGCTTCTTGTGCGGCCATACGCTGGGCCGCGTTGAAGGCCAGCACGTTGCTGGTGCCGGTGACAAAGGTGGCAAAGGTCAGCGAGGGGTCAAGCCCGATCGAGG
This sequence comes from Novosphingobium sp. 550D, assembly GCF_057401885.1. NCBI lineage: Bacteria > Pseudomonadati > Pseudomonadota > Alphaproteobacteria > Sphingomonadales > Sphingomonadaceae > Novosphingobium > Novosphingobium sp. 550D. The sequence continues at coordinate 403 of NZ_CM171613.1, read as the reverse complement.
CCAGAGCCAGCGTGTCGGTCGCCGCGCTTGCGCCTTCGACCGGGTGGGTCATGGCGCGGCTTGCCTCGTTCAGAACGGGGGCAGGGCGTGCGGGCGTGTTGTCGCGGGCCAGACGCAGATCGGGCATGGCGCGGCGGCCGGGCTGGGCGCTGATTCGCACATGGCGCACATCGCGGGCGATTTTCCACGCCAGCGTCAGGCGATCGGCAAAGCGATCCGCCACCCAGTTGGCCGAAAATTCGGTGGGCAGAAAAAGTTCGAGCGTGCCCGAGTCCTTGTTGAAGGCGCCCAGCTGGATCGGGCGAATCCACTGGTTGAACAGCTGCGGTCCGAGATCTTTTTTCAGGCCCTGACAAATGTCCGCCCAATCGGCGGCCAGGTCCAGCGCATCCTGATCTTCCAC